>CAYTZS010000170.1:0-7523 GCA_964442355.1 uncultured Saprospiraceae bacterium | reverse complement strand
GGCTTTGCCGAGCCACGACAAGCGATTTACTTTAATAGGTTCACAACAAAATCAAACAACTCCTCATGTGCGATCGGCGTACCCTGAATCTTGTTGAACGGAATTGCGGGCAGCAGGAATTTGTCCCGGATGACCTTCACAAGTTGTCCGTTGTTAATTTCAGGAATCACCACTTTGTCGAAGCGCTTCATCAGCTCCTCCAAATTGGCGGGGAACGGGCGCAAGTAGCGCAGGTGCGCATGGCCGACCGAGTAGCCCAATTCCGTCAGGCTGTGCGTCACTGACTCGCAGACGCCATACGTCGAGCCCCATCCGAGCAGCAGCACGCTGCCGCTTTCATGGCCCGACTCGATTTTTTGCGCTGGGATGTAATCAGCTATCATTTCCACCTTGCGCTCACGGGTTTTCACCATGTGCTCGTGGTTGGCGGGGTCGTAGCTGATGTTGCCCGTCACGTCCTCCTTCTCGATGCCCCCGACCCGGTGCAGCAAGCCTGGCGTACCGGGGATGGCCCAGGGGCGAGCAAGTTTTTCGTCGCGCTGGTAGGGCATGAAATGGCTGCCGTCCTCGTTTGGTTGCGCAAAACTGGTCTTCATTTCTGGCAAATCGGATGCCTTCGGGTAGCGCCACGGCTCTGCACCATTGGCGATATAACCGTCGCTCAGCAGCACGACGGGCGTCATGTGTTGTACGGCAATGCGGCAGGCTTCCATCGCCGTTTCAAAGCAATCGGAAGGTTTGCTGGCAGACACCACTGCCACGGGGCATTCACCGTTGCGGCCATACATGGCTTGCAGCAGGTCGCTTTGCTCTGTTTTGGTGGGCAAACCCGTGGATGGGCCGCCCCGCTGTACGTCAATGACCACCAGTGGTATTTCGAGCATGACAGCCAAGCCCATTGCCTCGCCCTTGAGCGCAAGCCCAGGGCCAGATGTGCCTGTGACACCAAGATTGCCGCCGTAACTGGCGCCGATGGCCGAGGAAATGGCAGCGATTTCGTCCTCCGCCTGGAAAGTGCGCACCCCGAAGTTTTTATGCTTCGACAGGCCGTGCAGGATGCTGGACGCCGGGGTGATGGGGTACGAACCGTAAAACAGCGAGAGCCCCAGCTTTTTGGAAGCGGTGATGAGGCCGAGTACGATGCCATCGTTGCCGTTGATGCTGCGATAGCTGCCTTTCTCTAACTCGGCGGGCTTTACCGTGTAGCGGTCGTTGAACACCTCCATCGTATCGCCGAGGTTGTACCCTGCATGAAGCGCCTTGACGTTGGCATCGAGGATGTCCGGCTTCTTCTTGAACTTGGCATTGAGGAAATTCAGCGTCGTGTCGAGCGAGCGGCTGTAGCGCCAGAGCAAGAAGCCCAGCACAAACATGTTCTTGCAACGGTCTTTTTCCTTCGTGCCCAGCGTGGAGTCGCTGATGGACTCACGGGTCATTTTCGTCACAGGGATTTTGAGCACCTCAAAACCCTCCAAACTGCCGTTTTCCAAAGGGTTCTGCGTCTCGTCGTACTTGGCGAGTCGCAGGTTTTTTGAGTCGAAGCCATCTTCGTTGATGATGATGGTGCCGCCAGGTTTTACCGACTTGATGTTGGACTTGAGGGCGGCAGCGTTCATCGCCACCAGCACATCGAAGCGGTCGCCGGGGGTGAAAATCCGCTGGCTGCCAAAATGCAGTTGGAAGCCAGAGACCCCAGCAATGGTGCCCACTGGGGCACGTATCTCGGCTGGGAAGTCCGGGAAGGTAGAGAGGTCGCTGCCCGTGAAGGCAGTGTCATCGGTGAAAAGGCCGCCCGTGAGCTGCATCCCGTCGCCGGAGTCCCCTGCGAACTTGATGATGACGGACGTTTTTTCTTGTACGGTCGTGGTCATAAAGCAATAAAATTTGACGCCACCGAACGCCGGTATGCGCTCAAAACGAAACGAGGCGGAAAATTAAGGAACGCACGGACAATCCTTTAATGACATTTTGCATTTTACCAATAAAAAAAACCTGTCGGGGTTTACGCCGACAGGTTTCGCAATTTGAAAATTTGTTACCAAGAAATTTTTTTGGCCCTCACCGCAAGAAAAGAGGGCCGAGCAATTTGTATCCTTATAAGAACGAAGTGAAATACAGGTTGATTACCGGGCCACGTAGGTGTCCAGGTCGAGCAGGCCAGCAACCCATTCGGATTGCTCTTTCAACAAAAACAGAACGATAGCAACTGCAATCATCATCGTTGCCTTGACGATGCGCCTTTGGTGACGGACAGCGTCTTCCTTTTCGTTCGTAAGCCACTCTGCAAATTCCGGGGAAAGATCGGATGGATGGAAAGATGAATTTTTGGCGATAGTGTTTGCTCCTTGCATTGTTAGTGTTTTTGTTTTTTTACTGCGAATAAAAATTGACAAAAAATCGTGCCAGATTTTGAAAATGGCTTCGGCGAGGATGTTTTTTTGAAAAAAAAGTATTGAATTGGACTGTCCGAGCTGGTAAAAAGCGAAAAAGAAAAGTCTTCTAACTCCCTTGAACCTCTTCCTCCCCCGTATCTTTGCCCCCCAAAACAACCCAACCCCAAAATCCCCGTACACCTAACCAAAATTCAATTCTCATTCCTCATGGCAAAAGACTTCTTAAAAAAACTCAACCTCCAAGAAAACAACCCCGGCACCAGCACTGGCCAGCAGTCGGACCTCAGCTACGAGTACATCCAATCGCACAGCCCAGTGGACGGCCAGTTCATCGGCAGCGTGAGCCAGACCACTCGTGAACAGTACGAAGCCGTACTGGCCAAGGCGCAGGAAGCCTTCCTCGTTTGGCGGGAAATACCAGCGCCCAAGCGGGGCGAAATCGTGCGGCAGTATGGTGAAGAACTGCGCCGTTACAAAGAACCCCTCGGCCAGCTCGTGAGCTACGAGATGGGCAAGAGCCTCCAAGAGGGCCTCGGCGAGGTGCAGGAAATGATTGACATCTGCGACTTTGCCGTCGGCCTCAGCCGCCAACTCTACGGCCTCACCATGCACTCCGAGCGCCCGCACCACCGCATGTACGAGCAGTGGCACCCGCTCGGCGTGGTCGGCATCATTTCGGCGTTCAACTTTCCGGTGGCCGTTTGGTCGTGGAACGCCATGCTGGCACTCGTCTGCGGCGACGTCTGCATCTGGAAGCCGTCGGAGAAAACGCCCCTCTGCGGCGTTGCCTGCCAGAATATTTTCCAAGAAGTTTTGAAGAACAACAACGTGCCCGAAGGCGTCGTCTGCCTCATCAATGGCGACTACAAAGTGGGCGAATGGATGACGCAGGACACCCGTGTGCCGCTCATCAGCGCCACTGGTAGCACCCGCATGGGCAAAATCGTGGGGCAAACGGTGGCGGGCCGCCTCGGTCGCAGCCTGCTCGAACTCGGCGGCAACAACGCCATCATCGTCACCCCCAGCGCCGACCTGAACATCGTGCTCACCGGGGCGCTCTTCGGGGCCGTCGGCACGGCGGGGCAACGCTGCACCACCACCCGCAGGCTCATCGTTCACGAGAGCCAGTTCGAGGAGGTGAAAACGAAAATGGCCAAGGCTTACGGCCAGCTCCGCATCGGCGACCCCCTCGATCAGCACAACCACGTTGGCCCACTGATTGACAAGGCAGCGGTGAACGCTTACCTCAGCGCCATCGAGCAGTGCAAGGCGCAGGGTGGCCAGTTCCTCGTGGAAGGTGGCGTGCTGGAAGGCCCTGGCTACGAGAGTGGCTGCTACGTGAAGCCGTGCATTGCGGAAGCTCGCAACGACATGGCCATCGTACAGCACGAGACTTTTGCGCCAATTCTTTACCTGTTGAAATACAAAGATTTGGACGAGGCCATCGCCATCCAGAACGGCGTGCCGCAGGGTCTTAGCTCCGCAATTATGACCAACGACATGCGGGAGGCCGAGAAGTTCCTCAGCGTGGCGGGTTCTGATTGCGGCATCGCCAACGTGAACATCGGCACCAGTGGCGCCGAAATCGGTGGGGCATTCGGTGGCGAAAAGGAAACAGGTGGTGGACGAGAGTCTGGCTCCGATTCCTGGAAAGCATACATGCGCCGCCAAACGAACACCATCAATTACAGCAAGGTGGTTCCGTTGGCGCAAGGCATCAAGTTTGATTTTTAGGGATTGTTGAATTGCTGAATTGTTGGGTGGGCATGCTCCGTTCAACAATTCAGCAATCAAGCAATTCAGCAATCAATCCTGCTCGTCTGCCCGCATTTTCTTATTTTCGCACCTCATTTTGAAAAATGGCTGGTAACTGGCTGCCAGCAACGAGGCGACCAGTCACTAATCACCAATCACTAATCACGATGCTAAACCTTATACTTTTCGGCCCCCCAGGCTCCGGCAAGGGCACACAGGCAGCTCATTTGGTAGAAAAATACCAGTTGCTTCACATCTCAACGGGCGACTTGTTCCGCTACGAAATCGGCAACAGTACCGAACTCGGCCTGCTGGCGAAGAGTTACATGGACCAGGGCCAACTCGTGCCGGACGCTGTCACCATTGGCATGTTGAAGAACAAGGTGGACGCCAATCCCGGCGTGAAAGGCATCATCTTCGACGGCTTCCCACGCACCGTGGCACAAGCCGAAGCACTCGACCAACTGCTCGACAGCATGGGCACCTGTGTCAGTGGCCTCATCGCCCTCGAGGTGAGCGACGAGGAAATCACCGAGCGCATCCTGCTCCGTGGCAAGACCTCCGGCCGCTCCGACGACAACGACCCCGAAATCATCGGCAAGCGCATTGCTGTTTACAAAAACGAAACAACTCCCGTTTTCGACTACTATGCCCAAGCAGGCAAGTCGTTGAAAATCAATGGCGTAGGCAGTATCGAAGACATCTTCGGGCGGCTTTGCGAAGCGATAGATAAACTGTAAAAGTTTTGAATTTTGAGTTTCAAGTTTTGAGTTGGTAACACGGCTCAACCACTCAAAACTCAAAACTTAAAACTCATAACTCCGTACATGGCTGACCAAAACTTTGTTGACTACGTTAAAATCTGCTGCCGCTCAGGTAAGGGTGGGGCAGGTAGTGCGCACTTCCTGCGTGACCGCTTCAACTCCCGTGGCGGCCCCGACGGTGGCGACGGTGGTCGTGGCGGCCATATCATCCTGCGGGGCAACCGCAACACTTGGACACTGCTGCACCTCAAATACCGAAAGCACGTCATCGCTGGAGATGGCAAACCCGGTGGCGGCAGTACTTCTACTGGCGGCTACGGCGAAGACATCATTCTCGATGTGCCGCTCGGCACAGTGGCCAAAGATGCCGAGACAGGCGAAATCCACTTCGAAATCACGGAGCACGACCAAAAAGTCATCCTGACCCCCGGTGGTAGGGGTGGCCTTGGCAACGACCACTTCAAGACGCCCACCAACCAAGCACCCGAATACGCCCAGCCGGGCGAACCCGGCAGGGAGGAGTGGAAGATTTTGGAACTGAAAATACTGGCCGATGTGGGCCTTGTTGGCTTTCCGAACGCTGGTAAATCCACGCTGGTATCGGCACTGTCGGCAGCCAAGCCGAAAATTGCCGACTACCCGTTCACCACACTGGTGCCGCAATTGGGCATGGTGGCGTACCGGGGGCATCAGTCCTTCGTCATCGCAGACATACCCGGTATCATCGAGGGGGCACACACAGGTCGGGGTCTCGGCTTGCGCTTCCTGCGCCACATTGAGCGCAATGCCACGCTGCTGTTTATGGTGCCGTGTACGACCGAGGACATCCGCAAGGAGTACCGCATCCTGCTCAACGAAATCAAGCAATACAACCCGGAACTGTTGGACAAGCCACGAGTGCTTGCTGTCACCAAATGCGACCTGATTGACGCCGACATCATCGAAATGCTGCGGAGAGAGGCCGTGCCGCAGGGGCTTCCTACCGTTTTCATCTCAGCCGTAGCTGAACAGGGCCTCGACGAACTCAAGGACGTGCTTTGGCAGGCGATGAACGAGCCGGATAGGCGATTTTTTTATGCAGATGAAGAGGAGTGATAGGTGTTTTGTAATTGGACATTGGTTGATTGAGCAGCTGAGGCTGCTGTACCTCAACGAGTATCATTCTCAGGCCATGAAAAAATAGCCTCTTTTCCCTAATTTTGCCCCGTAAATTCAAATTAAACAAGCTACAAAGACAGCTTTTGAACCTAACCAAATCCATTTCAGCGTATGTTTTTTGAACTAACAGAAGAACAACAGGCCGTGCAGCAAGCCGCAAGGGATTTTGCGCAAAACGTCCTGAAGCCCGGCGTCATCGAACGTGACCGGGAAATGAAATACCCGAAAGCAGAAGTCCGCCAAATGGGCGAGATGGGCTTTATGGGAATGATGGTAGACCCTGCTTACGGCGGCGGCGGCATGGACACACTGAGCTATGTGTTGGCGATGGAGGAAATCTCCAAGGTTGACGCCTCCTGCTCCGTTATCATGTCTGTCAACAATTCCCTCGTCTGCTGGGGCATCCAAGCCTACGGCACCGAGGAGCAAAAGGCCAAGTACCTTCCCAAACTTGCCACGGGCGAATGGATTGGCTCCTTCTGCCTTTCCGAGCCAGAGGCCGGCAGTGATGCCACCAGCCAGCGCACCACCGCTGTGGACATGGGCGACTACTACCTGCTCAATGGCACGAAAAACTGGATTACCAACGGCGGTACCTCGCAGGTTCACCTTGTGATGGCGCAAACGCACCCAGAAAAGGCCCACAAAGGCATCAACTGCCTCATCGTGGAAACCAGCTGGGATGGCGTGGTGATTGGCGCAAAGGAAGACAAGCTCGGCATCCGGGCCTCCGACACGCACACCATCATGTACAACGACGTGAAAGTGCCCAAATCGAACCGTATCGGCGAGGATGGCTTCGGCTTCAAGTTCGCCATGCGCACCCTTGAAGGTGGCCGCATCGGTATTGCAGCGCAGGCATTGGGCATCGCTGGTGGCGCTTACGAACTTTCACTCGCCTACTCGAAGGAGCGGGCAGCGTTTGGCAAGCCCATTTCGCAGCACCAGGCCATCGCCTTCAAGCTGGCGGACATGGCCACCGACATCGAAGCGGCCAAGTTGCTCGTTTATCGTGCCGCTTGGCTCAAAGACCAAGGCATGGAGTTTGGCCCAGCCAGCGCCATGGCTAAGCTTTTTGCCTCAGAGGCGGCCATGAAGCACTCCGTAGAAGCGGTGCAAGTGCATGGTGGCTACGGCTATGTGAAGGAATACCACGTTGAGCGTCTGATGCGGGATGCGAAAATCACGCAGATTTACGAGGGAACTTCGGAGGTGCAGCGCATCGTGATTTCGAGGAACATCCTCCAAGGTCAACTGTATATTCCAATTTGGAACAACAAAGCTGTGGAGGTATAAACACTTCTACCTCAAAGATTTATAGCACAAATAGTTTGGGCGGATGCTTTCGGGCTTCCGCCTTTTTTGTTTCCACTTTCCTTCAACGAACAATTGACACCTCCTCGATAAAAATAGCGGCGGGGGGGGGGGGGGGGGGGCCCCCCCGCGGGGGCGT
>CAYTZS010000169.1:0-11651 GCA_964442355.1 uncultured Saprospiraceae bacterium | reverse complement strand
GTCACCGATGCGGTGATTCCGTTTAATGGCAATTCGCCCTACTCCAAAGAGTTGATGGTCAGCAACATGGCAGCAAAGGATGACGAGCGCCACTTCAACATCCCGATGGTGCCCGGCACAGAGCACGCCATCAGCGATGTTGCCGAGGCAAAAACGATTTGCAAAAAAATCGGCTACCCCGTGCTAATCAAGGCATCGGCCGGCGGCGGCGGCAAGGGCATGCGCATCGTGGAGCACGAAGCGGAGCTTGCCAGCCAAATGGAGCGGGCCATCAGCGAGGCCATATCGTCGTTTGGCGATGGCTCGGTTTTCATCGAAAAATACATCGGTTCGCCTCGGCACGTCGAGATTCAGGTGCTGGCAGATAGTCACAGCAACACGGTTCACCTCTTCGAGCGGGAGTGCAGTGTACAGCGTCGTCACCAGAAAGTGGTGGAGGAAGCCCCCAGCGCCATCCTCACCCCAGCAGTGCGGGCAGCGATGGGCGCCGATGCCGTGAAAGTGGCGCAGGCCTGCCAGTATACAGGGGCGGGCACGGTCGAATTCCTCGTGGACGAGCACCTGAACTACTATTTCCTGGAGATGAACACCCGCTTGCAGGTGGAGCACCCAGTAACGGAGCTGATTACCGGGATTGACCTCGTGGAGCAGCAAATTCGGGTGGCTAGGGGTGAAAAACTGTCGTTCTCACAGGACGATTTGCGCATCAAAGGTCATGCCGTGGAGCTGCGGGTTTATGCCGAAGACCCCCTCAACGAATTCCTGCCTAGCATCGGGCGACTGAGCACCTACCGCCGACCCACTGGCGAGGGCATTCGGGTGGACGATGGCTTTGAGGAGGGCATGGACATCCCCATCTACTACGACCCAATGATTGCGAAGCTCATCGCTTATGGCAAAGATCGCACGGAGGCCATCGGGCGGTTGCTCCAAGCCATAGCCGAGTACGAAATCGAGGGTGTGGCCACGACGCTGCCTTTCGGGCGATTCGTGCTGGAACACGAGGCGTTCCTATCCGGGAAGTTTGACACGCATTTCGTAAAAAACTATTTCACCAAAGAAGCCCTAACTGTTGGCGAAGCTGCGGAAAGCGAGGTGGCTGCCTTGCTGGCACTGAAGCTTTACCTTCAAGAAAGCCAAAAACTTCAAGTGCCAAAAACAGAGATGTCGGCATGGTGGAGGAAGTAGTAAAATGTAATTCAAAAATTTGGCGTAAAATGCTGTAAATCAATGATTAAAATTGGTTTGCACAAATAAAAAAGCAGAGACCACGCACATGGCCCCTGCTTTCTTTTGGCGCATTTCTTTCGCACTATTTCACCTCCTCGGCACCATCTACCAAGTAGTTGGTTTCACCCTCCCAGATAAAATTGTTGACGTATTCTTTGTAGTGCAAGCGTACGACCTTGCCGCCAAGTTGATTCAGCTTTTCAGCAACGGCATCGTCCTTGACGGAGAAGCGCCAGATTTGGTTGGCCAGGGCAGTACCCGTGCTGTTGGCGATCCCGCCTTGGTTCAGTTCCCCCTCGTAAGTCTTGAAAATGACCCCCTTTCGGGAAAACTTGATGAGCGTACCATCCCGGTAGCCATCGCTGTAAACCAAACCGTAGTTGTAGTATGTGATGCTACCCCCAATGATTATCGCTCCAAGTATTGTGAAAAGTAGGATGCGACCCCACTTGATGCCAGCCAAAGGATTCTTGAATTCCATAGTTGCTATTTTTTTTACAAAGTTCAGTTATTATTTCAATTCGACGCCGCTTTTCATGCAAGTAACGACAAAGTAGCCAAAATGCTTTTTGAACGGCGACAATGCCAGTGTCAAGCACAGTGCTTGCAGGTAGCGCAGTTGTTCCCGGTCTTTTTGGGGCCAAAATCCAATCAGCAATCTGACCGCAACAATCGGGATGTGCAATAACGACGGCGCAAGATTCCAACTGATGTCCTTGATCTGTACTTCG
This sequence comes from uncultured Saprospiraceae bacterium, assembly GCA_964442355.1. Taxonomy (GTDB): domain Bacteria; phylum Bacteroidota; class Bacteroidia; order Chitinophagales; family Saprospiraceae; genus UBA6168. The sequence continues at coordinate 9,690 of CAYTZS010000169.1, read as the reverse complement.
TCAAAACCCTTCGTCTGCAATTCCTCAGCAAAGCTGTCAATCGAAGAAAGTCCCGGCGTTCCCCATGCAGCTATGCCTTTTACGTACAGCCAATTCACCAGCTTGGGTAAGTGGTTTTGGTGCTTCCTGAATCCGTCCACAACCACAAATTTGCTGCCGGGACGCAGCAATCGGGCGGCCTCGGAGAGGAGTTTCGCCTTTGTTTCACCTTCGGCAAAACATGCACTTTCGAGGGCGAAGGCAGCATCGAAGCTGGCATCAGGCAGTTGCGTGTCTTGAAAATCAGCGCAGATGAAGTTGGCTGCTGGGCAGCGTAGCCTAGCTGCTTCGAGCTGCACTGGATTTTGGTTGATGCCTGTGAAGCTCGCACTGGGGAACTGCCTTTGCAAATGGGCCGACGTCGCACCAAACCCGCAGCCGAGGTCGAGGATGCGGCATTTTTCACCAAGCGGAATCCCTAGTTGCGAAGCCACCAAATCGTTCATGTTGGCGAGCATCGGCTCCAATCGAAATGGGTTGTCGCCCCAACGGAAATAGCCGAAGTGGATGTTTAGTTTTTTGCTCCAGGTTTGATAAAACAAGGCAGGGAAAATAGACAGGTAGGAAAAGCGCTGGGAACTGGTTCTAGCCAGTTCCCAGCGGTTCGAAGCGTCAAGGGCCCGGCGGAAAATCGCCTTCGTCCTTGTGCGGTGTGCGCAGCACTTTCAAGAAGAAATAGACCGTAAAAACGGTCACAATGATGTTGGCTATCAGCATCATCGTCAAAGCTGGACCATTCATAAGTTGGAAATTAATTGGATGAAAAAGCCTGTCTTTTCAGGTTTTTTTGTCCGTTGTTTTTAAAAAACAAGATGACATTCCATGCGAACGGTATCAATGGAAACGGCCTTCCCGTACCCGTTTTTTGTAAGCGATGTAAACTACGTAGCAAATGCCTGTGTAGAGGGCCAACAAGCCAACACGGGCAGCAACAACGTAGCCACTGATATTGGGGTCAGTTATTTTCTTCCAAATATCTGGTAGCGAGCCAATGAATACCAGCAAAAGTATTAACGGCGTTACGAACTTGATGATAAACTTGAAGAAACCAGGTACTTTGATGTCAGCACCTGCATTGATTTCTTTCCAGCCTTTGTCCATGCCAAACACCCAAGAAAAAAGGATGATTTCTGCTACCGCAAAAACGACCAAAGCCACGGTGCCCGCCCAGTAGTCGTATTCATCGAACACACCTTCGTTGAAGAAGAAAACGCAAGGTGCGCCGAGTACCAAGATGATTAGACCAAATGTCCATGCTGCCTTTTTGCGCTTCCAACCAAACTCATCCTGCAAGAAGCCCATCACGGGTGTACCCATCGCCAAGGATGAGGTGATGCCCGCAAAAAACAACAGGATAAACCACATGAAGCCTGCCGCAGCGGCGAGGAATGGCCCCCAGTTTTGGAACAAGAACGGCAACGTGCGGAAGCCGAGGCCGAGGCCGCCCGTTTGGGTCAGTTCCACCACTTTCTCGATGCCGAGGTAACCTACAGAAATAGGGATAACGATGGCAGCACCCAGCACTACTTCCACGAACTCGTTCATCCAGCCTGCGCTCATGGCGTTCAGGGCCACGTCGTCCTTGGACCTGAGGTAGGAGGCGTAGCAATGGATGGAACCCATGCCCACCGAAAGGGTAAAGAAGATTTGTCCCGCAGCGGCCAGCCAGACTTTGGGCGACCAGATGGTGTCAAAGTTGGGAGTCCAGAGGAAGTTGAGGCCAGTCGTGCCGTCGTTCACTGCGCCTAGTTCTCCAGCAGTCAAGGTCACGCCTTTAATCGCCAAGAAAATGCCGAAAAGAATGAGCAATGGCATACCAATCTTGGCGACAATTTCCACCCCGCCGCTGAGGCCACGAGATAGAATCCAAGTGTTGAGCACCAAGCAAATCAGCCAGAAAACGATGGGCTGGTTGGTACCTAGGCTAACGTAATTGGTAAAGAACTCATTGACGCCTTCTTGTGTCATACCAGCGAAAGTGCCCGCTACGGAGTGGTAAGCATACGACAGCGTCCAGCTTTCGAGGTAGCAGTAGTAGGCTGCCACGGCGATGTTGGTGAAGATACCGAAAACGCCGAGGTATTTCCAGAACTTGCGCTTATCCATCGAGTCGAGGATGAACGGTGTGCTGTGGTGGCCGTGCTTGCCGCCGAAACGGCCCATGCTCCACTCCACGAAAAGCAGCGGAATGCCCATCAACAAAAAGCAGACGAGGTAAGGAATGATAAACGAGCCACCCCCATTCTGGATAGCTTGTACTGGGAAGCGGAGGAAGTTGCCAAGGCCAACGGCGTTGCCTGCCATGGCCAGCACGAGGCCGACCCTTGAGCCCCAGTTTTCTTTGTTTGCACTCATACTTGGTTAGTTTTGAATACTTTTTTGGCCACAGTGCCTCATGTCACAGTAAACCTTGTTTTAAAACGAAGGGGCAAGGTACTCAGTAAAGTTTTTTATGGAAAAAAAATTGGTATAAAATGTAGTCCCTCGTCAAAATCAATGAATAGCTGGGCTTTGCATCAAGGCTGCAATTTTTGTTTCCGCACCTTTTTAGTCTGAAAAATATTTCAATACCTTTCGCCTGCCGAATTTTAATATCAGATTGCCTTCATTGACCATTTTCTAATTTCCAATTTCAAGAAGCATGAACCGAAGAGAAGCCCTTTCCCGTGCCGCCATCCTGTTGGGTGGCGCCATCAGCGCACCGACCATCGCTGCCCTCGTGTCCGGTTGCAAGGCCGACCCAAAGGCCACCGCAGGTGCGACCAGCTACCTCAGCGCCGAACAGGAGGCTCTGCTGAACGAGCTTTGCGACCTGATTTTGCCCAAAACAAGTACGCCGAGTGCCACGGAGGCAGGTGTGCCCAGCTTCATCCACGCCGTCATGCAGGAATGTACCCCGCAAGTCGAGCGAGATGCCTTTGTGGCAGGCCTCCAGCAGTTGGACACTGATGCAAAAGCCTTCGCCAAGCTATCCGCCGAGGAGAAGCAGGCTTTTTTGAAAAAGCTGGACGCCGATGCCCGTGCTGCTGGCGACAAGGCTTCGCCGACACAAGCCGCTTGGCGGAAGCTAAAAGAACTGACGGTGGTGGGTTATTTCACCTCAGAAATCGGGGCGAGCGAAGTGCTGGAGTACGTGCCGGTGCCGGGAAGGTACGAGGGATGTATACCGTTGGCGGAGGGGCAGAAGGCGTGGGCGACGTGAAGAAGTTTTGAGTTATTGAGTTTTGAGTTATTGAGTTGGGGACAGAACTTCTACAAAAATTTGAAACCAAAATTCGAATACTATGAGCAACGAAGAATTTGCAGAGCAGTTTAAAAAACGCACCAAGGAGTTCGTTGTTAGAGCAACACATTTATACAGGGCTTTGCCTAGAACTGGTGATGCGCAAATATTTGGAAATCAATTGCTTAGAGCTGCTTCTGCTGTTGGTGCCAACTACCGGGCTGCTTGCAGGGCAAGGTCGTCAGAAGAGTTTTTTTCCAAAATGAGCATAGTCATAGAAGAAGCAGACGAATCTTGTTTCTGGATGGAAATTATTGTGGATACTGGACTAATTCCAGTCAATCGAGTTGAATCACTATTGAAAGAAGGGTATGAAATTCTATCCGTAGTTACCTCAGCTCGCAAGAACACCCCTTCCAAAACCAACAAAAAGCATTTTCCCCAAAAAGCAGCAACTTCCGTAACCCCAACTCAATAACTCAATAACTCAAAACTCAATAACTCAAAATATGGAATACGACGCCATCGTCATCGGCTCCGGCATCTCAGGCGGCTGGGCCTGCAAAGAACTCACCCAAAAGGGCCTCAAAGTCCTCTGCCTCGAACGGGGCCGTCCTGTGGAACATGTGAAGGACTACCCGACGGCCATGCTACCGCCGTGGAAGGACGAGTACCGGGACCGGGTCACCGAAGCAACCCGTGCTGAGTACCCCATCCAGTCGAAGAACTACGCCTTCAGCGAGATGACCAAGCATTTCTATGTAAAGGACACCGAGCACAGCTACACCCAGAAGCGCCCTTTCTGGTGGATAAGGGGATACCAGACCGGTGGCAAATCGCTGCTGTGGGCGAGGCAGTGCTGGCGGTTCAGTGAGCGGGACTTCGAGGAGAATGCTAGGGATGGCCACGGCTGCGACTGGCCCATTCGCTACAAGGACATCGAACCGTGGTACAGCTACGTGGAAAAATACGCTGGTATCAGCGGACAAGCTGCTGGCATCGCTGAGGTGCCGGACAGCCCGCACTTCCTGCCGCCATTTGAGCTGAACTGCATCGAGGTGCATTTCAAGGAAAAAATAGAGGAAAAGTACCCCGGTCGTCGGCTCATCACCAGCCGCCCAGCGCACCTCACCGATGACACCCACAAGGAACGTGGCCGATGCCAGTCCCGCAACCTCTGCCACCGGGGCTGCCCCTATGGCGGCTATTTCACCAGCGTGACCAGCACGATACCCGATGCCATGAAGACGGGCAACCTGACCATGCGCCACCACAGCATCGCTACCGAATTGGTGTACGATGAAAAAAAGGGCAAGGCCAGTGGCGTCAAGGTCTTGGATGCCCAAACGGGCGAGATGCACGAGTTCAAGGCCCGCATCATCTTCGTTTGTGCTGCTGCGCTGAACTCCACTTGGCTGCTGCTGAACAGCACGAGCAGCCGCTTCCCCGACGGCTTTGGCAACGACAGCGGCGTGGTGGGCAAGTACCTGATGGACCACCACTTCCAGGTTGGTGCATCGGGCGAGTTCGATGGGTTTGAAGACCAATACTACTTCGGGCGCAAGCCAAACCACTTCCTTATTCCCCGCTACCGCAACATCCGGGAGGACGTGCAACCGAACTACCTGCGGGGCTTCGGCATGTACGGCAGCGGCTATCGGCAGGGTTGGGGCGAGGTGGCTGCGATGAAGGAGGTCGAGTTTGGCTTTGGTGCGGAGTTCAAGGACGCCATCAGCCGGCCCGAGAACGGCAAATGGGCCGTGCAGATGTTTCCCTTCGGGGAATGCCTGCCCTACGAGAGCAACCAAATCAGCCTCGACCGGGACAAAAAGGACAAATGGGGCCTGCCCACGCTTGTCATGGATGCCGACTTTGGCGACAACGAACGAGAAATGACCAAGCAGATGCTCTCCGACAGCCGTGAAATGCTCGAAGCTGCTGGTGCGAAGAACATCCAGGAGTACCGTGGCGAAACGGCCATCGGCTTTGGCATACACGAGATGGGTACTGCCCGCATGGGCCGTGACCCCAAGACCAGTGCCCTCAACGGCCACAACCAGCTTTGGGCAGCGCCCAATGTGTTTATGACGGACGGGGCCTGCATGGCTTCGTCGGCGTTCCAGAACCCGTCACTGACGTACATGGCGCTGACGGCGAGGGCTTGTGATTGGGCGGTGGGGGAGATGGGGAGGGGGAATTTGTAATGGTTAGTGACGGGGTGACTCGAAGTCACGCCGTCACTTGAGCGCATAAGATTTAAGAGAATCCATAGAAATATTAGAATTATGGGTAAACATTCAAATGAAAGACGATATGGAACAATTGTTCTACATCTTGACTACGGGTTGGAAGTGGCTTTAGGTCATGGAGTTAGTGGCTATCAAAGGGTAACTGAAACATTGCCCTCCTATTGGGATTTAGAAAAAGATAGTATTGCACTTATAGGATTCGGGGTGGGAATTATCAACTATGCATGTATTGTAAGGAGGAAAAGTAAAGTCGCTACCGTTAAAGTAAAAGTGGAGATGAGCGATTTTATTGAAATGAAACCACCTGTTCCTTGGGAGGATTTAGAAAAAGTAATGAATTCCAATGAGGCCTTGGCCCTTGAATATGGAAGGAGAACTACGTTGGTTGAATGGAGTTTGTGGCAGAAAATTTATTCCAATTTAAAACACTTGAGACAAGACCAGAGCGCATCTCTGGAAGAGTTGGAGCGAATTGTTAATGACCGCAACACCTTTAATGATATTCTTGGCATTTTTGGAAGCATTAGGGATACTGTCATATTGGCCTTGAAGTTTTCAAAATTTGACGTATCGAAATTACAGGATGTAATGATGGAAAACCAAGGTTTTAATAATGATTGCTTGCCCAAGGTTCGGGCTGAAGGCAGTGGCGAAATGATTCCAATGAAATTGACAAGAGGATTATTCGAGGAGTTGGATAAGGTTCGATTACTGGAAGACAAATTGATTTTAAAAGATACCCAAACCTTACCAGGTTGGGAGAAAAGTATCAAGCCACATGTAACTGGAAAAGTAGTTTTCAGAAAAGATGATAAAGTTTTGGAAGTGCTTGATGTCAATCGAACTGAAGTAGAGAAAGTGATGGGCGTTGATTTTATTTATTTCAACACATACTATAGTGCATTAGTCATGATTCAATACAAGCGGATGCAAGAAGAATCTGAAGAATGGGTTTACAGGCCTGATAAGCAATTCGATGAAGAATTTGGTAGAATGAAGAAGTTCCTTGAACGTTTGGGTAGTCACGGCTTTGATAGCAAACAGAGTTATAGAATGAACGAAAACCCATTTTACTTCAAGTTTTGTCAAAGCAAGATAGAAGTTGATTTGGATGAAAACACAATGATACCGGGTATGTACCTGCCAATAGATTACATTGGACAGATTTTGGAGGATGAACATAGTAGAGGAAGAAGAGGTGGAAAAGTAATAAACTACAATAATGCCTTACGGTACTTGTCTAATACAAAATTTATTGAGCTTGTTGAGGATAGTTGGATTGGAACGGTTCCGAAAGATTCAGAGATAATTGTGGAGTTGATTGAGGCGTCTTTGGCTGCGGGTAAGAGGATTGTTTATGCAGAAGCCGGTTATGCGTGATTGTGATTTTGAGTCACCAGTTCGAACAAATTTAGCGTACCGCAACTTGCGACATCCCTTTAAATTCCAAAACACAAAACCATTCAATTTCATGGCAGACATCAACACATCCAACTTCTGGGCCGACCTTTTAAAGAAGATTCTGAAAATCATCCTGCGCATCAACGGGGTGCGGACAAGTCCACCCACCAACAACCAGCATGTGGTGCCGCACCCAGAGGGTTGGGCAGTGAAGGGTGAGGGCAACGAGCGTTACACCGCCGTTTATGACTACCAAGCAGATGCCATCGAGCGGGCCAAGGACATTGCCAGTAGGTATGACGCAGACGTCATCATCCACCGTGAGGATGGTAGTATCCGGGATAGAATTAATAGTCGGTGAGTTCAAATGCAAATGCGCCATTGTCAACTAGCGAAAAACGCTTGTAAAGTCAGATGGTGCATTTATTCAACTTCAACCAATTTATAAACATATCAACCATGCCAACCACTGGTCAAATACTGCAAAACCCGAATACGGGTGACTTGTATGAGTTTTTGGAAACTGCCAAAGACACTAATGGGAAACGAATGACCTTGAAACTCACCCTCAAAACCAAAGGGGAGTTGGTTCCAAATCATTTTCATGCATTGCAGGAAGAAAGCTTTGAGGTACTGGCTGGCAAACTCACGATTTGGCTGGATGGCAAGACTCATGTGCTATCTGCTGGCGAAAAAATTACGCTGCCCAAGAACGTGCCGCACAATCATTTCAATAACGGAGACGAACCTGTAACCTTTCTGCAATCCGTTACACCAGCCCTGGATTTTGAGTATTTGCTGGAGAACATCATCGGGTTGACCATTGACGGTAAAATGCCAAATGGTAAAGCAGGGCTGGTGCAGGAGTTGGTGACGCTGAAGTATTTAGATAGCAAGAGTTTTCTTGCCAATATTCCAGTAGGTATTCAAAAGCTGTTGATGAATATCGTTGGGCCTATTGGTAGGCTTTTTGGGTATCGGGCGATTTATTCAAAATATTCAGGCTTTGAAAAATAAGGTTGGCAATGCCAATTGCCAACTACTCGATTTTCTTCACAGACACTTTCACCTTGTAGTCTTCGTGAGGTATTGGCAGGTCAATGTCGCAGGGTAGGGGGAGTACTTCCAGTAGTTTGGTTTCGTATCCTTTATAAACCTTGGTGCTGTTGATTTCAAACGGACAGTCATAGCTAGAACCCGGTATGCTACCAATAAGGCGCACCACCGCCCTGCCAGCAGTAATGCATTCGACGTTGCAAGGGCACCGGCTGTCTTCTTCAATCTTGTCAAACGTCAGTTTCATATTCCCATCAACATTTACGGTTTCACCAAAATCGATGGTGATGGTATCAGGAGCGGTATCGTCTTTTTTGCATGAAAATAAAGACAAACAGGCGAACAGGGCAAAAACGGTCAACAAGGTTGCTTTCATGATAGTTGTTTTTAAGCAGAAGCGGCCGAAATCAAGCTTTGCGACCGCTTACTACGGTGTATATTCAACTAGACGGAGCAACGAAAGCCGACGTTGGGTGTGGAGCTGTTAATAAACCGTTATGAAAAAATCATGCATAGCACCCAGCTTCCCAACGTAATACTCATATTTTCTTGGTCTTCCAAAAAGCCAGCACACTTTCCCGGTCTAACCACAGCAGGGCTGCGGCGCAAATAGTTACTAGCACGGCGAGCATAAACAGTTGACCGCCGTCGTCCTGTACTTCAATGCCAAGCACAAACAGGTGCGAGCCGATAGCGCCCATCATGGTGCCCAAGGCCAGTGCAGCGCCCAACCAAGTGGTGCGAGGAATGAGCAGCAATATGCTTGCCACCAGCTCGGCAATGCCGCTGCCCAATCGGCCCCACGGTTCTATGCCCAGGGTGGTAAAAATGTACACGGACTCAGGCGCTCCGGTGAATTTGAAAAACAGGGTTTGCAAGAGGATGATGGCAGCGATTATCCTTAGCGCCCATTTCAAAGTGTTGATTTTCATGGCAGAATGATTTAAAGTTGATGATTTATAGGTTGATTTTTGTTGACTATTACGGCAGTTTATTTAAAAATGGAATTCCAGTTTTTATCCGCCTTACTTTTTAAAGTAGCTTCTGCCTTATTCCAGCTGGACAGGGTATTGTTGAAAAAGGCATTGTAAAATAGGTACAATTTGCCGTTTATCAATTTAAAGGTTTCGGGGTTGACCGTCACTTTTTCGCCTTTGTCCCCCATCGCATAAGCGCACCAGCCACCGTATTCAGGCTTGTATTTGTTGGGATTTTTGTCAAATAGGTCCCTATTGGAAGTGGTGGTAAAATAATAGGTGATACCATCTGATATAGATTTAATGGAGGCATTGCCACGCATGGGCTTATTGCCAGTGAAATAGCTGGTCGGGTCGTAACCTTCCAATGCCACTCCATTTGTGAGGTTAAAATGCTTTGCGTTAAGTGATGCAGTTGTTTGTGCAGCGACTTGGTAAACACTTATCAATAAAATAGCAGCAGCAATGATGAATGATTTCATTGTAGTAATTTTTTTCAAAGGATATGCCTTGCTGAAAAGTAGGCCTCCTTATGGCTTAAAGCCATTGTTTAGAAACGGGTGCTATATTCGACACCAATAGGTTTTGTGCAAATCAAGAATTATTTGTCGTTGCTCCTCCTTTTTTGCCCAGCTTTTCGCCTTTGGTGAGCCAGCGCAGGCCTTCGGCGGCTCGTCGAGGGAGAGGGTCTTTTGGGGCGTTCCGCCCATAGCTGTCAGTTTTAGATTTTAACAATAGGAAGTTC
>CAYTZS010000168.1:0-11691 GCA_964442355.1 uncultured Saprospiraceae bacterium | reverse complement strand
GATGGAACGGCGGCGTAAAGGTAAATTTCAAGCGCTACAAAGATGCTGCCCCGATGGGGCAAGCGTAAATGCATGCATATCGCTGCCAAATACTGTGGCTAATATTAGGTGTTCAATGAACTGTCAAAAGCTTGGTTCCGACGGCCCTCAGTTACCGCAATTTGCGTAAAATACCGGAAAAATCCCCTAAATGCCGTTTTACAAAAAAAAAGCACCATTCAGAAAGTGTGATCGGTAGTTCACAAACTTGCGGCATGTGCCACACTTTCTGACACATGCCGCACAGAGCAGAGGCATCTCTCACACTTTCCAAGCGGTGTTTCACAGGTTCTAGACACATCCCACAGTTTCTGAATGGTGTTTCACAAACTATAATTGCTACTAACGGTTTTTTACCGACTTTTTGGGCGTATTTTTACGGCAATACACATTTTAATTGCAAAATGGCCAACATTTTTGCACAAAATCAAAGGCCGTTCTTTTTTTGGCAAAATTCTTTCGGGTTTAATTGATTCATCTGGCAATATTGTCGTTGTTGTTGCTTGGTGAGTAGAAGACTTGGAACAACTGTATAAAAACTCCAAGTTTGAGTTTAACACAACTTGAACGAGGAACAATCACCCAATGTGTGTGATTCACCGCCCAAACCCTACCCAATCCAATCTGCCAATCCCCTGCCCTCTCGCCTTTTCGTTTTTGAACACGAAGACCAGGTTTTGGACGCCTTTGGATGCTTGCAGGTTAACCTTCACTTCATTGTTGGAGAGGGCAGCTTTCCCCAACAACTTCCCGCTTTCGCTGCCGGAGCGGACTTCTACCTCCGTACCGGGCAACAGCTTTCCGGTTTTGATGAACCCAAGGCTGACGCTAGCCACACCAGTCAGGTCAATTTTGTCAAAAGCAATCCAGCGCCCGTGCATAAGATCCGTGACGGCCATCGTATCGGTCTGTCCGATGCGTTCACGTCGAACGCCTTTGGCTGCTCGGCTGTAGGATTCCGCCTCGAACTTCGGGTAGCGCAACACCAAGGTCTGCTTGTCGGCCAGTGAGTTGCTGCCATTGGCCCCACCGAGGTCACGGTAGCTCGCCTGAAAAACATAGGCCCCTTTCTCGCCTTTGCCGATATGCGCATTGGTTTGGTACGTACCGATGAAAGGCAGCGAAGCAGTGGCCTGTACCTCACCGGCGAGCGAGAGAATGTATTTCACGATGTCTTCTGCCTGCGATTTTGAGAGGTTTGGGTGGGCACTCATCGCCGTTTCGCCCCAATTGCCTGCGCCACCTTTGATGACCTTTTCGCTGAGATTTTGTACTGCAAACTCACTGCCGTAGTAACGGTTGGCGATGTCAATATAGCTGGGTCCATTCACCTTGGAATCAACGGCATGGCAGGTTTTACAGTCGTTTTGCTCGATGAGCTTGAAGCCCGTGGCAAACTGCAAACTGCCCATCGTGGCCGATTCTTTGGTTTGGTGGCCCATGATGATGGCCGCCACGTCTTGCCCCTCAGCTAGGTAGTCAATCGAGATTTTCACCCGACGTCTGTCCAATTTGCCATCGGACAAGCTGCCATCTTCTGGGTCACTCACGTCGAGGCAATAAGGCACGGCTGCATCGTCCCAGTAAAAAGTCTGGTTGCCCTCCAGTTTCCAAGCCACCGTTGGCTTCGAGTTCCCGACGATGATTTTTGTGCTTGCCCTCGAACTTAGGCCACTGGGGTCGGTCACTTTCAGTTTTACCTCGTACTCACCCGGTGCGGTGAAGACAAAGTCAAAACCAGCGCCCGAAAAATGCTGCTTGTTGCCCGTCACCGTCCAGTCGTAGGTGAGCATATCGCCGTCATAATCCATTGAAGACGAGCCACTCAGTTTAACCGTCAGCGGAGCGGCACCCACCGTTTGCGATTCCTCGATTTTTGCAATTGGCCGCCGATTTCCGGGGGCGTATTCGATTTTGTTCAAGCGAGCGTCAGGGTTCTGGGCAAACCACTGGATGCCATATTCCAGCACGTAAAGTGCCCCATCTGGCCCAAAGGCCATGTCCATCGGTCGGCTAAATTGTTCATTTGGAAGGAAGGGGTCAGCTTGTACAAAATTGCCATTTTCATCCATCGTCACCACGTAAATCCAGTTGCGCATCCACTCGTAAATGAAAAATTTCCCATCAAAATACTCGGGGAAAACATTCGGCTTTTCACCATCTCCGTACACTGACTGCCAACTGTCAACTGCCGACTGCCGACTAAAAATCGGCCCAGCCATTGGGTTTTTGCCTCCAGTTTTTACCCACGGAAACTCCAAGCTCTCATCGTAACTGTACCAAATGAGCGGCGATTGCAAGGGCGGCAATTCCCGAAGCCCCGTATTGAAGGGCGAATCGTTGATGGGCTTGTCGGGGTCGAAGAGCGGCCCGCTTTTTTTCGTAGCAAAATTGTAGTCGAAGTAGATGTGGTTGCCCCGGAACAACGGCCAACCGTAGTACCCTGCTTCACAAGCTCGTCCCCAAAAATCGTAGCCCTTCGAGCCACGGTCAACACCGTTTTTGCCAGCATCCGGCCCGACGTCGCCCCAGTACAGGCAGTCCGTTTTTTTGTCCACTGCGATGCGGTAGGGATTCCGGCAGCCCATCACGTAGATTTCGGGGCGAGTTTTTGGGGTGCCTTCGGGAAATAAATTGCCTTCTGGAATGGTGTAAGTGCCGTCTGGCTGCGGCGTGATGCGCAGGATTTTGCCACGCAAATCGTTGGTGTTGGAAGAAGAACGGCGGGCATCGTAGAGTTCACGACCCGGCCTGCCATCCGAGGGCGAGAATCCGTCCGATTCGAAGGGATTGGTGTTGTCGCCAGTGCTGAGGAACAGGTTGCCTTTTGAGTCGAAGTCAATGGAGCCGCCCGTGTGGCAGCATCCGACTTGCTCCGGCACTTCCAGCAGTACCTTCTCCGTGCTGTGGTGAATGACGTCGCCGGTGAAATCAAAGCGACTGAGGCGGTTGCGTCGGCCACCTTCCATCAGGGAGTAAAAGACGTATATCCAGTTGTTTTTCAGGTAATTGGGGTCAAAAGCAACGCCCATCACCCCCTCCTCGAATTCTTTGTAAACTGGCAAATGGACGATGGTTTCCACGGTGTCCCATTCGGGGTAATAGACTTTGATGGCACCTTTCCGTTCCACAAAAAGCACCTTGCCGCTGCCATCTGGAAATACAGCAAGTTCGGTGGGTTCGTCCAAGTTCTCCGCCAAAACCGTGCGCACAAAGCGGTCAGGTGGTGGTATGCGTTGCGTCTTGGCTTTTGAGTAGTCCAACCGACCCTTGCCGATGGCCCATTCGATGCCACCGAGCAAGTGCTTCAAGTAGTTTTCATCTGAAAAGCGTTCCTCGGTGTGGCCAAGGCCCGTGTAAAAAGAGCGCCCTCCTTCGTACTCCTGTGCCCATGCGATGGGATGCGAAGCGCCATGCTTGCCGCCCTTGTAGCTGGCCTCATCGAGGGTGAGCAGCACTTTCAAATTTTCCGTCAAGAATGGTTGCTTGCTGTCGTAAGTCCAACGCACCTGCTTCGGCACATTGATGGCAGCCTCCGAGCTATCGGTGCTGCTTTGGGTAAAGTTGCCTTCTGCGCCCGTGATATAAACCTTGTCGTTGGGAGGTACGGGCTTGAAATTGTACCATTCATCGGTGCTGGGCCAAGCAGCTGGCAGGTGCTTGGTAGCAGGGTGCGAGTTGTCGGCGACCGTCACCGTTGCTTCTTGCACGTCGGGGTGTTCGTCAAAAAAAGCACCGACCAGCTTACCGTACCATTTCCAACTATACCCAGTGGCCGCAGCGCCGTGAACACCAACAAAACCACCACCCGCTTCAATAAAACGCTGAAAATCAGCTTGTTGCCAATTGTTCAGCACATCACCAGAGGTATTGAGAAACACTACGGCAGCGTAGTTTTTCAGGTTTTCTTCCGTGAAAATAGTGCTGTCTTCGGTTGCCTCGACAACGAAGCCCTCTGCTTTGCCGAGCTGTTGGATAGCCGCTACACCAGCCTCGATGTTGGCATGTCGGTAGCCCGCTGTTTTGGAGAAAACCAACACCTTCGGTTCAGGGCCGCAAGCGGAGAGGACAAAAATTGCACAACAAACAACAAGAAAAAATGGAAATGATTTGACGGACATGCCTTCTAAGTTTAGGAAGGCAAGGATAGAATTTTTTTCACGTAACTGACTTGGTTGTCAGTGATTTGTTTGGCAAAACTTGCTCTAAAAAACGACTCCTGCACGCATGGCAAAGCTCCGCATGGTCACTGCTTCATTCGTGCTGACACCCCACCAATTAAAATACTCCCTGTCTATTCGTTGGATTTTATAGCCAACATCGAATTGCAAACTGGCACCACTTCGGGTGGGAAAGGTTAGGCCAAGACTGGGATAAACCAGTATCCCCCCAGTGGTTTTAAGGACTTCATCATCAGAAAAAAAATACTCTACTGGAAAATTGTACCCAAGCTGAAGTGCGTATGTGAGTGGAATCCGATACCCCAATCCGCCCCTGTTTTTCATGTCAAAATCTTTGGTGTTGGTCAGCGACCATAATGTTTCAAAGAAAATTTGAAGCAACAAAACGTCCATCCCATCGATCCCGGCTCCAGCTCCAAGTGCAATGAACTGGCCGAACTGGTATCCAGTGCTCACGTGTGCACCAACATCCCAACGTTTCGAGCGCAAAAAATCGCTTTCAGTTTTGGCCGTTAGCATTTGGAAAGCAAACTGGGTGTACCAACCTTTTTGCAAGAATTTCGAACCGTTTTCAAATACGAAATAGGTTTTTCGGCTTTGAATTGCAGACACGACCAGATTCGATGGCAATGAGATTTCGGTGCCATCTTGAAGCCGAATTACCGTTTGGGCGAGTACAGAATCCATGCTGACGATTGCCCCATTCAAGCTACTCCCATCGTTGAGCAAGATGGTTTGCTGGCCAAACAACGAGTTGAAACACAGGAGAAGTAGGACAACTATCAGTTTTTTCATGACGATTGAAGTGGAGAGCGATACGATTGCATGATGCAATCGTATCGCATCAGGTCAGGTTATTCACCAATAGTGATTTTGCTCAAAAACTTGAGGTCTGCCGGGTCGTCGTAGTTGTACTGGAAAAGTCCTCCTTCGCCAATCACCATCAGCAAATTGTTTTGACCACCCAACGAAATGGCATCAAAAGCATGGAGGTTTTTCTCATGGTCGAGCAAGTGGTTGCCCAATTCTGCTGGTAGGGTAATGTCGAAAGATTTCAAGCCAAAACTTCCTTCACAGAGGAACAAGTTGTTGCCCGAAATGGAAAGGCCGTGCGGGTTGTCCATCGGGAAAGTCCTCACCAGACTGGGCGCAGTGATATTGGTAATGTCAATCAAATCGAGCTGGTTGGTAAAGCCATCGCACTCGTTGCCGCTCCGTAGTGTCACGTATGCGTAGTTGTCCTTCACGAAAACGGGGTCGCAGGCCCTTGCATGTTCAAAATTGGAGAGGAAACTTGGCGCTGCCGGGTTGCTGTTGTCGTAGATAAACATGCCAGCATTGGACCCAATGAAGAGCTTGTCTTGGTAGGGGAAAATTGTCTCAATGCCCCACCCTATTTCCACCGTGCTTAACGAAGCTGGCTGAAGTGGGTTGGTCAGGCTGAAAACGTCCATGCTCGTTTGGTCAATGGCATAGAGGTAATCGCCAACGATGGTGAAGCGGGCCATACTGCCACCGATGCCAGTGCCGTCAGCAGAGCTGTTGCCACTGTTTTCGGCCAGTACAGAAACATCACCTGAGAAGTTATCAAATCCGCCAGCAAAATCAATGAACTCGCCGTTGCTTCTCTGATAAAAATTGCCATAATTATCACAGCTCACCTCCTCGGTCACCTTTGTTTCCATGTACGATACGGCAACTTGATTGTTTGCCAAGTCTTCCCAGAGTGGTGGGAATACGTTTTCGGTACGCCCAACTACTTGGTTGGATTCGAGGTCTATGGCCAAGAGGTCAATATAGCTGTTGGCGTAGAGTATGCCGTTCTTGATGGCGAAATTCTCATTGCCGGGGATGGCGATGAAGTTGATTGCCACGGGGTTGGTTGGATTTGAGTTATCAATAACATGGATACCCTCCGAGCGTTCACCGATGTAAATTTTGTTGTTGTAGTAATACAGAGCACCAGTGTTCTCAAGCGCTCGGGGTGCTTCCAACACTGCCGTACCAGCCCTGATTTCGTCATAAGTCTTGTAAACTGGGTCGAAACGGGTGTAGGTAAGCACCCGCTCACAGGAGTCTTTGAGGCATCCCTGCGTAAAAAGACCAACAAATGCCAGCAACACAATAAGTGCTAATTTATTCGCTTTCATAATCCTAGATTTTGTTTGATGATAAGATTTTTGAAACATTCAAAACAACATTCTTTGGTTGTCAAAAAATGGATTGCACGTGCAAAGGCTAGTTTTCAACTTGAATATTATTCATAGGTGAAGACAGCAACTATCAGTGTTTTGGTTGGGCTGTAGCAACCAATGATTGGGCTACGAAAAGTGACAAATTGCATAATGTTGGGATTTGGTTAATTTTGCGACGCCGAAACAGTTGTTTCGAAGTGTTAGTATTGAAAAAATATTCAAAAAATCTGCCGTCAGAACCGCAATCAATTCGGAACTGTCGGATTTCAACTCTCAGAAACATGTCATTGAAAATTCCCCTTCCGCTGTTGCTAGGATGTTGCATTTTGATTTCCTGTCAGCAAGACAAACCCAACGGCAAAGCTACCTTCGAGCAAGATGGCTTGATCGGGCGTTGGGAGTTGTCGAAAGGCTATCGCAACGGCAAAGAAACCGAGACACTGACTGGCACATACTACGAGTTTGGAGCCGATGGTTTCATGAAAACCAACTTAACGCCAACCACCATGGAGCAAACCTACGAATATAGTTTTGCCAACAATGAAATCAAGCAGCAGGGCGAACCTCCAATTGTTTACAGCGTTGACACACTTTCCCAGGATTTACTAGGGCTGAGCATGGTCATCAACAACTTTCCGTTTAAAATTGAACTGAAAAAAGCAGTGCTGCCTGCCAATTTGGAGGCAAGCGACAGCTCCGCACAGGATTCTTTGAAGGAACTTTGAAGCAACGTTTTCGCTTCAAAATCTGGCAAAAAAGTCGAGTAATTTCTCTGATTCAAGCTCCCAATTAAGCTGTTTTGCTGCCGTTTTGCAGTTGTCTACCAACTGCTCGTAGCGGCACTTGTCGCTTCGCAAATGGTTGACTGCCACCACGATAGCGCCGGGCTCCAATTCGTCAATCAATTGAAAAACGTCGTGTTTTTCGTTCAGCAGCTGGTATTCTGGAAACTTCATTCCCAATGACGGCAAGCCTGCTTGGATATAGTCAAAGGCCTTGTTGGCAAGTGAAAAATAGTAGTTCAACCCCTTGTTTTTCAGCAAGTTAAGCCCAATATGTGCCTGTGCAGTGAGCTTTGCCAATTCGTCAGGTGGTAGTTTGCCCCAAAACTTCACTTGGCTCGAAAGGCCGTTCTCCTGTGCCAATTGCCTGAGTTCCTCCGACAAATCCCCCTCACCGCATATCCAAAGTTTCGTATTGGGCAGTTGCTTCATGGCGATTATGCATTCTTCCAAACCTCGCCCGTCATTTAGTACACCTTGATAAATAAGCACGAATGGCGATTCCGTTTTTGCGCTATTAGACATTGGTGGGAATGTCTTTGGCACATTCCGAATCACCTCGAAATGGACGCCGTACCGCTTCTCAAATACATCAGCCAAGCTGCCACACACGGTAATGGCATGTTTTAAGCCAGGAATGGCTAGCCTTGCTGCCACTTCCCAAACGCTTTTTGAAACTGGCCTTGTCGCTAGCTCAGGCACTTCCGTGAAATATTCGTGGGCATCAAAAACGCAGGTTTTTCTTCGCAAAGCTGACACAAACCTACCTGCCAGCAGAGTGTCCAAGTCAACAGCATACACGATGTCAAACTTCGAGAAAAGTAGCAGGAAAAATAATCTGCTGTTTAAAGATAGGTAAAAAAATTTACCCTTGTTGAAGAGCAACTTGAGTCGTTTTTGTGCAAAGGATTGCGATTGCAACGGCCTTGATGCCGGCAGTTCACGCCCAACAAGCGTCACTTCGTAGCCTGCCTCGGCTAGTGTTCCACAGATGCGAATCATCCGCTGGTCGTATGTGAGGTCGTTGCTAACTGTGCAGATTATTCGTTTCATGGTTTGTCTTTCCAAGTCAAGATACCAGTCTCAACAGTCACGATTCCTTCGTCCAACAGATAGCCAAGTGCTTGAATAACGGGTTGCTGGCGATTGGCTGGAAACGACTCCAGCAATTGTCGCTCTGTGATTTTCTCCGCAACTATCAACTGTTTGATTTTCAATTTGTAACGTTCAAAATCATCGGTCGAAATATCCGATTTTGTACGTCCCAAGCACACATCACAAACGCCACAAGTTGGACTTTCCTCCCCAAAATAGGCCAACAACTGCTGGCTTCGGCAACGTGGAGTGGTCGCATAAGCAATGGCTTTTTCCATTCGTTTCTGCTGTCGCTCCTTCCGAATATTGTAAGCTTCAATGTCAATGGTAAGATTGCTGGCATCTACACGTTCCTTGACAAATGTGAGTTGTGGCTTGTCCTTCAACGGGCGGTAGTCAATGACGCCCTCACGGTGGAGTTGTAAGATGGCAGGTAGCACCTTCTCTGGTGTGGTTTTCAACAAACGGCTGACAGCTGCCTCGTTGATGGGCACAAAATGCTGAAACGCCCCCTCTGTCAGTCGTAGTAGGGACTTAATGACAGGGTCCAGCTGCGGGTTTTTCAATTGAAAATCATACAATTGCTCCCTCGTCACGAGTACCATAAAGCTCGAAGGCATCCACACTGATTCGGTTAGCGAAATCCAGCCTTCTTGTTCCAAAATCTTGATGCAAGCATAAGTTTTGACCACATCCAGCTTAAAATTTTTGCAAAAATCGGCGATGTCGAAATCAAAACTCTGAAACTCGCCACCACCTACAGCCAACTGAAAATAGCTGCCCAAAGCCCTGTAAACTTGTCGAATGTCCTGCACAGGTGGAAACGCAACTTGTAGATTCCGCTCCAAACTCCGTTTGTCCTCCGCCGAGTATAGCAATACGGCATAAGCCTTTTTACCATCACGACCAGCTCGACCAGCTTCCTGAAAATAGGCTTCGAGGCTTTCCGGCAAGTCAAGGTGGACGACCGTTCGCACATCTGGCTTGTCAATGCCCATACCGAAAGCATTGGTACAGGCCATGATGGCCGTTTTGCCAGCAATCCATGCTTCTTGTTTTTTTGAGCGCTCGTCGGGCGACAGACCTGCGTGGTAAAAATCTGAAGACACCTTGTTTTCTTGCAAAAACTTAGCAACTTCTTTGGTTTGTTTGCGGTTGCGGGCATACACCACTCCTGAACCTTTTACCTTCCTCAAAATATCCAGCAGCTTAGCATTTTTGTTTTCTTCAGGCAAAACGACGTAAGCGAGGTTAGGCCTTGAAAAGCTCTTTTGGAATACATTCTTCTTTTTGAACAATAGCTTTTCTTGGATGTCCAGCACGACTTCTGGCGTTGCGGTAGCCGTTAGTGCCAAAATGGGAGTTTTGGGCAGCAACTCTCTGATTTCAGCGATTTGCAAATAGGGTGGCCGAAAATCGTACCCCCATTGGGAGATACAATGCGCTTCATCCACCGCTAGAAGGCAAACGTTCATTTTCTTGATTCGCTCACGCACTAGTTCGGTGGTCAAACGTTCAGGAGAGAGGTAAAGGAATTTGATGCCACCGTAAGCTGCATTGTCAAGTATTCGGTCAATCTCTCGATAGGCCATGCCCGAAAAAATAGCTTCTGCCGCAATGCCTCTTTTTTTCAAGTTGGCTACTTGGTCCTTCATCAATGCGATGAGCGGAGAAACGACGATGCAAACCCCTTCCATGCACAGCGCAGGTACCTGAAAGCAAATGGACTTTCCGCCTCCTGTTGGCAAAAGCGCTAAAGCATCGCTGCCTTCCAGAACGGCCCGAATAATGTCTTCTTGCAGGGCACGAAACTGGTCGAACCCCCAATACTGTTTAAGAATATCAACTGGATTGGTCATTTCTGCGGGCAATCTGTAGCCTTACTTGACGGGAAAGATAGCGGGTAGAACCGAAATAAAAAAGGTGTTCAGGTTTAAACCTGAACACCTCTATCAGTTTATGGAAAAATTTTGTGGAACTAACATTGCTAGCGAATCACGAATAGTTGGTTTTGTCTGTTTGTTTAGATGCCCAAGTTAATTCCATTCGGTTTTAGCTACTTACGGTTGACCACCAATTTTGTAAGCATTATCCCGAGAAGCTGTTGTAGTGAATATCATGTTCTGGTCATCAGGAAAATTACCAGTGAATTTACAGTTCAGTAATTCCATGTAGCACTTTTCGTCACCGTTCAAGCTGAAAACTGCACCACCACGGAGGTAAGCTGCATTTTCGTTGAAAGTGCAATTTTCGAGCGTCAAATTGCAAGTGCCATCTTCAGTTGCATTGCAGATTGCACCGCCGTAAGTGCCCATGTTCCTTTCAAAAGTACAGTTGGTGAGCGAAGGGCTGCTTTTTCCTTTGAGCCTTCCGTCGTTGTACATCGCACCGCCGTCGAGGCCGGCTTCATTACCTCTGAAAATACAGTTAACAAAGATTGGGCTTGACTCACCTTTGCGACCATTGTTGTAAACGGCAGCACCGTCACGACCAAGGTTGTTGCGAAATTCGCAGTTACTGATAGTAGGCTTGCTGCTACCGTTCTCACCATCAATGAACATGCCACCACCACAGCGGGTCTTGAGGCTTTCAATTGCTTGTCCATTTGCGTTGCCGCCTGTTACCAAAAATCCATCTATAACGGTATTCTGACCTGCGTTTTTCAGATAAACAACATTGTAAACGTTATCATTTTGTCCTGGCTGACCAATTTCTCCGCTGAGTATAGTTGCAGTTGTTGCAGTTGTGCGTTGCTCAATCGAAGTTTCTGTACCGTTGAAGTTGCCATACAGACGTACACCATCTTTTACTAGGAAAGACACATTGCGGTCGCTGGTAGCAGTTGGCTTGTAGGTACCATTCGCAACCCATACTTGGATGCCAACAGTAGCATTGTTCAGTGCTGCGGCGAGATCGCCAGTAGCATCTGACCAAGAAGTTCCATTCCCCATGGCACCCTGACGGACATATATAATTTGTGCCTGTGCTTGACAAATAATTGCCAAGAGCACAGTGATGAGCAAAGTCGGCTTCATCTTGCTGTGTGTTTAGTCGGTTACAGAAAAATAAAATGAAATAATCGGCATGCAACATGCCATGGGAAGAAACTCTAATGCAGATGAGGCATACGCCTCGAAGGATTCGCTAAACAGGATAGAATTAGCGAATAAAATTGAATTGTGTGGCGTCTGAGGGCTAAATAAAATCTTTCTTTCTCTATGCAAAGGTATAGAAAGATTCATACCAAAAAGAATAAATTAAGATTTTTTCCAGAAAAATTATTTCAACAAGGAAGTGGAAAAGTGGAGTCAGGGAGCTTGATTAGTATTTAAAACGATTCAATATTCCATTAAGTCAAAATAAACGGAATAATTTTCTGTTTACACTAAACCAAATATG
>CAYTZS010000167.1:0-11718 GCA_964442355.1 uncultured Saprospiraceae bacterium | reverse complement strand
AGTTGCCGGGCAACGTGGGAATGATAATGCTGATGATAATGGAAGATGGTAACATCACATGATGCTGTTTTGCGGTACAAAGATAGGAAAGAAATTAAGTTGTCAAATTCGTTGACATGGTGTACTTGACTCCAAAGGCATGTAACCATCCGAAAGACTACTGACCTCTCGAAATTTGGCCGCCAACTCCATTATTTTTTTGACCTTTCGGGCTTGTTGTCTCGAAACCAAATTTCAGCAAAAAATAAATTGATACAGGACGATGAAAATCAACTCCGAACACTTGCCAAAACTGATGCTATTGATTGTTTTCACTAGCCTGCTCTTGCTAACGGACAACCTTTTTGCGCAGCCTTTCGAAATTGGCCATACCACCCTCACTTTCACCGACCCCGCCCGGAGCAACCGCAGCATTCCTTGCGAAATTTACTACCCAGCCAATTCGGCAGGTGACAACGTGCCACTTACTACTCAAGGCGGTGCGTTCCCCGTCATCAGCTTCGGACACGGGTTCGTCATGACCTGGGAGGCTTACCAGAACATCTGGGAGGTAGTGGTGCCGGAGGGCTTCATTCTTGTTTTCCCGAAAACCGAAACGGGCTTCTCGCCCTCGCACCAAGATTTTGGGCTCGACCTTGCCTTTGCCATCGCCAAGGTGCGTGGGCTGGGGCAGGATGCAGGCTCCCTGTTTTTCAACCGAACTGCCAACACCAGTTGTGTGATGGGGCACAGCATGGGTGGCGGTGCTTCCTTCCTGGCTGCGCAGTCGGACACGTCCATCACGGTACTGGCCACACTGGCACCAGCAGAAACGTCCGTGTCGGCCATACAGGCTGCAACAAACATCACGAGACCGGCCTTGGTTTTTGCTGGTGAAAACGATTGCGTGACACCACCAGCCATCCATCAACTCCCGATGTACGAAACACTGGCAAGCGCTTGCAAAACCTATGTCAACATCATCGGCGGCAGCCACTGTCAGATGGCCAACACCAACTTGTTGTGCAACATCGGCGAATCTACCTGCACGCCTGCGCCCGCCATCAGTCGGGAAGCTCAGCATCAGGTCATCCAGCGCTACCTAATTCCATGGTTGAAATTTCAGTTGAAAAACGACTGCCAAGCTGGCGAAATGCTCGATTCCATAATTGCCGTTGACACCAATGTTACCTACCAGCGCAACTGCGAACTTTGTCCAGCGACCAGCACAGGCGAAGTGTCGCCCCTGCCCAAAACCTCCGTTTTCCCAAACCCTTTCAGCGATGAGCTTAAAATCACCATTTCTGGTGGGCAGTCTGCGGACTTTTTTCTTTACGACACATCTGGCAGGCTTGTCGTGCGGCACACTTTCAGTGACTCCCTTTCGCTGGATACCCAGTACCTCGGGGGCGGTGTCTATTTTTATGAAATCAAAAACCTGCTCAACAACATGCTGCGCACAGGTAAGCTGGTAAAGGAATAAACCTGAGGTATCAGTTGTTTTTTTTAAAAAATATCAATGCTGTTGGTTCTCTAGAAAAACCAACAGCCCAGGCAGTTTAAAAATATCAGGGCTTTGTATTTCCTCTCCAACCACCTCCTCGCATTCAAAAACGCCTCCACCCACGGTGAAATATCATCACCCTGCCTATCTGCTGGGTAGTTCGCCCAGTTCCACCTGAACATCGAGCGCTCGAAGTGCGGCATGGTGGCCAAATGGCGGCCATCGGCACTACAAATCATGGCGGCGTTGTAGTCGCTGCCGTTTGGGTTGGCAGGGTAGGCATCATAGCCGAACTTGCCGACGATGTTGTACTCGCTCTCCGGCAGCGGCAGGTGGAACTTGCCCTCGCCGTGGCTCACCCAGATGCCGAGGCGGCAGCCCGCCAGCGAGTGCAGCATCACCGAGTTGTTTTCAGGAATTACCACCGAAGTGAACACGCTCTCGTGCTTCTGCGAATCGTTGTGGAGCATCTTCGGCGGCGTGGCGTGTTCAGGGTTGATGAGGTTCAGCTCCACGAACAATTGGCAGCCGTTGCAGATGCCGACGGACAGCACATCGTCCCGCTTGAAGAAATTGTCGAGCGCCCGCTTGGCTTTTTCGTTGTATAAAAATGCGCCTGCCCAGCCCTTCGCCGAACCGAGTACGTCGGAGTTGGAGAAGCCGCCCACCGCACCGATGAAGCGCACATCCTCCAGCGTCTCCCGCCCGCTGATAAGGTCGGTCATGTGGACGTCCTTCACGTCGAAGCCAGCGAGGTACATGGCGTGGGCCATTTCCCGCTCGGAGTTGCTGCCTTTTTCCCGGATGATGGCGGCCTTGATGCGGGGCTTTCCTTCTTCCCGCACGGGGCGTTTTCCGGTGAAATTTTTCGGGAAAACATAGTGCAGCGGCTGCTTTTTGTAGTTGTCGAAACGAGCCTTCGCCAAGTCGCCCGCTGTTTGGTGACGGTCGAGGAGGTAGGATGTTTCGTACCAAACGTCCCGCAGTTCGGTGACGTCGAACGAATGTGTTTCGTTGCCATTTTTCACTGTCAAAACAGGTGTGGAGATTGGGTTTCCGATTTTGAAAAATGAAATCCCAGCCTCGTTCAGTAGCGTTTCTACGGAGTCATTTTTGGCTTGAAAAAGGACGCCAGCGTTTTCCGCAAAAAGCAATTTAACAGCGTCAGCTTCGCCAATTTGGGTTAAATCAATCTCCGCTCCGAGTTCAACATCTGCGAAGCACATTTCCAACAAACAAGTCAAAAGCCCGCCAGCAGAAACGTCGTGGCCAGCCAGCACGTGGCCATTTTTTATCAAATGTTGCAAGGCATCAAAAGCCTTTGCGAAATAGGCTGCATCGTTCACGGTTGGCGCTTTTTCACCGATTCGGTTGCGGGTTTGGACAAAGCTGGAACCGCCTAACTGGTAGCTGTCACCCGACAGATTCAGGTAGTAAATCGCCCCGCCATTTTTCTGCAAAACAGGCTCCACTATCCCATATCGGTTGTCGCAGTGCGCCCCGGCAGATACGATGACCGTGCCCGGCGAAAGCACCTCGCCGTCGGGATATTTCTGTTTCATCGAAAGCGAATCCTTGCCCGTCGGGATGTTGATGCCGAGCGCAATAGCGAAGTCCGACATCGCCTCAACGGCTTCGTACAGACGGGCATCCTCGCCCTCGTTTTTGCAGGGCCACATCCAGTTGGCGGAGAGGGAGACGGAGCGCAGGCCCTTCTCCAGCGGTGCCCAAACGATGTTGGTCAACGCCTCGGCGACGGAGTTGCGGCTGCCTGCCACGGGGTCAATCAAGCCGCTGACCGGACTGTGGCCGATGGAGGTGGCGATGCCGCTTTTGCCGTCAAAATCAAGAGCCATCACACCGCAGTTGTTGAGCGGGAGTTGGAGCGGCCCGGCGCACTGCTGTTTGGCCACGAGGCCGCCGACACAGCGGTCCACCTTGTTCGTCAGCCAGTCCTTGCAGGCCACAGCTTCGAGGCGCAGCACGTCCCGGATGTAGGTCTGGATTTGCGAAGCGGAATAATCCACGTCCGCATATTTCCGGTCGAGTTTTTTATCGTTCATGATGGTCTTCGGGGAGCTGCCGAACATGTCCTCCATCGCCAAATCCATCGGCTTGTCGCCCTTCGACGACGACTGGAACGTGAAGCGCATGTTGCCCGTCACGTCGCCGACTTCGTACATCGGCGCCCGCTCCCGCTCGGCGATATTGCGCAGCGTCTCAATGTTTTCCGGTGAAACGACCAAGCCCATCCGCTCCTGCGATTCGTTGCCGATGATTTCCTTGGCCGACAGCGTGGGGTCGCCAACGGGCAGTTTGTCGAGGTCAATTTTGCCACCGGTGGACTCCACCAGTTCGGAGAGGCAGTTGAGGTGGCCGCCCGCCCCGTGGTCGTGGATGGAAACGATGAAATTCTCCTCGCTCTCGACCACGCCCCGCACGGCATTCGCCACCCGTTTTTGCATTTCGGGATTGGAACGCTGCACAGCGTTCAAGGTGATGGCGGTGTTGAATTCGCCTGTATCTGCTGAGGAAACGGCTGCCCCGCCCATGCCGATGCGGTAGTTGTCGCCGCCCATCACGACGATTTTGTCGCCTGCCTTTGGATGGCCTTTCAGTGCCTGTGCCGCCTTGCCGTAGCCGATGCCTCCGGCCAGCATGATGACTTTGTCGAAGCCCAATTTGCGGCCAGCCTCCTCGTGCTCGAAAGTGAGCAGCGACCCAGCGATGAGCGGCTGCCCGAATTTGTTCCCGAAATCGGAGGCGCCGTTGCTGGCTTTGATGAGGATATCGAGCGGGGTTTGGTAGAGCCATTTGCGTTCCGCCATCCCCTGCTCCCACGGGCGGTCTGCGAGCAACCGTGAGTAGGCCGTCATGTACACCGCCGTCCCCGCCAGCGGAATCGAGCCAGTACCACCCGCCAGCCTGTCCCGGATTTCGCCGCCAGAACCCGTGGCCGCCCCGTTGAACGGCTCGACGGTGGTGGGGAAATTGTGCGTCTCGGCCTTCAGCGATAGCACCGATTCAAAGTGCTTTTTTTCATAAAAATCAGGCACGTCGGGGCGCTTGGGGGCAAACTGTGTAACGGTGGGGCCTTTCAAAAAAGCCACGTTGTCCTTATACGCCGACACGATGTCGTTGGGGTGGGTCTGCGAGGTTTTTTTGATGAGTTTGAAAAGCGAAGTATGCTTCTCCTGCCCGTCAATCACGAAAGTTCCATTGAAAATCTTGTGGCGGCAATGTTCGCTGTTCACCTGCGAAAAACCGAAGACCTCCGAGTCGGTCAGTGGGCGACCGATTTTTTTGGCGACGCCGTTCAGGTATTCGACTTCTTCTGCGCTGAGCGCAAGCCCTTCCTGCTCGTTGAAGGCGGCGATGTCCTCGATTTCGAGGATGGGCGACGGTTCGATATGGATGATGAAAATGTCCTGGTTCAGCTCCGCAAATTTCTGCGAGAGCATGGGGTCGTAGCTGCCACCTTCGTTCAACCTGAAAAACTCCTCCATGCGCACGATGCCGTGGATGGCCATGTTCTGCGTGATTTCCACGGCGTTGGTGCTCCAGGGCGTGACCATGGCTGCCCGTGGCCCGACGAATGGGCCAGTGACAGTTTCAGACTGGACTTGCGGTTCGTTGCCGAAAAGCCAGGTGAGTTTTTTCACTTCCTCACCGGACAGAGCTTGGTTGGTCTGGACGGCGAATATTTTGGAGGAGGGGTTGCCGAAGAAGAGTATCATGACAGGTGGAGATTTGCTTTTGATTTAGGAAGGGGCAAAGGTAGGTCTTTGGGTAGGTGTCGGCCAAACAAGTGCCTGAAATAAAAACAGCGACTGGATTCATTTCCAGTCGCTGTTTTTTCTTTAAAAAGATAAGTCCATCTTTCAGTTACCCACATATTCGTTTACCACCTCTTCCGGGATGAATAGGTGAATGATGGCGTTCCGCTCTTCTTCCTACTTGAAATCCTTGACTTTACCTTCACGGAATAGTAGGGTCGATTTTTTTTGGAATAAGCTTTAACCATGTTGCTTATAGTCTATTGAATGACTAATTGAAGTTTTCGCCAAAGGCGCAACAGGTTATTTAAAAAACTATAATTGACATCATACTGAGGCACCTCTAAATTAAAATGGATAATTTTGGTACACCCTCCATGAGTTCTACGGCAAACTTGCCCGAAGGAATTGAGCCATTACTCATTGTCATATCTAACTTTTTACCAAAATTCACCGGATCGAAAATTCTGAGTTCACCTTTGTTTTTCCAAGAGATTTCCCTGGTCTGGTTTTTACCATTTTCTATTTTTTCATTCCCGTCTTCATCTTTCACCTCTTTTTCATATTTCAAATCATCTTCCATGGGCCGTATGAACCCAAAATGGAGTGCCTCGGCAGGAAGATGGATGTCCACTTTTTCCACTATGCCGTCAAATATCACTAGCAGGACGTTGGGGCCCAATCTCTCGAACCGGAGATTAGGCAATTTCTCATCCCCACGATACCCTTCCGCCATCAAGGAGGGCCAGCCGGACACCAAATCCGAGCGCAGTAAAAAACCTGTCAAATCGGGTCTTTTTCCTGGAAGGGGTTTGACGGCGTTTTTCTCTCTGGATACATCCCAAACCGTATGGCGGCCAATACTGAGGGCCCCGTCTAGCAAGCATTCCACCCAAAGGGGGTCGAGGTGGAAGAACCGCAGACTCTCGTGAGGGAGCAGGCTCTCATGCGGCACCAAATATTGGAAAGGTACATTGTGCAGGGTACCAAGCTGCTCAAAATATTGTTTCAGGCTGGTGTGGAGCGGGCCGTCTTCCTGATGTGCAAATTCCGAATCCTGAAACGGCAGGTGCTGGAAGATTTCCTGTTGTTCCAACACAGCGGCCTCTCGTGCATGGGAGGTTTTCCAATGGGCAATCTGTTGGCAGGTACGTGGATCACTGATGGTCAGCAAGCGACCCAGTTCCCAAGCGGCCGCATAGCTGGTGTCGAGCATATTGCTGTTTCCATCATACAGCAACAGGCTGTCAGAGTTGCGGATGGGAAGGTCGAAGGAAAGGCCGTCAGTCAGTTTTTGGCTGGCCACAAAAGGCCCCCTGTACCACGATGCGGTTTTGCCGCCGCCCCGCAAACCGTGGGCAAAAGGCAGGCTGCCCGTTTCAAAAAATGCTTGGCCCTTCCTGGCGTGTTCCACCCGCATCCAGCCGATATTCAATGCGTCCATCAACCCTTTGAAGGTTTCGTTTTGGATGTGGCAGGCGTTGAGGAGTTTCTGCATTTGGCCATCCTCTAGCGTTGCGGGAGCGATTTTCGCCTTAACAGCTGCCACGAAATTCAGCTTACCCCGGTACAGCAGGTCTCTTTCTTCCCCTTCGGGAAATGCAGCGGTCAGATTGTTCACCCAAGTTTCCTTTTCCAAGGCTTTGATAGCCTTGTCGCTCACCTTGTACTCATCCGAACTGGGGCAAGTGAACTGCCAGGAATACAGGCTCAACAATTGGATTTTTTTATTCGTGTCGTTTCTTCTTTTGGAAAAATCGAAGTTATCGGTTTCGTTGAATGCCCCTTCAAAAGACACCAAATGCACCTCTGCACGGCTGCCTTGTTTGGGCATCCGGTTGCACACGAGCGTGGCCCGCTCAAAGCGATTGCCGTGGAGGTCGTGGCCCGCCCGCACGTGTGTGAGCCATCGCAGGTCAGTGGCAGTGGGGAGTATATTTTTCAAAAAAGCCTCCTGTACTTGCAGGGTTTTGACATCGGGAAAGGGCTTTTTCGCGTCTTCCGGCTCGTCCGAGAGTTCAGCGGGGAGGGAAAGTGCATCCCGGAGGGTTTTCCACGGTTGGCGCAGGATTTCCACTTTTTCAGGGTCATTCAGTTCCTCTTCCTGCAAAAGAATCAGGCCCAGCCACGGAACTTCTCGCTTGTCTTTTTGGGCAGTTCTTTCCCAAGGAAGGGTGCTTCGGGTCAGTTCGATATGCGGCAGCACATTGTCGAACTCGCCCAAACTGTCCTTCGGCGGAAAAACAGTATGGATTTCGGCGGGGTTGAGTTGGAAGCGAGGCCCGGCGACCTCGAAAGTCAAGCTGGCACCGAAAGTTTCTTTGACCGATTGGCCAATATTGAACACCAAAGAAGGCTCAATGGTGTAATCGCCCGCTTTCACTGTGGGCAAATGATGGGGCAAAAAACTCACCTTTTTACCTTCGTCAATGGGGGTTTGGGTAGCGGTAATATTGTCAGCCATAGTTTTTTAATTAAAATCAATCAACACGGGTTCATGCAATAGGTCGGTGGGGTTGACGGCAGAAGTCAATCCAGTGAAATCAGCATAAGTGTTCAATGGAGTGAGCCTATCAAATTTCACATCCTTTCTCGCAAAAGAACGGGCGCTGGCCAAGTCTTTCGGCTTGGCCAAGTCCACATTGTAGGCCAGTTTTTCCTTATCAATTTCGTGGGTTTCGTCTGGCAATGGAGTATCCGTTGGTCGGATGGAATAGCCTGTCAGGACATTTGTCTTCAGGCTCCCTTCCGACGAAGGTTCCTTCATCGTGACCAAGCCTTGGTCTCCCCAAATAGCCGCCGGCACGCTGCCGGGCAATGCCTCGGCCCGAAAACCACTTGTCTCGAACCCTTTTATTTCCTTGGTCAAAACAGCGGAGTATCCGCCGCCCTTGATGCCCATCGGGGTGATGCCGGGCGAGTAGTATCCAGTTTCTGAAATTGGAATGATGGATTTGACCTCGATTTCCATTTCTTTTGGATTGACCACATACACCTCTTCGCCGTTTGCATTTTTGGCCTTCCTTATCAGCCCTTTTGCCACGGTGACACCGCAGACTTGGCCAGCAGACAGGAATTTCTTGCTGAAATCATCCCATCCAACTGGTAAGGGTTTGGTGGAGGATGCCCCGCCAAACTCGACCGTGAAGGTTTTCGGCCCTACGTCCAGATAGGCTTTGCCAGCAAAATCCGGCCCCCAAACATGTACGTCGGCGTGAAGATGAATATCAATATGAATGTCGAAAAATACGGCGGGAATGGTCACCTTCACCCCGACATCCGCTGAAATCAAGGCATCGTAGTGGAACGGTTGGAACCATATCAGCGCATCCAGGCTCATGCGGATATAGCCGGATACCCTGCCCATGTGGAGTGAGGCTTCCATCGAAGCCCCCAACATGATGCATTGCGGGGTTACGGCAAAATAAACGCCGCCCTTGATGTCCAAGATGCCGTTCATCTGGAAACTGATGCCCAATCGGGGTATCTGGTCGGGGTAATGCAGGGGCCGATTGTAGCGGGGATGGTAGCCACCGACGCTGACCGCAAAATCGCCACTGTGTTCGCCATTCGTCCAAAAGGCTACTGCAAAGCCACCCGTCATTCTGGCCTCTGGCACCAGCACATAGGAGCGGGAAGTCAGTTGGCCGCCCATGAAAAAATAGCCTTCATTGGGCTTGATTTTGGCCAGCCATTCCATCTCAATCATGCAGGCGGGGTAGCCGATGCTGCTCACGCCCATCATGTCAATCTCCAGTTCCCGGCCAAATTTCACAGCAAACATAGCCAGGGTGTCCACCACGCCCAATGCCTTGAACTTGATGCCCGCTACCACGAAAAACTGGTCGGTGGTGGGTGGAAAATACTGGTTCAAGCTGGCCACCATGACGTCAATATCAATGGGTGGCGGCGGTGTGACCGAGGCTTGAATCAATGGGAACTCCAACACATGGCCTAGCCTTGGGGCGATGAAGTCCCGGTGGATACCAAAGCCCAACGACATGCCCTCGATGATGAGTGAAGGGTCAACGGCAATAGGGAAGCCCAAGGCCACAAACAGGAACAAGGACGGATGGCCCTCATATTTGGCATAGGACCCCATGCCCACGAGCGAAAATGGTGTGAACACCACCTGTACCAAACCGCTGTACTCGTCGTAGGCGGGCTTGTTGTTGACTTCATCCGCCTCGTGGTGCATGTGGAGGAAGCCGCCAGCAATGGAAAGGTTGCCTTTTTGGATGACAACGCCCAAGCCCATCAGCGTGACATCAATTTTATCCAAACTAAAATCTTTTACTGGAGCGCCAATTCCCAGCCCGTCAAGACTGACAGCGAAACCACCTATGCCAAACGAACCGGAGAGGAAAAACCACAAATTACCTTTCTTGTAACTGGCCCCGATTCGGGCTATCGTGACCGGGCCAATGCTTTTTTCTATCGTCATCCAACTGGCCTGCCCATCGGAAACCCTTGCGGGGGTAGCCGTTGGAGGTGTACCTGTTCCCTCTGCACCTGCATTTCCGATGCTGCTCCCTTCGGTCGAACTGGGATCAATGGAAGAAGTTGGCAACTCATTACTCGGTGGTGGTGGCAGCGTTTTTTGCATGGTGCCGAGGTCTAGGATGGCCCTGAAATTGGCACCTCTTTTCAGCACGGTCACTTGCTGTGGCACGCTCTGCTGGGGGATTGGTGGCGTCGGATGGGTGGGCAGGTTGCCCATGATGAACGAACGGTCTTCGTCCGGGAAGAACATCACCTCATGCTCATAGAGGTGTTGGGAAGAGAGGAAAAACTTGAAACTGCCAATGCCATATTTGCCGTGGCTATTGAGGATATTACCCACCACGGGCAACTTGCCAAAGTCGAGGTCAATGGGCAGTTCCAGTTCAAGGCCAAAGAGGAATTTGTTGCCCGTTTCCTCTTTCAAAACTGCAAACATCACTTCATCCAATTTCACGCTGACATCGGGAAATGATTCCACGATATCGGGTTCGTCGGTAATCTCGCCCAGCAGTTCGGTCAGGCTGATTTTATCGCCGTTAGAGATGTATTTCAGCACCAACAAAGAGGCGTTGGCGAGGGGGGCTTGGCTGCCCGCACCGACGGTGGTACCGCTGCTTTTTTTCTTGAATTCAATGGTGAATTGCCTGTCGGCGTACAAGGCCGAACCTTTCAAATCCAGTTCATACTGCTGTCCGGTTTTTTTGTAATCGGCATCAATTTCCAATTGCAGGTGTTTACCCTGCACAGGTACGCTCAAGCCAACGGCAAAATGATAATCCCGACTGTTGCCGCCACCGCTCGAACCCTCGAAGGAAAGTTCCAATTTATCAATAATGGTATCGTTGATGACATCGGGCAGGTGAAAGGGATTGTCCGAGCCAAATAATTGGCAGAGGTCATCTATCATGCTGCCAAAAGAAATGGGCCGTGCAATGCTGCCCGCAAACAACCACTTTTTCTCCCCGGCCATGCTTTCGTACCGGGCGACCAGCCCAATTTCGAGGGGGTCGTTCTCGAAGCCGATCTCAATATCTGTGTAAGCCAAGACGGAATACCCACCAGCCGTGCCGCCCACATAATTGACATCTGCCTGAAACCGCCTGACCGTGAATTTGTCATGGACATCCAGCATATTGTTCACCGAAAGGTGCAATGCATAATTCTTCATGCGGAGGGCCGCCAAGAACCGGATTTCCTCCACTTCGATGCTGGTGCCTTCTTTTTTCAGGTCACCTAGGTATTGCTGCGCTTGCGCTTGGTGTTCGGGTTGGTTTCCTTCGCTGTCGAAATCCATTTCCGCTTCAAAAATTAACGAGGGGACTTTTGCCGTAAGCCGGAGGTTTAAGGGCTTGGCCTCTTCTCCGACTTTGAAATGAATGTTTCCGCTGGAAATCGTGGCTGAAACGTCGCTGCTTGTGATGGTAAATGCGATATAAAAATCGCTTATGGTAATGGCATCGTTGAACGCTACCGTGTCTGCATATTTCAGCGCAAAATCCAACTGATAGCCTTCGGTCAATTTCAGCAAAGTCAGCCCCTTCGTTTCATCATCTCCAGTGATTGCATCCTCGCTGGTGACTTCCAAATCATCCAAAATACTAACCACCTTGTCCGGCAAATAATCGTTGATATCCACCCCGACTACTTCCTCAAAGAAGATGGCGATTGCGCCTAATTTAAAGGGCGTGACCGTCACTCCGGTTATGTCGCCGGCAGCATAGACGGTGAAGGCTGGAAGCATTTTTGCTACCGTTCCACCCTTGTATTCTTCCAAGGCTGCCTTTAAGGTATCGTAGGTATATTCTTTCATCAGGGAGGTTGATTTATGATTCGATATTGAACAGCATGGTAGGTGGCACCAAATCTTCTCTTTCTTTTCCAACAGGTATCGGGTAGCCCGCTTCTTTGTATGACTTTAAATAATAGTCAATCATTGCTTCATGGCCGACTTGGTTT
>CAYTZS010000166.1:0-11769 GCA_964442355.1 uncultured Saprospiraceae bacterium | reverse complement strand
CTCCTTCAAAAATCAACAATCATGTAATCGTCAATCAACAATCGAAGCTGCTTTTGATTGATGATTGTTGATTACATGATTACATGATTGTTGATGGGAAGGTCTGCGCATTTCGCAATATCTTCGCCTGACTTGACCCCTAACCCCTAAAGGTGAACCTACACCCGTTCATTCCTCGGAACTCCGTCAGGGTGAAGTTCCAAGGAATGGGATTCCGTGGGTTCCCCTTTAGGGCTGCATTAGCTTGCGAAGAAAAGGCAGAGCAGGGAGGGAGCTGGGTAGCATGGCCTAGAAGACCATGTTACTAAGGCTAACCATGCAGAACCATCCCGATTGCCCCGCCCCTCACCGCCCCCAACTTCCATGTCACCAACGGCAAGGAGCATATTGCCGCCCCCAAGATGGATGTCACCGTTGGCAGGGAGCAGGTCACGAGCGACAATCAACACATTACCGACGGTTGGGAACAAATCACTGCTGCCAAGGTGCATGTTACCGTTGGCAACATGCATGTTAGGGACGGCAAGGTGCAGGTTGCCGACGGCGTGGAGGATTTTCCCGGCTTTGTTGGACAGGTTGCCGACGGCGGTATGCAGGTTATTCACTAAAATTCATTCCTACATATTTGATTTATTCATTTTATTGCTGCATGTTTGTGTAACAAGCAAGCCAATTTGCCAACGACACGCAAAGCGGCATTGCTAACGGGCCAACCCGGCCCAAACACCTTCCCTACACTGGCCATTGCCAGCACCTATTACCTGCCAACACCTACCGAACCCATGCCTAATGGGGCCTTAAAGGCCCAGCGCCGGGACATTTGCCGGGCGCTCCCTATGTAGCTGTGCTTCTTAAACCAAGCTGTATGGGCAGCAAGCCACCGGGCGCATGCTGGGTGGTTGGATGAGCATGCAGCACTTATTATTTTTCTTATGGCAGATGTAATGACCTTCAAACCTGAAGTCACCTATGGCTTTCTCAACGACCCCGATGACCCGTTCAAGCTCACGGTCGGGGACATTGTGTCGGGCACGGTAGCCAACGCTTTCTTTCCAGACAGCCAGCCCTTGGCGCTCTCCGTGCAGACGCTCTTCGGCATCTATTCGCCCACGGTGGTTGACCGTGGCCAACAGACCAGCGAATCGGCCGCCGCCCGCATTGCCGCCCGTACCAATTTGGAGGCTGCGCTCCGCAACCTGCTGGCAGCGGTGCAGGCCGAGTCGGGAGGCAGTCTGGCCCGGTTGCTGACCACCAACATCCCACTGGCCCGCAACCCAGAAACCCCAGCCTCGCCGCTCCGGCCTGAAACGCTTTCCTTCTACCTTTTCGGCAGCCCGCTTCAGCTCTACGTCCAGTGCGAGGCACAGCCGAGCGCCAAAGTCTATACCTGCCGCATTTCGACCGACGAGACGAACTGGCAGTGGGTGAGCAGCGATGGCAAGTCTGCCATTGCTTTCAGCGGCCTGCCCGTCGGCGTCACACTCTATGCCCAGATGATGGTAAAGAACTCCGTCAGCGCCAGCGAGTGGAGCGACAGCAAGCCGTTCACGATACCGGTATCTGGCGTGTCCATCCCGAAGTTCATGCGGCCAAAAGGTGTGCGCTGAGGGGATGGTTTTTTCAAAACAAAAAAGGCGACACGGCTGCGGGCCGTTGTCGCCTATTTTGTATCCTCTTGTCTGTATGAGGAATTCGACGGATTTTAGGATTTCATGGATACCAAGTTCAGCGCAATCCTTTTATCCCTCGAATCCGTGATTCTGACATTATTCCTCATCCTTTAAGTAGTACGTCTCCTCCGAAGGCTTCAACGCCCGCTTCATCCACAGCGGACGGCGCAAGCCATCTGGCCCCGGTGCTGGCCGGGCCATTTTCAGCCAGCGGCGATAGACCTCCATGCTTTTCTTCGTGTCCACGAAGATGTCGCCGTACTGGTCGCCGGGATGGATGTTCTCGATGCGCACCTTCTGGTGCCAGCAGTGCATCCCGCTGATGGGGTCAGGATGCACGGGGAACGTGATGTTCTGGTGTACCCCGCCGTCGCTCCAATAGATGCGGGCCGAGTCCTTGTCGTTCGACTTGAACGGATGAATACCGGCCAACTGCTTCATTTTCCAGCCGCCGTTGCCATCGTCCTCGATGCTGACGGTAGCCGTCGCCCAACGGTTGCCCGCCGGGTCGTTCGGCCTGCGCCACCTTCCGAGGTGGTGCGAGCAGGCGACGATGCCGGGCTTCATTCCCTCCGTCACCCACACTTTGTCCACGAAGTAACCGATTTCGGTGTTGATGCGCAAGAGGTCGCCCGTCTTCACGCCGTATTTGGCCGCATCATCGGGGTGCATCCAGAGCGGGTTGCGGTTGGCAATTTCGTAGAGCCACTTGGCATTTCCGCTCCGAGAGTGGATAAGCGTCGGGAGGCGGAACGTTGGTACGAGCGGGTAATCCCCCTTGCTGCGGTCCATCTCATCCTCGTGGATATGGCTCTTGATGTAGGTGGGGATGGCGTACTCTGGCCACTTCCAGTCAATCATCGTTTGGCTGAAAAACTCGTTCTTTCCGCTCGGCGTCGGGAATCCCTCGACGGGTTTGCCCTCGTGTACCACGCCCACGGTTTTGCCCTTCTTCAGCACCCGGCCGTCGGCGGCAATTTCAGCACCGTCCAGCTCCTTCTCCGAGAGCGGTCTTTTGTTTACTTCGTAAACGCTGGGCTCCACCACAAAGGCGCCGTACTTGCGCATATAATCGAGCGCCGAGAGGCCCTCTTTCGCAGCCGCCTCCGGCAGCCCCTTTGTCTCTTCGAAAATATAGCGGTAGTACTCGTCCACCGTGATGCACTCGCCGGGGCGGTACGGGCTTTCGAAGTGCTTGCGGATGCCCAGCGACCCATCCGGGTCGATGCGCCACGAAAGCTGAATCCAAAACTCGTCCTCTTCCCAGACCTCGCCGGGGTTTACCTCGTAGGTAAACTGGAACTCCTTGCCGTCCCGTCGTGCTTTCTCCCGCAACACCGGTTGCCGGAAGGCAATCCAGATGCCGCTGTGCGTCTCGTAGCTGTTCAGGTCGTGGCGCTCGCTGGCTAAGCCCATCGGCAGCACGTAGTCGGCGAAGTAGGCCGTCTCGCTCCACACGGGCGTGAGTGCGGCGTGCAGCCCGAAGCATTTTTCGTCCTTGTACGCATCCATCCACATGAAGCCGTCGGGGTAAGTCCACACCGGATTGAAGACCCGGCTGAAGTACACGTCCATGAATCCACGCCCGTCTTTCAGGAAGTGCGGCAACAAGAAGCTCATCTCGAAGTACGCAAGCGGGTATTCCTTCGGGAAATGGAGCTCGTTCCAAAACTTCTGCGCCGGGGGGTTGTCGAAGAAGTGCGGGTGGAACTTGTTCCAAGTGTTCGGCGAGGTGCCGCCCACCGTTCCCACCGAGCCTGTGATGACGTTGATAAAATGCAGGCAACGGGCCACCGCCCATCCTCCAAGATTGCCGCTTCCGGCACTGCGCCAGTTGTGCGTGGAGAGGCGAGTGCCTGCCTCCCCGATGATACGGGCCACTTCCAGTGTTTGCGCCACTTTTATGCCCGATTCCCGCTCCGCATACTCCGGCGTGTACTCAGCGTACACCTCTATTAATGTATCAATGAACGATTCAAAGGTCTGCGGCTTGCTGGGGTGCTCTTTACGCATGTACTCGTCCCAGTTCGTCCATTGTTCCATGTAGGCACGGTTGTACCAGCCTTTTTGCAACAAAATTCGGGCAACGGCGAGCAGCCATGCCGCCTCTGTGCCGGGGTAAGTGGGCAACCACTCATCGGCCATGCTGGCCGTGTTGCTCAATCTGGGGTCAAGCACGATGAGCTTGGCGCCTTTCATCTTTGCCTCCATAATGCGCTGGGCGTGCGGGTTGAAGTAGTGCCCCGATTCGAGGTGCGCCGAGATGAGTAGGATGGCGTGCGCATTGGCGTGGTCCGGCGACGGCCTGTCGTGGCCGTACCAGATGGCGTAGCCAAACCTTGCGCCGCTGGAGCAGATGTTGGTGTGCGAGTTGTGCCCGTCCACGCCCCAGCCCTTCAGCACCCGGTCCATGTAGCCCTCATGCCCCGGCCTCCCGACGTGGTAGGCGATTTCGTTGTTGCGGCCCTCTTGTATGGCCTTGCGCATCCGCCCAGCGATGTCGTCCAGCACGGAGTCCCAGGTCACCCGCTCCCATTGGCCGCTGCCCCGCTCACCCACTCTTTTCATCGGGTACAGTATTCGGTCGGGGTCGGTGATTTGATTGATGGTGGCCGGGCCTTTGGCGCAGTTGCGCCCACGGCTGCCGGGGTGCCAGGGGTTTCCCTCGAACTTGCGCACCTGGTTGGTTTCCTTGTCGATGTACGCCAACATGCCGCAAGCGCTCTCGCAGTTGAAGCAGGTCGTCGGCACGATGGAGTAATGCTTCTTCTCCTTCTTCGGCCACTTCTTTGCCTCGTACTCTGTCCAGTCGTTCCACTGGTCGGGCGGCGGGAACTTGGTCAAGTCGCCCGGCTCCGTCAAGCTTTCCACCGACGGGGCGTAGTCTTCCTCGCCGTGCAGGTTGGGTATCAGGCCGACGCTCTCGGCGAGTTTTTCGATGAAGGTTGGTTTGTGCTTATAGCCCATTGGCTTTGTATTTTTATTTAGTTATCGACCTAAGTCTCGTTTTCTAAACCCACAGAAGAGGAACTCTTGCGCCGTTCCGCCCGGTGTCAAATGTTTGACGTGCAAGCATCTGACCTTCTCGAAGAACGAGTGCAGTTGCTCTACCATCGCCGCTTCGGAGTATTGCTTAACTGGCAACCCGGAGCACCTTTCTGGACCATTCTCCGAGAAGGTGCCGAGTACAAGATACCCACCAGGCTTAATTGATTCCTGCATGGTTTGGATGTATTTCTTGATGTCGGCCTCAGTTGTGAAAAAATGAAAGGCCGCTCGGTCATGCCAGCAATCGTATTTCTCCGTTGGCTTGAACGCCGCCGCATCAGAAACCACCCATTTGACCTTGGTAGCTGCTGTGCCGAGGCGTTGCCTAGCCCGTTCAAGTGCCTTCTCGGAAATATCCAGCACTGTAATGTTTTCGTAGCCTTCGGCAATCAAGTGGTCAACGAACAGGCTATCCCCGCCGCCAACATCAATGATACTGGCTGACTTTGGCAGTTTGAAGCGGTGCAAGTACTCCAAGGAAACTTCGGGCCGAGCTTGATACCACGACTCCTCCGTCAATTGTTTGGATTCGTACACCCCTTCCCAATGGGATTTTCTATCGACATCCACCATCGCTAAGTTTTGACAATCAACTTTTAATTGACATTCGCAGCTGCCACACTATGCCCTGCCCTGCAAAATGCGGTTCCAGTACAACCACGGCAGCACTTTCGTTTTCAGCATCCACATGCTCCAGCGCTCCTTGCTCTGGTCGAATGGGAAAGTCTCCATCGGGTTGTTGTCGTAGTCAAATTCAGCAAGCACAAGCTTGCCATAGCCAGTCACCAGCGGACAAGAGCCATATCCCGTGTACTTGGCGTCGAGTGTGCCGCCGTTTTTCACTTTCAACAAGTTCTCCACCAGCACGGGCGCTTGTTTGCGCACGGCTGCACCTGTCTTTGCGTTCGGCAAACTGGAAGCATCACCGAGACTGAAAATGTTCGGGTAGCGGTTATGCTGCAAAGTGAACTTGTTCACGTCCACCCAGCCAAGCGGATTGTCGGGCACAGCAAGCGGCGAGCTTTTGATGAAATCGGGCGCACTCTGCGGCGGCGTCACGTGGATGAAGTCAAAGGATTGCTCAACACGGGCGCCATGTTCATCCTCAAACCAAGCTTTCCTGTTCGGCCCATCTATCTCGATTAAGTTGTGTTTGAAGTGCGTCTGTATCTTGTAGCGTTGTATCACTTTGTTCAGCGTATCAGCGTACTTCTTCACCCCGAAGATGATACCGCCCCCAGAGTAGAAATGGATGTTCGACTTGGGCTGAAGGCCATGTTTCAAGATGTAATCGCCTGCCAAGTACATGATTTTCTGCGGCGCACCACCACACTTGATAGGCGTATTGGGATTGGTGAAAATGGCGTTGCCCCCCTTGAAGTTGCGCAGGCATTCCCAAGTGTAGGGGGCATAGTCAACTAAGTAGTTGGTGGTCACGCCGTTTTTTCCCAGCGTTTCTTTCAGCCCCTTGATTTTGTGCCAATCGAGCTGGATACCGGGCGCTACGACGAGGTAGTCGTAGGTGTGTTTGTCGCCGCTTTTGCAGGTAATTTGGTTCTGCTCCGGCTCAAAACTGGCCACAGCGTCCTTTATCCAAGTCGTTCCGCTGGGAATGAAGTCCTTTTCGTTCCGAATGGTGTCATTGACGTCAAAAGTACCGCCACCAACCAGTGTCCAAGCAGGCTGGTAGTAGTGTTTTTCGGAAGGTTCGATAATGCCGATTTTCAAGGAGCTGTCTTTGAGCAACAGTTTCGAAGCGACGGACAGACCAGCGTTGCCGCCGCCAATAACAAGAACTTGATGATGTGCCATGATTGAATATTTTATCGTTTTTAAAGGGACTGACAGAGTCAATTAGTGTTCACAAAAAGTTTAGCTCAATTGAATGCGTTGCGGCGCTTCTACCCAGATTTTCTCAGTCAGGTAAATACCGACCAAGGCCAGCAAGCCGCCAATTTGCACGCCGTACGCCATGCCCGAAAGCATCAGGATGAGCGGCAGCAAGTTGCCGACAATCACCACGCCCCACCAGAAGAGCTGCTTGTAGCGGCCTTTGGTAATCAACTCAGCCGTGAGCTTGGCTTCTTGTGTCATGTGCGAGGTGGTCAGTTCGATGAGCATCACCACTAAGTTCAGGCCGATGCCAACAGCCATAACCAAACGTAGGTAAAACAGCCAGCCCTCGCTGGGCAGGTCGAAGATTGCCAGGACGGCAAAGAAAGCCGCACCCGCCGTGAAGCTGTGAATGAGCATGTGCAAGGCAAGCACGGGGCTTTGCCAGAAGTCACGGCCCTTCGCTTGCGCAAACAAATAGGCGGTGTAAACGGCGGTGACGATGGCCGAAAGAACACCCAGCACAATTCCTATTTGACCGAGAACATCGGAACCAAGGAGCGCTCCAACGATGAGCAGCGTGAGGGAACCACCAAAAATAGTGAGTGCGTACCCGCCCCTAACCAACCAGCTTTTCCATTGCGGGCGCAGCACCACGTAAAGGAAGCGTTTGGGCTGGTCCAAATCCTTGACCAACAAGGCAGTCGTTATCAGCAAAAAAACCAAAGCTGCCAAGATGCCGAAATAGAGCATGCCGATTGGCTCCAGAAAACCTGTTTTGATTTTCAGAACATCCAATAAGACCAGTGCCAACACGGGCACAAGGAATGCACCCGCCGAAATTGCTTTCGTGAAAACATAACCGCTTACTTCCCAGCCCCAAAGCAGGCCCTTGTTGGGTGCGTCGTACACACGGCGTGGGCTACCGTTGTTCATCAACACGTCCACCGATTTTTGCGGGCCAGCTTTTTTCAAGTCTGCGACTTCAGTGGTGTTTCCATCGGCCAGCGCTGCGATGAGGTCGCCTCCGTCGAAGGCAAGTTTCTCGGTCTGCTTCGCAAAATGGCCAACACCACGGGTCTGCGCACCCCACAGTGTGTAGCTATGCTTTTCGGTGGCAATGGGGTTCAGAGCAGCTTCGTCACCATCAATGTAGAACAGATTTGGATGCGTGCCTTTTGCCTCCCGCCGAACCGTAACCGTCTCACGACCAAGCAGTTGCGAGATTTCAGAGTTAGGGTTGTCCATATCGCCGGAGATGATGGCATGTTCTGGACAGACGTTCACGCAGGCAGGTTCCAAGCCAATGTCCACCCGGTGGGCGCAGTAGTTGCACTTTGCGGCCGTGTGGGTGTCAGGGTCAATGTAGAGGGCATCGTATGGACAAGCTTGCATGCACGACTTGCAGCCGATACAGCGGTTTTTGTCGAAGTCAACGATGCCATCGGGGCGGAAGTAGAGCGCCTCCACAGGGCAAATCTCGACACAGGGGGCATCGGTGCAGTGGTTGCAACGCATCACAGAAAACACCCGCCGTGTATGGGGAAACTCGCCCTTTTCTACTTGCTTGACCCAAGTGCGGAAGACACCGACTGGCACATCGTGTTCTGACTTGCAGGCAGTGGTACAGGCGTGGCAGCCAATACACTTCCGGTTATCAATAATAAATCCGTATTTCATGAATGACTTTGTAGTTGGTTTGCACTACCGATGTTTTCGGTGCGTAAATGTGACAAAGTAATGCGCTAGGCGGGGTGACTATTGTCACTTTTTTAGGCTTAAAACTTATTTAGCCAAATTCAAAATAAGCAAAGCTTAGGTTTTTAAAAAAAACTCATCTGGCACAGCTGCGAAATGCATGAAAATTACCATTTTTAATTACTTTTGCGGGCTTTTTAAAGAAGAGGTATTAATTCAACATCAAATACAAAAAGTTCAATGAGGACTAAACTGTCGCAATTCAATTACGAGCTTGACAAAAACCTGATTGCCCAACACCCTGCCGCCAACCGTGATGAATCCCGCCTCATGGTCTTGCACCGTGACACTGGCAAAATAGAACATAAAATTTTCAAGGACCTTCTCGGCTACTTCAATGAGGACGACGTAATGATTTTCAACAACACCAAGGTCTTCGCTGCCAGGTTGTATGGCAAAAAGGAGAAAACCGGTGCCAAAATCGAAGTTTTCCTGCTCCGTGAACTCAATGCTGAACAACGCCTTTGGGACGTCCTCGTTGACCCAGCCCGCAAAATCCGGGTAGGCAACAAGCTCTATTTCATGGATGAAAAAGGCAACGAAATCCTCGTAGCCGAAGTCGTGGACAATACGACCTCCCGTGGCCGCACCATCCGCTTTTTGTTTGATGGCTCAGAGGAAGAGTTCCGCAAAAACCTCGACTTTCTTGGCAATACCCCGCTGCCAAAGTACATCACCCGCAACGAAGAACAAGTTGACCGTGACCGCTACCAAACGGTTTACGCCAAAGAACTAGGTGCCGTGGCTGCCCCAACCGCTGGCCTCCACTTCAGCAGGGAGTTGATGAAACGCCTCGAAATCAAGGGCGTCCATTTCGCAGAAGTTACCTTGCACATTGGGTTGGGCACCTTCCGCACCATTGATGTTGAGGACTTGTCGAAACACAAAATGGATGCTGAGTACTTCCGCATTGATTCAAAAGCTGCTGAAACAGTAAACAAGGGCAAAGTCGCTGGGAAGAAGATTTGCGCTGTTGGCACAACTTCCATGCGCACCATCGAAACT
The DNA here is from genome assembly GCA_964442355.1 of uncultured Saprospiraceae bacterium. Lineage (GTDB taxonomy): Bacteria > Bacteroidota > Bacteroidia > Chitinophagales > Saprospiraceae > UBA6168. The sequence goes on along the minus strand of CAYTZS010000166.1, from coordinate 2,455 downwards.
GCGGTATCAGCCGAAGGTCTTCTCAAACCTGCCGAAGGCTGGACGAACCTTTTCGTTTACCCACCCTACGATTTCAGCATCGCCAATTCGATGATTACGAATTTCCACCTGCCAAAATCAAGCTTGCTCATCATGATATGTGCTTTTGGTGGCTACGAATTGGTCATGGAAGCCTATGAACAGGCAGTCAAGGAAAAATACCGCTTTTTCAGCTACGGCGATGCCATGCTGATTATATGATTTAACAACATTACTCCCATTAGCAATGCGGCCTTGCCAAGTAATTTGGCGAGGCCGCTTCATTTTTACACCCTAAATGTTCACTTGTAATTTGCCCCAGACAGGATTTCTGGGTACATCACTCCACATAAAGCACCAAACCTTTCAAATAAGAGCCTTCCGGATGAAACAAGCTCACTGGGTGGTCAGGTGGTTGAGATAAATGGTGCATGACTCGAACCTGCCTGCCTGCCTCGATTGCAGCTGCCGTGATGGTATTGTAAAACAATTCTCGGTCAACTACCTGTGAGCAAGAGAATGTAAACAAGATGCCACCTGGCGCTAGCTTTTTTATAGCAGCGACATTGAGGCGCTTGTAGCCTTGCACCGCGTTGTGGCGCTTGCTGATGTTCTTCGCAAATGCTGGGGGGTCAACAACCATGACTTCGTAAGTAGGGCAATCTTGCAGGTATTTTTGGACGTCCGCAGCCATGCAAGCATGAGCATCTGGGTCAAAACCATTCAAGGTTAAGTTCTTTTTCGTCCAATCTATCGCCCGCTGCGAAACGTCAACGGAGTGAACCAACTTTGCACCTTCGGCCAATGCGTAAACCGAAAAACCACCAGAATAGCAGAAACTGTTGAGCACGGTTTTGCCCGCTGTGTATCGGCCGAGCAGTTGGCGGTTGTCCCGTTGGTCGAGGAAGAAACCCGTCTTTTGGCCCGTTTCCCAATCCACGAAAAAGGTGTGACTATTTTCATGCACCTCCTGAGCAGTCGAGGTTCCGACCAGATAGCCGTTTGAAACCGTACCAGCGTAAATAGGCGGGAGCGTCTCTTTGCTTTTGTCAAAAACAGCAGTAACAACGCCATTGCTGGTCGCCAAAATCGCCTCAGCGATCAGCTGCCGCTGACGATGCATCCCGACGGAATGGCACTGCACCACAGCAGTATTGCCGTAAACGTCAACTATCAACCCAGGCAATCCGTCACCTTCGGCATGGATGAGGCGAAAACAAGTGGTCGCAGCTTTGCCCAAAAGTCCAATCGAACGGCGGTAAAAAAAGGCGTTGTTGAGCCGTTTCACCCAAAAATCAAGGCTGGTCTCTGTCTTTTCAAATGAAAAAAGTCGAACTGCAATGCTACTCCCCGCTGAAAAATGGCCAGTGGCCAAGTAGTCGCCCTTGGGACCGAGCACCTCCACAGTATCACCATCGGCCGGGTTACCTTCCGTTTTCAGAATTGCCCCCGAGAAAATCCATGGATGGTAACGGCGAACCGCCTCGTCTTTTTTGGGTTTTAGGTAAATCTTATGCATTCGTTTTTTTGTCCTTGAACATTAGCGCAAACACCACAAGTACCGCACCTGCAATAGCCGCTGGCACAAGCCAAATGCTTGTCCAATCGTGGGTGGTTTCGCCAGTTTTGTAAGCATCGGCCACCATTCCTGAAATGGAGTAGCCAATCAACATTCCCACTCCATAAGTAGCTAGCGTGATCAGACCTTGGGCTGCACTTTTGAATTTTTCACCCGCAAATTTGTTGGTATAAATCTGCCCCGTTACGAAGAAGAAATCATAGCAGATACCGTGCAACAAAATGCCCAACATCAGCATCCAAAAGCCGCTGTCATTGTCGCCGTAGGCAAAAAACACGTACCGCAGCAACCAAGCCGCCATACCAACCAGCAGCATTTTTTTCACGCCCCAACGCACAAAGAGCAACGGCATAATGAGCATGAACAAGATTTCCGATACCTGTCCCCACGACTGCTTTGACGCTGCGGCATCAACACCCAACTCGTTTAAAAATGGGTTGGCAAACGAATAATAAAATGCAAGTGGAATGCAAATGGCCACGGAAGCGATGAAAAAGACGAGATAAGATGGATTTTTCAGCATGGAAAGCGAATCCAAGCCAACAATGTCACCAATGCTCACGGTTTGACCGGCTTTAGGAGGTGGCGTATTTGGCAGCATGAATGAAAGCCCACCAAGTACCAACGAAGCAATACTCGTCATTTTGAAGGTGAGTTCCAGCGACGCTGTTTTCTCCCAGGCAAGCCAACCAATGATGACCCCAGCAACTATCCAACCGATGGTACCCATCACCCGGATGTTTGGGAACTCCTTTTCTGGGTCTTTCATTTGACGGAAAGAAATCGAGTTTACCAACGCCAGTGTGGGCATATAGCAAATCATGTAAACCAACAACGCCGGAAAAAACTGACCAAAAC
>CAYTZS010000165.1:0-11850 GCA_964442355.1 uncultured Saprospiraceae bacterium | reverse complement strand
TAGGGTTTGTGCCAACGGCATCGCTGGCATCGGCGCTGGCTACGACGTTTTCGGTCGGACGATGGTGCTCGCCGTGTTCCCTGAGCTGTACGCCATCGTGGCATTTGCGACCACGTTCCTCATCAGCAGTGGGCTGTGAGTAGGCAACTGTCGGTGTTGCAACTCCGTGTTGAGGTAAGGTCAATTTTACTGAAAAGCTGAAATCCATGTTCAGGCTTGCTGGAGTGCTCACTCCGGCAAGTCTGTTTTTATTTCACCTAAAAACCTGAAAATCAATTACTTGTAATTTAAAAAACAAACAGCAATTTAATTCAACGTATTTTTACGTCAAAAAGCTAATAAAATAGTTGCAAGGCTAAATTTTTAGAAATACCTTTGCCACAGTTCCACCAAAACACAGAAAAAATGACAGCATTGACGAAAGCAGAAGAGGAAGTAATGCACATCATCTGGCGACTGGAGCGCTGCCTCGTGAGCGACATAATGCCGCACTACGAGGCGCTGAAGGGCAAGGCCACGCCGCAAAGCTCGGTGTCGAGCATCGTGCGCATCTTGGAGGAAAAGGGCTTCGTTTCGCACAAAGCGTATGGGCGCACCTACGAGTACTTCCCCATCATCACAAAAGAGGACTACAGCAAAACAACCCTGAACCGCCTCGTTGCCGACTACTTCGAAGGCTCCATGAGCAACCTCGTGTCCTTTTTGGTGAAGGAAGAAAACATTGACAAAGACGAGCTTTCAGAACTGATTGAAAAGCTGAAAGATTGATTTCAAGGACCATGAAAATCAACGCCCAATGATAACTTACCTACTCGAAGTCACTGGTTGCTGGGCCGTTTTCTACGGCATTTACCACCTGCTGCTGCGGGTGGAGACTTTTCATTGCACAAACCGTTGGTACCTGCTGACCACGCTGCTGCTCGGTTTGGCTATCCCTGCGCTGGACATCGACCTCGTGTCGGCGGAGGAGTCGCCAACGTACTTGCTGCAGCCCATCACCGTGGGTGTGCAGCAGCTCGAAGCCATTGTAGTCACGGCCTCCCGACGCCAGCAAAGTATTGATTTTCAGTTGGTTGCGCTGTGGACTTATTGGCTCGGCGTGGCATTTTCGCTGGCTAGGTTTGGCTACGGGCTTTGGCAAATTGGGCGGCTGTACCACCGCAGTGAAGTGAGGCCCGCCAACGGCTACCGCTTCGTGACGACGACCGCACCGCACCTGCCGTTCTCGTTTTTCAGGAACTTGTTTTGGAGCAAAAACTTCGAGACCAACGACGAAGACCGCCGCAGCATCGTGCGGCACGAAGAGGCCCACATCTTCCAGCGGCACAGCCACGACGTGGTGCTGCTCGAACTGGTGACCGCTTTCGCCTGGTGCATCCCATTCGTTTATTTTTATAAAAAAGCTATAAAAACTACCCACGAATACCTCGCCGACGCCTACGTGACGGCAGGTTTTGACAAGAAACAATACGGCCGTTTGCTGCTCAGGCAATCGCACCCCGGAATGCAGGTTGCCATTTCCAATTCACTTTTTTCATCACAATTAAAAAAACGTATTGTCATGATGACTAAAACTAAATCATCGCAGCGGGCTACACTGAAGTACCTAGCTGCAATGCCCGCCGTAGCCGTGCTTTTGATGGCTTTTTCTTTCCGAAACAGCCCACTGCCGTCGCCTTCAGAAGTGTTTGAAAACCAGTCTGTTGCAATTCCCGAACAGCCTGATGCAGCATTGGAACTGAATCTAGCGGTTGCCGACACCGTGCCTCCCATCAAAGATGGCGAGGAGGTGTTCAAAGTCGTGGAGGAGATGCCTCGGTTCCCAGGCTGCGAGGACGTGGCTGCTGCCGAACGCAACCAATGTGCACAGACCAAGCTGATGGAGTTCATTTTCAACAACATCAAGTACCCTGCTGAGGCAAAGGAAAAAGGTATTGAGGGCACCGTCTTTGTCAAATTTATCGTGGAAACGGACGGCTCCATCGCCGATGCTGAGATTGCCAGAAATGTGGAAGGCGGCTGCGGGGAAGAGGTGCTGCGCCTCGTGTACACGATGCCAAAATGGATTCCAGCCAAACAAGACGGGAAAGCGGTACGGGCACAGTTTGCACTGCCCGTGAAGTTTAAGCTGGACGCAGCTCCTGCTACCCCTCTTCCATCGGGCAGCACAGAAGAGGTTTTTCAGTTGGTTGAAGAACCACCTCGCTTCCCTGGCTGCGAAGACATTACTGATGCCAGCGAACGTGCCAAATGCGCTGAACAGAAATTGTTCGAATTCATTTTCCAGCATGTAAAATATCCATCAGAAGCGAGGGAAAAGGGCATTGAAGGAACCGCTTTTGTCAAATTCATCGTGGAAAAGGACGGCACCATCACTGGGGCAGAAATTGCACGGAACGTGGAAGGTGGGTGCGGCGAGGAAGTACGCCGGATTGTTGGGCTAATGCCCAAGTGGATACCCGGTAAGCAACGGGGAAGAACCGTGCGGGTACAGTTCAACCTACCTGTGAAGTTCAAGCTGGACGAAGGTGAAAAAGCTAAACTGCCCAATGCAGACAGCAAGGCGGACAAGCCAGAGCTGCTCTCGCTGAACATTTTCCCCAACCCAACGAGTGGCAAGTTCACCGTTTCCTACGATGTGCGCACAACCGCCGTACTGCGAATTGCAGATGCTACTGGCAAGGAACTGGCCCGGCTGCCGTTGAAAGCTACCAATGGGAAAGAAGATTATGAAGTATCCATGAAAGGGCTCCCCAAAGGAATGCTCTACGTGACGCTGTTGGACAATGCCAGCAACTTACTCGGCACAAGGATTTTGATGGTGGAGTGAGATTTTCACTTGCCACTTTACTCAAGAGCGCCCTGTTGGAGATGAACTCCAACAGGGCGCTCTTGCAAATATGATGAACCAACCAACTGACAACCAACGATTTAGCCATAACCCCACCCTATCATCCAAAAAAACTGTACATTTGCGGCCAATGTCCAACATTTACGAGCCTTTTTCGTAAAAAAGGCATCTCCAACAAGACGCAAGTCACCTACATGGTCGCTGACATATTTATTACACTTTTACTAGTCCTATTAAACGGGTTCTTCGTTGCCGCCGAATTTGCCATTGTGAAGGTTCGCATGTCGCAATTGCAGGTTCGCTCCAGCTCCAGTTTCACGGCCCGCATCGCTGAAAGCGTAGTCGGTAATCTCGACGCCTACCTAGCTGCCACTCAGCTCGGCATCACACTTGCCTCGCTCGGCCTCGGCTGGATTGGCGAGAGTGTCGTCTCCCGCTTGGTTATCCAAGCAATGGATCTGTTCGGCATTGTGGTGGCAGAAGAAACTGCCCATCAAATAGCGCTGCCCATCGCTTTCGCCACCATCACGGTACTCCACATCGTATTCGGGGAGCTGGCGCCAAAGTCGCTGGCCATCCGCCATCCCATCAACACGACACTGGCCGTGGCAGCGCCGTTGCGCATTTTCCACTTGGTTTTCAGGCCATTCATTTTTGTGCTGAACGGCTTCGCCAATTTTATCCTAAAACTCATCGGCATCAAGCCCATTTTGGAGCACGAGGGCATTCACTCGGAGGAAGAACTGAAGCTCATCATTGCCGAGAGTGCCGAGGGTGGCGCCATCGAAGCTTCTGAGCGGGAGTTGATACAGAATGTGTTCGACTTCGACGACCGTTTTGTTTGGCAAATATTGAAGCCACGCACCCAGATTGCCGCCATTGACGTCAATGAGCCGCTGGACGAAAACATCGAGTATGCCATCACAGAGGGCTACTCAAGGTATCCGGTTTACGACGATACGATTGACCACATCATTGGCTTTGTCCACTCAAAGGATTTGCTGCTGCTCTCCCGCCAAGGCGGTGACAAGGGCATTCGGGACATCATGCGCTCGGTGCTGTACGTCTCCTCCAACAAAAAAGTGTTGCAACTGCTGCGCCTGATGCAGAAAGAACGGGCACAGTTGGCCATCGCTGTCAATGAGTTTGGTGGCACGGTGGGACTCGTCACGCTGGAAGACATCATTGAGGAGCTGGTCGGCGAGATTCAGGACGAGTACGATACCGAACCTCCCATCGTGGAACAAGTGGACGTGAGCACTTACAAAATACAGGCACAAAACCCGCTGGACGAAATCAACGAGTTCCTGCCCGAGCCGTTCCCGGAGAGCGAGGAGTACCATACGATGTCCGGCCTGCTTCAGCAAGTAGCCGACGAGATACCCGAAGAGGGCGAAACCATCCAAGTGGGCAACTATGAAATCACCGTATTAAAAATGTTCCAGGCAAGCCCTGAACTGGTGCAGGCGAAGTACCTCGGTACTGAACCAGTCAACGAGTACATACCCAGCGAGGAGAGTTAGCATTCCGTGAGCGACAACCCTTCCCATATCCGTTTCACCACCATCGCCGACGACAACGACATCAGGCAGGTACTGGCTTTGCAACAGTCAAACTTATCCACGCAGGTTTCAGCAGATACAGCCGCTTCGCAAGGCTTTGTCACGGTACAGCACGATTTTGATTTGCTGAAAAAAATGAACGAGGCTATCCCTCAGGTCATCGCCAAAGACGACGACAAAGTGGTGGGCTATGCACTGGTGATGTTGCCTTCGTTTCAGGACCTGATTCCGGTGCTCAAGCCAATGTTCCTACTTTTCGACAGCCTTGATTTTAACGGGAAGAAAGTCGCCGAGTACCAATATTATGTGATGGGGCAAATCTGCGTGGCTGAAGGCTATCGGGGAGCCGGTATCTTTGATGGGCTTTACCAGAAGCACCGAACGCTGTTCAACAGCCAATTCGACTTTGTAGCTACGGAAATCGCCAGCCGAAACACCCGCTCCATCCGAGCGCACCAGCGGGTTGGGTTTCAGACCATCCACCAATTTCAAGATGAAACCGACCATTGGGAGATTGTGGTTTGGGACTGGGAAAATACGGGCGGCCGCAAATAAAAAAAGCCCCGGTCAAGCAAAACTGCCTGCCGGAGCCCATTTTTCACCAACTAAAATCATAACTTCTGGATACAAGGCTTAACATTCGGATGCTAATCTTGAGACACCAATTGAACAACACCCTCCCTTTTTGGTTTGTCAGATTCCTGTAAAAACAAGGTTAAGAGCGATGCTGTACTGCTTTTTTCCAGCCAAAATGACCGTTGGTCGAAGGTATCCCACCGAAAACTTGCCAGTGCCGCCCCCCACTTCGTAACTTGGCGCTCAAATCAAACCCGACTGTTATGAAGAAATACTTGCTTACCGTTTTCACCCTCGTTTTGCTTTCCACCGCACTTCAAGCACAAAAAGACGAAACCCTGATTGGCAAGACTGGGCTACGGTTCAGCGGCATTTGGGGTGGTACAAACGTTGGCCTCATCGGTTTCGACGGCAGCAACCACGGCATGACGGGGGGCTTCTTCGGTTTGGAATTCAGCAAGGTGCTGACGCTTGGGTTTGGAGGTGCAAGCGCCTCAGAATCAACGACCTACAACGGTGCGCTCCGCAAATACGACATCAATTACGGCGGCCTGCTGGTCGGTTATGCCTACAAACCTCACAAGGTGGTACACCCACGAGTCAGCTTCCTGATGGGCAGCGGCAACCTGAAAATCAAAGGCGAGCCCGATGACAACATCTTCGTGGTTCAGCCCTCGGCAGGCGTTGAGGTGAACCTTTTCCGTTGGTTCCGAATGGGGCTGGAAGGCGGCTATCGCTTCGTCTCCAACACCAGCCTGCCAAAACCCAGCGACGAGGAGGTTTCCGCTCCGTTTGCCCAGTTGTCGTTTCGATTCGGGTGGTCTTGGAGTCGGGAGTAGGAGCATCTTCCCGGCGACTGACTTCCGTTTTAAGCAATCTTTAACCCCGAACCCGCGTGGCAAGGTGAATAATCCGCCGTCTGAAGCGTTTAGAGAATTGAATCAAAAATTGAAGAACCATGCAAAAATTCATGCTGCTGATACTCCTGACCGTTGCCTCGACGGTAGTTTTTGCCCAAAAACCCAAACCAGTTGCCCCAAAGCAAGAGATTGCTGACCCAGAAGCAAAGGCTGTTTTGGAGAAAATGCGCAAGAAATACGAGGCTTACAGTACGTTGGAAGTCGAGTTTTCACTAGAAATTGAGGTGCCTCAGCAGGCCAAACAAAAGCAAAAAGGCATTTTGACGCAACAAGCTGAGAAATATCGCCTCAAGCTCAACGACCGCACGATGGTCTCCGATGGCAAATCGGTTTGGCTGCACATCCCCAAAAACCAAGAGGTGCAAATCAACGATGCGGATGATGACGAAGGCGAGGGCGGCATATCTTCCCCGCAAGACCTCTTGAAAGCTTATGCCTGGAAAGACTATGTCTATGCCATCACCAACGAGTTCAGCGAAGGCGGACGATTGGTGCAGCAAATCGAGTTCAAACCTACTTCCAAAGGCAACGACTACTCCAAGGTGCGACTCTCCCTCGACAAAAAAACGCTGGAAATACTTAGCATCAAATCCTTCGGCAAGGACGGCTCCCGCTACACTTTGACGGTAAACAAGATTACCCCCAACAAAACAGTGCCTGCCAGCACTTTTACCTTCGCCAAAAGTGAGTGCCCAAGCTGCAAGTTTGAAGACCTGCGGGTGGATTGAACCAGTTTTTACCAACATCAAAAAATGCGCACAGACGATGATTTCGCCTTCGTGCGCATTTTTTTTGGAAAAAACCAATCAAACAGCTGGTCATGCTCGTATTTTGTAGCAAAATACATTGCACCTTGAAGGAAAGAATCAAACAACTCGCCAAAAAATTCCATCCTGAAATCGTGGAAATCCGACGGCACCTGCACAGCCATCCGGAGCTATCGTTCCACGAAGTGGAGACTGGAAAGTTCATCGCTCAGCAATTGACCAACTACGGCATCCGGCACGAACATGGCTGGTGCGTGAACGGTGTGGTGGCCTATATTGAAGGCAATAATCCATCGAGCAAGACCATCGCACTGCGGGCGGACATTGACGCACTGCCCATTACGGAGGCCAACGACGTGCCCTACAAGTCTCAAAATCAAGGTGTTATGCACGCCTGCGGCCACGATGTGCATTCGGCATCGCTGCTTGGGGCTGCTCGCATCCTGCACGAGTTGCGGGGCGAACTGGAGGGCACTATCAAACTGATTTTCCAGCCTGCCGAGGAGTTGCTTCCCGGCGGTGCTTCCATCCTCATCGCCGAGGGCGTTCTCGAAAACCCAGCACCAGCCAACATCATCGGCCAGCACGTACTACCAGCGCTCGAAACAGGCAAGGTCGGATTCCGACCGGGTATGTTCATGGCCAGCGCCGACGAACTTTACGTGACCGTGCGTGGCAAGGGCGGTCACGGTGCCGTGCCGCACGAAACCGTTGACCCGGTGCTCATCACTTCGCACATTGTGGTGGCTTTGCAGCAAATCGTTAGTCGCAACGCAAATCCCATCGTGCCTTCTGTGCTGACCTTCGGCAAAATCAACTCGACGGGCGGTGCGACCAACGTCATACCAAACGAAGTGAAAATGGAGGGGACGTTCCGCACGATGGACGAGGATTGGCGGGCCAAAGCGCATAGTTTGATGAAAAAAATGGCCGAGAGACTGGCCGAGAGCATGGGAGGGGCTTGCGATTTCCGCATCGAAAAAGGTTACCCATTCCTCAAAAACGATGAAGCACTGACGTTGCGCTCCCGCCAACACGCCGTTGAATACCTCGGCGAGGCCAACGTTGTTGACCTGCCCATGCGCATGACGGCAGAGGACTTCGCCTACTACTCGCAGAAAATCCCCGCCTGCTTCTACCGCCTAGGTACTGGCAACGCAGCCCGTGGCATCACTTCACCCATCCACACCGACACCTTCGACGTGGACGAGTACAGCCTGCTGGTGGGCATGGGCATGATGAGCTGGCTGGCAGTTTGCGAGTTGAAAGGATTGGAGGAACATGCTTAATAGCAACTCAAGTTTTTCTATGAAAATAGCAGTCATCGGCAGTGGCGTCATTGGCCTGACCACGGCGGTAGCCTTGCAAGAAGCAGGGCACGAGGTACAGATTTTTACCAAAAACTTACCGGAGGCTACAGTCTCGGCAGTAGCGGCGGCTATTTGGATGCCGTTCCACGTCGAGCCATTGGCTGACGTAAATCGCTGGAGTAGAATCAGTTACGATGTTTTTGAAAAAATGTCAATGGATACTTCGAGCGGTGTCAAGATGGTTGACTTGCTCACACTCGCCACAGGACCAGCGCTACCGGACTGGGTAGGAGCTGTGCCGGAGGGTAGATTTTGGAAAGCAGCACCTCACGAGTTGCCAGCAGGCTACCAGCATGGCTTTTTTGCCAAGGTGCCAATGATTGAGACACCTATTTACCTGCCTTTTTTACAGAAAAAATATTTGAGCAACGGTGGAGAAATAACCGTGCGGGAAGTAAGCAGCTTGACCGATTTGGCCACTGAAGCCGATTTCGTGGTCAATTGCACGGGCCTTGCCGCCGGCAAACTTACCGGCGACAAGGACGTGTTTCCCATTCGTGGACAGATTTTGAAAGTGGAAAACCTGCCAGGCCTGCCCTACCTCGCCGACGACGACGGGCCGAATGCGCTGGCATATATTTTTCCAAGACGAGACTGTACCGTGCTCGGTGGCACGGCCCAAGTGACCAATGACGATGAAAGCCCGAATGAAAAAGATACTTTGGAAATTCTGCGCCGTTGCTCGAACCTGTTGCCAGTATTGGCGACGGCGGTAGTGAAGTCAGTGACGGTGGGCCTCCGGCCCGGTAGAAAGACGATTCGATTGGAGCGTGAACCTGCCACCAATATCATACACAATTATGGCCATGGTGGAGGTGGTTACACCGTTTCGTGGGGCTGTGCATTTCAAGTGGTTGAGTATTTGCGATTATGAGGAAGAGTGGGCTGCTGCCAAAAACTCAAACACTCACGCCCTCAAATTATCAAACCCTTTTTTCTCTAGCCGGTGTTCAGCCAGCCAGTTGGTCAATGTGATGATGCCACCACCAAGTAGGAATGCTCCGAGCGCAAATTGAAAGATAATCATAGCCTAAAACTGTTTTTGAGATGAGGGAAATAGTATCTAAAAACTGGGAAGGCTGAAAAGGGAAGTTCTTATGAGTGGGAAAGACAACCCCATGCAACCCTCCCGGTACAGGTAAACTGCACCTTCGGATTCTTACATTTCTTGTACAAATGTTGCATGGGACGATTTGAGTATCAGTAAAAATTGCGAGTTTGGATAGGCGCTAGAATCTAAATGTTATAAAAAATAGAATCGCATAGATTCTTGTAAATGCGCCAAATAACTTATACCATCACCAAGGCAATTACCTTGCCAAAAAACAAATATAAGTCAAAAAGAATATCAAGAGAGCACCCTGAACATTCCTTGCGCCTTGAGCAAGCTCTCTTCGTACTCTGCTTCCGGCACCGAATCGAAGACGATAGCCCCTCCTGCTTGGAAACTTAGGTAGCGTTTGGCACCGTCGTAAAGAATGCTCCGTATGACCACGTTGAAATCAAAATCGCTCTGAGGAGTAAAGTAGCCTACCGCCCCGGAATACAGCCCTCGCTTCGTGCGTTCGTACTGTTCGATGAGTTCCATGCTGCGAACTTTGGGCGCCCCGGTCATCGAGCCCATCGGGAAGGCACGACGGATGGCGTCCACAGGATGAACATCTGGGAGCAATACTCCGCTCACCGTTGAAATCATCTGGAAAACCTGTTCAAATTGGTAAATGCCGAAGAGTTCGTCCACCTGCACGGAGCCAGCACGACAGGAGCGAGCAAGGTCATTGCGAACGAGGTCAACAATCATCACGTTTTCGGAGCGATCTTTTGGGCTTCGGTAGAGTTGTTGGCGCAAAGTGGCATCTTCAGCATTGGTTTTACCTCGCCGAATGGTGCCCTTGATGGGCTGTGTGATTAGCTTTTCCCCAATTTTTTTCATGAATCGCTCAGGACTGGCGCAAAGCAGATAATAGTCTTCGAGGCGGTAGAATGCGGAAAATGGCGCCTTACCGAGGCCGTTTAACTTATGAAAAGTGGCGGGGGCATCAAGCACGTAGTCTTCGGCGTAAAACTCTTGGCAAAAATTCATCTCATATATATCGCCCCGTTGGATGTGCTGGCGGATGGCTTGCACAGTATTGAGGTAGTCAGCACGGGAAATGCGGGGAGAGATGAATGGATGATTAAAAAACGGAGAGAGACGGGGAGAGCACGTGTGTATTTGGTCAAGAATTTCTTGGGGTGATTCATCCAAGCTGTGTATGGTGACAATTTGCGAAGCAATCTCTATGACTACTTTCGGTTGGAAAAAATGTATCACCGGAAATCCAATTCCATCAAAATTATCGGAAGTGAGGCGAGGCTCTACATCGTTTTTAAGGTCGTAGGTCAGGTAGCCAAATAACCAGTCACGTTTTTCGTCCACAAAAGATTGCAGGGCATCGAAAGCCCCAAGCTCCGTGGTTTGGAGCAGTTGAGAAGCAACTCCGACGGCTAATAGGCAGTCGTGCTCACTGCCCACAATGCCTTGGTAGCCGTTGCTGTCCAAATAGCAAGTCACCTCAAAGTTGGATGCCCAATCAAAGGCCATCCGTTTGAAGTCGTGGCCGAGCGGCAGTTGGAAAGTTGCTGAAAGCCTCTTCAATGCTGTGTTTTTACTCAAAAATCCAAGACGTTTTGTCAGCAACGGGTGAGCGTTTGCCGGGAAGTTCCGGCAAATCGTGGTTGCCCATGTAGAAAAGCCCAAGACAGCGCTCACCTGCCTCCAACCCAAGAAATTCGTCAGCTTGTAGAGCAGCCTTGGGTGTACTCCAATAGCTGCCAATGCCATGGGCGGTACAAGTGAGCCACATGTTCTGTACGGCGCAGGCCACAGCGGCAATTTCTTCCCACTCCGGCACACTCGCTGCTTCGTCACGCTTCATGCAGATAGCTATGACACAGGCCGACCGCTTGGGGCTTTCTTTCGACTTGTTAAATTTCGCCTCTGAAAACTCACTGAGCGATGTATTGTTTCTATAAAAATCGCCGAGGTAATCACCCAGTCGTTCAAGCGCTGAGCCTATGAACACCTTGAAACGCCAAGGCTCCGTGAGGCGGTGGGTAGGTGCCCAATTGGCATTTTCCAACACCTCCTCGATGAGGACCTTGGGAATGGGCTTGCTGTTGTAGGTTTTCGGAAAAATGGACCTCCGTTTGCGTATCAGTTCGGAAACAAGTTCAGGAGTTGCGGGCATTTTATTAACTTTGGAAAAAAATTGGCGCTGCCGTTTTCCTTGAAAAAACAGCAAAAGCGCTTGCAAAGATAGTTTGCAATGATTTCAAAATTCAGGATGAAAATCGACCTGCTGGGTCAGGCGGTGTTGATAATGGCCATCGTGCTGTTGGCGTTTTTCGCATCGGGCATGCGATCCACCAATACCATGCTGGTGGTATTGGGTGTATGGCAGTTGGCAAGCGCATTCCACCTCGTATATGTTTACAGCCATATCAAGCGGCTGAACTACGTAAAAACGGCCATCATTTTGGCTGCAAGCCTGCCAATTTGGATACATCTGGTCGGTAATTTGGCCTATTTGCCTGTGGGTGGTGTGGTCATTTGGTATTTCGTACAAACCATTTCCGATACCATAAAAGTGTATAACCGACCCCGTTCGTTTTGGGACCTTTAGTACGTTTGTGTTTATGCGCTTGAGTGTTTGTGTGTTACGCAGCTCCTTTTTAAACACCCAAACACTTAGACACTCAAAAACAACATACCTCCAGAGGCCACCCCAAGTAAGGCGGGACACGAGAAATCCTGTCTGAATC
>CAYTZS010000164.1:0-11986 GCA_964442355.1 uncultured Saprospiraceae bacterium | reverse complement strand
AGATTGACAGCATGGTAGCCGTCTGCAACAGCAATGGCAACACCAGTTTCAGCATTGACGATCAGACTTGGTGCATCACGATTTTTGGGGAAATAATTGGCCTTGACACGGCTTGCTTCGAGGTGTTCATGGGCGATACGAGTGCCATTTTTACGGCAAATATCAGCGTGATTTCGCCTTGTCCGGTTTTGATACCCGGCGGTATTTGGGCTTCTTCCATTGATTGCTCACTGGATTCTGGGCTGCTGTGCCTGCCCTTTAACTTTACGGCGCTGAACGACAAAACCATTTTGCTCGATGGTGCGCCTTATACAGGACCAATCATCGGCTGTGGCTTGAGCAGCATTTTTACCCTCAACTACGATGCCCTGCCCAGTCAGGGATTGACCGGGCCATACATTTTGGAGAACTGGAACATCAACGGGACGGACTTCACGGGTGTGTTCAACACCATCCAAGAGTTGGCCGATTCGATGAACCTCTGGGACCCCACTGGCAACTGGCAGGTGGTGACAGACCCCGGCAGCGGTGCCAACTTGATTCAGGGTGGCAACCCCGCCAATGTTTACAGCGTGATGAGGGTAGAGCAACAGCTTACGGGTGTGGAGGTGCTGCTCGGCCTCAACTTGATTACTGTTCCAACTGCCATTGCCATTGAACTGGAGGCTGGCACCGCACATCAACTGACCATTACCGACACGGTGACGCTTTGCAGCGAAACGGCCATCCTTGAGCTGGTTTGCCTCACTTCGGACGTGGTGACCGACACCATTTTTGTTGGCACACAAGACACTTTCTGTCTCGACTTGACGGAGTTGTTGGGTAATGTAGAGAGCGTCACGAATATTTGCCCTGGCTCAAACGGCGAAACCGTGAGCTTCACATTTGACGGCAATTGCGTGGTATATCTTGGCAATGAACCCGGTCTTGACTCAGCTTGTGTGATTGTCTGTGACGATGCTGGACTTTGCGACACGACGTACTTCTTCATCACAGTCGTTTTTTCGGGTGACTCTCTACCAATTGCTGTGGACGATGAAATCCAAACTGGGCAAGGCGAAGTGCTGAACATTCCTGTTTTGAGCAATGACACCGTACAGTTCTTGCTCGATGTGGTCATCATCACCCAACCTTCGCACGGCGAGGTTGAGGAAAACGCCAACGGCACCCTCAACTATGTGCCCGATGCTGGCTACTGCGACGAAGACACCCCGGACAGCTTCACCTATGCCATCTGCAACCCCGCTGGCTGCGATACTGCAACGGTATTTGTCACGGTGCTTTGCTCTGAACTGGCGTTTTTCGAAGCCTTCTCGCCAAACGGCGACGGCAAAAACGAGACTTTCAAAATCAATGGCTTGCAAAACTATCCGAACCACCACTTGTACATCTACAACCGATGGGGCGTGTTGGTGCATGAAGCCACAGACTACCTGAACGACTGGGAAGGTACCTACAAAGACAAAAAACTGCCCGATGGCACCTACTTCTACGTGCTAGACCTCGGAAACGGGCAAGGTGTAAAAAAGGGATATGTGGTCATTTTGAGGTAGCGAGCAGCCCGTATTTGCTTTGGTGGAAAAGCCAGATTTGCCTTGAGTGGCAGGTCTGGCTTTTCCATTTTTCTGGCTTTCGTGACGGCTTTTTTACTGGGTAAATGGTGTGGGAAACGAACGGCATTGCCTTGTTGCGACCTTGCATTTGGAACGATTTTGGCGTAACCACCAAAAAATGATTTGATTTTCTCCCCTCAAGTAGTCGAATCTGGTCTCATTCAAGAAAAGCTGATTTTATTGGACGTTGGTTGTCAGAGCGTTCGAAAGATATTCCGAACACCTTTTTTGTTTACCCCCCTGATAAGTTCTTAAAGTTTCCCCCCGTATCAGGCCGTCTTTTTTGATGCAATTTTAAAAAGTCAGGCCAAACTTTCAACAGCACTCAACTTGGACAGGCACGACTACGATGCGTACACAGCTACACAAGAACTTTCAATTTGAAAAAGCTTTTGGGCAATTTGCTCAAGTCAACCTAGCAGTTGGCTTGTTTGGAAATGCTTTTTGCCTTAGGAAAAAGAGCTGCCCTCCATTTTCTTCCCCACTGCTGACACAAAACATAAGCGATAACGATTGGACTACTCGGCTAGCCGAGCAAACAACTTTTCAGATGAGCTTAGAACAAACACAAAAACAGCATTTGACTGCTATTTGCCTTCCCCCGAATAGACGAATAGCCAATTTCTTTAAACTAGATTGTCGCTCAATGCGAGCGGTTCTTGCTTTTTTGCTGTTGTTTTGGGGACTTGGAATCTCAGCACAAAACCCCATCACAGGAAGCCAAGGTTTTCAAATTTTGAGTGAGGGCAATTTTACCTTCAATGGCGGCTCACACGTACATGGCCCACTTGGCATTGGAGGCAACTTCGTCATCAACACTGCCGCCGCCGCCGAAATCAACATGGACCCCATTGGCACTTACGTGTTTCCCGGTGATGGTTCATCCACGACGGGGTTGTTGGTCAAGGGCAGCGTTACCTGGACAACAGGTTTCGCCAGGGTGCTGAACAGCAAACTGATTCACATCGGCAGCAGTACAGGGTCGGCTTCTGGCGATAATGGGAACAACAGTAGCACCCAAGTTTACCCGTCTTCAACCTCCTACAACAATGCCAAACGAATCGAAGGAACCATTGACCAGACGCCAAGTCCAGCCGTTTTTCAAGCAGTAGGCTTCGATTTTACGGGCCTTTTCAGTACTTATCGGTCGTACAGCGATGCCATGGCATCCTGCGCCAACAACGTTCAGCTCTACACTCCCAGTGGAACAGCCATCTCTGGCAACAACGTTACTTCTGCTCAACAAGTCAAGATAACATCGCTGGCCAATGGCTCCAACTACCTTGACCTGACCACGACCTCACTGAATAACATCACAAGCATCACTTTTGAAGGTACTGGCATCCCAAGCTCCACAAAGCTGCTGGTCATCACCGTGCCGCTCACTGCCAATTTTGTCTGGAACAACACCAACATGGCTGGGATAGGCGGCGCACAAGGGCCCTACATTATTTGGAACTTCACGGGCGCAACCACTTACAACCTGACCATCAGCACAGCGGCGTTGGTCGTTGGCACTGTTTACGCCCCCAACCACAACCTGATTAAAACCGGAAATGGCGATATTGATGGGAACATCGTAGCCAAAACCATCACGCTGGGCACAGGGGAAGTCCACTACTTCCCATTCAGTGGCACATTGACCATGTGCTGTTCCAGCTTGACATCTGCTGGCACCATTGGAGCCAACCAATCTGGCTGCTCACCATCCTTCGACCCGGCACTTTTGACCGAAACGACGGCTCCAAGTGGCGGCAGTGGTACCTTGGAGTACCAATGGCAGAGCAGTGCGAACAACTCCACTTGGACCGACATCAGCGGCGCAACATCCCAGACCTACAATCCGCCCGTCATCAGTGCTACCACCTACTACCGCAGGGGAGCAAGGAGGAGCGGCTGCTCGACCTATCTTTATTCGGCTAGTGTGACCATGACGGTGAACTCCCCGCCCACCATCAATACGCAGCCAGTGGGTGGTAGCATTTGTACGGGAGGTACATTTGCACTCAGTATCAACGCACCTGCAAATCCAACTTTGCAATGGCAGAGCAGCACGGACAACGTAACCTTCACCAATATTAGTGGTGCTGCAGCCAATAATTATACAACGCCAGTACTTACTTCCACGACTTATTACCGTGTTTTGGTGACTAAAAACGGATGTACCATAACTTCCAATACCGCAACTGTTACAGTAGCAGCAGACCCTTTCATTACAGTGCAACCTGCCAGTGCCGCTATTTGCTCAGGTAGCACTCGAACCTTGAGCGTGACCGCTACCGGGGGCACGCCTTCGCTGTCGTACCAGTGGCAGGGCAGCACGGACAACTTGACTTTTACCAATATCTCAGGTGCAACATTGAGCAGCTACACAACGCCAGCGCTCTCTTCTACCAATTACTATCGGGTGGTGGTGAGTGCGAGTGGCATTGGCTGCGGCAGCGTAACATCGAGCGTAGCAACGGTTTCGGTCAGTGTTTGTGTGGAAAACTGCACAAACGGCGTGGACGACGACGCGGATGGGCTGATAGATTGTAATGACCCTGGCTGCAGCAGGATTACCCTAAGCTCGGTGTCGGTTGGGCCATGCATTAACCACCCACTGGACGATGTGGCCACGCTTTCCGTCAACGTTGCATGGACTACGCCACCGCCGAACGACAGTATTCAAGTGTTGGTTTATGGCAAAACCAAGTACATCGGCACTGGAAGTACCGCTGGCAACGTGACGCTCACCTTCAACATAGCGGCAGATGGTAGTTTGGCCAACCTTATTACCGCCTCTTGGCGCAAGGCTACCTCACTTTGCCCCAAATCAGCGAATTACAATGCCCCAGCATCTTGCTCCGGTAACAGCATCTGCGGCAACATCCTCTACCTCTGCGGTCAGGACAAACCCTACGACGGCGACGCATGGGACCACGGTTTTATCAATTACCTCGACAAAGTCAACGGCACTTACACAGTGACCCCGATTTTGACCAAGCCAGATGCAACGGGTTACGGCACCTACGACCCCATGAACCCCAGCACTTTCGTCAACGTCAACTTCAGCAATTACCAGCTGATTGTGGTGTCTGCGACCACGGAAGCCTACATCGCCAGCGCACTGGTCAGTTACCTGAAAGGCACCCCAATTGCGGTCATCAATAGTAACTACCTGATTAACAACGAATTGGGTCTGACGTCTGGCACGGAGAGCTACCAGTTCCAAAGTCATGCTTACAGCAGCAACACGGTTTCAAAGGAGATTTACGACTACGAGGTGATAGCTCCCTATTACGCCAAAGTAATGACCAAAGCCGATGTGCTAACTGGTGGCGATGGCTACCTCTGGGCCAATGCCAACAACCAGACACCCAACACCAACAGCATCCTGTTTTTTTACAATAATACCGATGCACTGCCGGGCGTAGCTGCTACGCATGGCGACCGTGTGTTTTTGGGATACCACATGAACGGCCTCTACGCTGGAGCCGAAACGGGCTATGTATTGCCAGCACCAGTTTCAAGTTATTTAGACCCCATCCGGCATTTTACGTTGGATGGTAAATTTTATTTTGACCAGGCATTGGTGTTGGCTGCCAGCGAAATCATGTGCGGGGAAAACTGCACGAATGGCACGGACGACGACGGCGATGGTCTTGCCGATTGCAACGATACCGATTGTAAGCCGGAAATCAACTATGCTATCGCCGACTGCCAAGCTGCCAATGCCGACATTGATATGACAGTCATCGGCAACAGCCCTCCGCACAGCTACCGCTGGAGCGACATGACTGCGGAAGCGCTCTGGCAGTTCAACAACAGCACAGCTGACGGTTCCGGAAATGCGCACAACCAAACCAGTCTAACCGGCACTGCTGCTTATGATGCGAACGACAAGGTAGAAGGAAGCCATTCCTTCAATTTCAACGGTTCGACCTTCATCCGGTACGGCGTGGATGGTGGCTTTTTGGAGACGAGCTACTCGGCCCGTACCTATTCATTTTGGGTAAAACCAGCTAACCTGACTGGCATAAAAATCTTGTTCGAGCAGGGTGGCTCTACGGCGGGCATGGCCTGCCGACTCAACGGCGCTGTACTTTCGGCAGCTTACCGTGCTAGTGGCACACAATACACAACAGGCACGCTGACCTTCCCCAATGATGGAAAATGGCACCACGTGGCAGTGGTTTTTAGCAGCGGTACACTGACGTGCTATCTGGATGGTGTGGCCAGTACCAACGCTACTTCCGCCAACACAACCATTGCTGCCAATACCAACAACGATGCCATCGGTGCCCGCAACGGCACGGATGCTTTCAACTCCAGCGCAGCCAATTATTACAACGGAAAGATGGACGATTTGCGCCTGTTTTACAGCGCCCTTTCCGCCCAGCGAATCGCCGACTTGGCTCGCAACGATGGCGACCGTTTCAACTTAACTGCTGGAACTTATACCGTCACCGTCACCAATGCGCTGGGCTGCACAGCGACAAAGAGCGTTGTGCTCACCATCCCTTGCGTCGAGAACTGCACGAACGGTGTGGACGATGACGGTGATGCCTTGGTGGACTGCGCCGACCCATCTTGCCTAAGTTTGCCAGTGGCAGCCAATACACCAACGCATCGTACCATCGCAAACGGGAATTGGTCAAGTCCAGCTGTGTGGCAGGGCGGGTTAGTACCCAGCACAACCATCGGCACGGGCATGAACGTGCTCATCGATCACAGCGTGCTCAGCACCAGTGAAATCAAAATACAAGGCGGCGGAAAACTGTACATGAAGGATGGGAAATTGACCGTGAATGGTGTGAATCTCACGGTGGAAAATGGGTCAGCAATCCTGAACAAGTCAACCCTGTATTTCCCAAATACAGGCAATTTGCAACTGACCACGAGCAGTGCTTATTTCAAAGCTTCCAACTCCCAGCTATTAGTGGGACAAAATTTCCAGAACTCCAATGGAAAGCGGGTTTTGGAAAACGTGTGCATGACGGTGAATGAGGTTTTCGACAACAGTGGCGGCACGGATAGTTTGTCCAATGTTTGCGCTACCATCGGCGTGAATTCCAGTGGCAATTTTGCAAACAACAGTGGCAGCATGTTCATCTTCAACTCGGAGGTTAAGCTGCCGAACGGCAATTTCCAAAACCAATCGGGTGCTACAATTGCTGGCTCCAACCTGAAAGTTTGGGTTCAAAATGGCAATTTTCAAAACAGTGGCACTTGGACGGCAACTGTGACCGATTACTGCGTTTCAGGAACGGTTACCGTTTCCAGCACTTATTTGCCTGTGGTCGAAAACTGCACGACCATCTCCAATTGGTTCACACCCTGTGACTGCAATTGCGCACCCAACTTGGAGGTCTGCGACAACGGCATTGACGACGACGGCGACGGGCAAGTGGATTGTGCAGACAATAGCTGTAACCTGAATTTGACGGCAGTAGCCAGCGCAGATGTCTCCGTTTGCTCAGGTCTTTCGACAATTCTGACAGCCAGCTCAACGGGTGGTTTTGCGCCACACACCTTCAATTGGTCGAACGCACTGGGTAGTGGTGCGACGAAAACCGTTTCACCCACCAGCACGACGACCTACACCGTCACAGTAACTGCCGGAAACGGCTGCTCGGCTACTGACCAAGTAACCGTCACCGTAAATCCGTGCATCGAAATTTGCACAAATGGCACTGACGACGACTTCGATGGGTTGGTGGACTGTGCCGACCCAAGTTGTCAAGTTTCATCCCCAAGCATTTCAGGAACTAGCACCATTTGCTATGGCACAGCTACCACGCTGTCTGCATCGGGTGGCGGCAGTTATGTTTGGGGAACAGGCGAAACTTCGACTTCCATCAATGTGAGCCCCATCGCTACCACAACTTACACGGTAACCGTGACCAATGCTGGTGGCTGTACAGCTACTGCCACTTTTACTTTGACGATAGACCCCTGCGGGGAAATTTGTGACAACGGTATTGACGACGACTCCGACGGTTTGGCAGATTGCGCCGATAGCCAGTGCGGCAATGGGTTGGCGGTCAGCGCAATCGGTAGCGCCACCATCTGCGAGGGTGTTTCCACAAACTTGGCTGCAAATGGTACTGGCGGCGTTTCGCCTTACACTTTCAACTGGTCTGACGGTCTGGGTACTGGCGCAAACAAATCAGTTAGCCCAACTACGACCACGACCTACACCGTCACCATCACAGCAGGAAACGGCTGTACAGCCACTAGCCAGGCGACGGTCAATGTGAATCCAGCCCCTGCTGCCAATGCTGGGCCAGACTTGGGCATTTGTCCAGGCTTGACGGCTACCCTGACGGCGAGCGGTGGCATTGCCTACAACTGGTCGAATGGGCTTGGATTGGGCGCCACGAAAACAGTTAGCCCCACTAGCAATACCACCTACACTGTCACTGTGACTGCTGCCAATGGCTGTACGGCTACTGACCAAGTTACCGTGAACACCAGCAATTGTGCAGAGAATTGTGCCAACGGAGCCGACGACGACGGCGATGGCCTTGCGGATTGCGTTGACCCTGATTGCAACCCACTCACGGCTGAAGCCATCACTGCCGAATACCGCACGGTCGCCAACGGCAGCTGGGAAAGTGCAGCAACTTGGTTGGGTGGAAACATACCGCCCACCAATGCTACCAATACTTCTATCAGCATTGAGCATGATGTTATCTTGCTCAGCGGCAACCTGGATTTGGTCAACGGAACAAGGCTGATGGTGACCAATGGTGGGCTAAATCTGGCAAATGGCGACTTTGGAATAAATGGCGCTACCGCAATTTTATCTAATTCGTCGCTGGTGACTGCCACCAGCAAGGGGGTTGACCAAAAAGGTGCAAAGTCCCAGTTTTATCTGACCAATTGCATCGTAAACATTGGGAAGGATTTTAAAAACACAGCAGGTACTCGGCGCCTGGAAAATGTCTGCCTGACCGTTGGTGGGCTTTATTCAAATTCCTCTAGGGACACTTTGATGAATGTCTGCGCAACAATTGGTGCAGGTTTCACCAATGCTGCAAAGGCGCAGAGCTATGTCGAAGATTCGGAAATCAACCTTGTGACGGGTAATTTCACCAACCAAACATTGGGGTATATCAGTGGCTCAAATCTGAAGCTTTGGGTACAAAACGGCAATGTCAGCAACCTCGGCTTTTGGACGGCGAGTGTGACGCATTATTGTGTCTCTGGTACGGTTAGCGTTCCGATTTCCAAACTGCCAGCGACTGAAGCATGCAGCAACATTGCTTGGTATTTCAGCAACTGCGATTGTGGTTGCTCACCAAGACCCGAAGCCTGTTCGGGTGGCGTTGACGAAGACGGTGATGGTATCTTCGACTGCGTTGACACCGACTGCGGTGGCGTAGTGGATGCTGGTCAAAACGTCAACTCGTGCAGTGGTGAAAACGTCACGCTCACGGCGACTGCCACTGGTGCCAACGGCCCTTACACCTTTTCATGGTCAAACGGATTGGGAAGCAATGCTACCGTGACCGTGAATCCGACAGCAACAACGACTTATACGGTGACTATCACCAATCCGAGCGGCTGCACCGCCACCGACCAAGTGACCGTGACCATTGGTTCTTGCCCTGAAATATGTACCGACGGCATTGACAACGATGGCGATGGGCTTGTGGACTGCAACGACCCCGACTGCCGATTGTACCTGACTGGAACACCCACGTCCCCGGTCTGTAAGGGGGGGGATGAAGGTGCCATCAACGTAACAACAACGGGTGGCAAAGTTCCCTACGCATATTCCTGGTCGAATGGAAGTACGGTAGAAGACCTAAACGGACTTACAGCTGGGGCTTACTTGGTGACCGTCACCGATGTTTATGGCTGCTCAGCAACTGCATCTTATGTGGTAAATGATGGGTATTTGTTGGATTTAAGTGCAGAAGTTACGCATTCCAACTGCTTCGGCGATGCCAATGGAGTTGTAGACCTCACAGTGGGCGGCGGCGTACAAACATACTCCTACCTTTGGACGACTGGGGCGGCCACGCAAGATATTTCAGGGCTTGTATCTGGAACTTACGGAGTAACGGTGACGGATGCAAACGGCTGCTCGAATTCTGGGTACTACACCGTTTTTCATGCGCTTAGCACCACTTATGAAAAGTATTACATCCCATTGCCAGAGGCTGACATCCACAATTTCAATAAGAAATTCACTACCTACTACAATTACCCCATCAGCAGCGACATCCGCACCATCATTTCTTTGTCTGCAACGGAGAATGGCACGCTACTTTACTACGACCATTGGGAAGATGGGTACGAAGTTGATATTTTCAACCCAACCCAAAGCACAACGCAGATTTGGGGCGATGGCAACAACGCAAACGGCAAACCAGTCGGTTATGCTACCGACCAATTGAATGCTGGCAACGTTGTGGCGTTGGACAATACGATTCCGATTCCACGCAACCCAAGCCAGATATACTTCGACGGTCGGGACAAAATCGTCGTTAGCCACCAATTGGCATTGTCCAAAGCTTCTTGGGCGCCTACACCTGGTCCGGTTTTGTCAGAAGCGGTGGACATTATGGACGTCAATTCGTACGGAAAGACATTTGAGGTACCGATAGGTCAAAATACGTCATCTGACCAGATGTTTGAGCTAACTTCCATGATTGTGATGGCTCAAGAAAACAACACAGTGGTATCCATTGATGCGGATGGCAACGGTAGTACCGATATAACCAAGGTGCTGAACCAAGGAGAAACTTACTACAAAGATGGAGGAGTAATGACCGGGATGAAAATTACCGCCTCTAAACCTGTGCAGGCACATTTGCTGACGGGCGATTTAGGAGGTTTGTACGAAAGCCGCTGGTACACGCTTTACCCATTGGAGAAATGGGACAACAGCTACTTCGCCCCGGTTGGCACAACTGACGTAAATAACCCAGCACATGTTTTTATCTACAATCCAAATGCTTACTCCATCACGGTGAACTATGCAACGAAGGCTGGTTCGGGTACGTTCAGCGTGCCCTCAAAAGGAAATTACCGCTACCCAATGCCAATGCATTCTGGTGCCCATTTTTTCACCAACGCTGATAACGACGATTTCTTTGCCATCAGCACCATTGACAGCGATGCTGCGGACCACGACGCCCACGACTGGGGTTACAACCTCGTGCCGGAAAGCTACCTTTCGGTGTCGGCGGTAATAGGTTGGGGGCCTGGCAACGCCGACCTCTCTGCCAATGGCCAGCCTGCTTGGGTCATTGCCAGTCAGCCTACGACCCTTTACGTTGATTATGACGGCAACCCTGCAACAGGTGCTTTGACAGATCCAGCAGGAAACAAATACAATATAGCTTACAACCTGACGGCATACGAATCAAAAAGGGTTTTCGACAATAATGACAACAACCAAACGGGCATGTACCTATACACGCTCGATGGCACCCTGATTTCGGTGGCATGGGGCCAAGACCCTGCTTCTTCTTTGCCCGGCAACCCGTTCCTCGACCTTGGCACGACAGTGCCGCCAATCCGCAAAATATTTGGCTGGAAAGATTATACGCACAGCACCGATAATAACGGCAACGGGTTGGTGGATCCAGGTGATATCGTGACTTTTACGCTGCACCTAAGAAACGCTGGCAATGCGCCGGTGCTTGGTTTGACTGTTTTAGACCAACTGCCTTCGGAGGTTACTTACGTGCCAAACTCCACCTATTTCAACAACGTCCTGTTGTCAGACAATACGAGCGGCAGCCCGTTCCCTGTAGATGAGCTTGGGTATCAAATCCCGAACTTGCCGATCAATTCAAACTATACATTGAGCTTCAAAACAAAGGTGAACTCGCAACCACCTTATTTTGACGAGATACTCAACCAATTTTCAACCATCGTAACCACTCCTTGCAAGACGGTTGTCAGTGATGTGGTCATTCCTGTGATACGTTCCGGCTCCACCTCCGACAACTGCTCACTTTCTTTTACCGATGGCAGTGGCGTACCAGTCGGTGATTACACGGAAGGCAGCCAAGTATGCGTAAAAGTGCAGGACGCTGACATGAACGAGAGTGCCACTTTGGTTGATTTCTTTGCAATCACCATTTTCAATAGCAACAGCGAGGACAGGGAAACCATAAACCTCATCGAAACTGGTGCAAACACAGGCATTTTCATTGGATGCATCATTTCATCTCCATCCGAGGGTGGGGGCGTAGAAGATGGAAAACTGCACGTGCAAGGAACGCAATCCATCATTGCCAGCTTCACCGACCCGAAATACGGAGAGACTTGTTCGGATAACGTTTCGTTTATATTATCAACTGACACAAAGTCATTGTACCTGACTGGTACAACTCAGAGCCTTGACCGGGTGGATCCAGTGGCCACCA
>CAYTZS010000163.1:0-11996 GCA_964442355.1 uncultured Saprospiraceae bacterium | reverse complement strand
GTGAGCGCTCTACCTCTACGGTAAAGTCAACGTGGCCTGGGGTGTCAATGATGTTTACCGTGTAGGTGTCGCCAGCCCATTTCCACTCCGTTTTGGTAGCAGCAGAAGTGATAGTAATACCACGCTCTTGTTCCTGCTCCATCCAGTCCATGGTGGCAGCACCGTCGTGTACCTCACCGATTTTGTGAGTCATACCGGTATAGTAGAGAACCCGCTCGGTAGTTGTTGTCTTACCGGCATCAATGTGGGCTGCAATCCCGATATTTCGGGTAAATTTAAGATCTCTTGACATGACTAATTCCCGATTAAGGGTTTTGAAAAATGAAGGGTATTACTCAACTGTGAAGAATCTTGGATGCACGTGTAGAACCAAGTGCAGTAGATTCTTAATAATTCACAGAAAAAAGTTCTACGCCTAAGCTATGCAATGGGTTGCAAAAATTACGTGCGGAAGTGAGCGAAAGCACGATTTGCTTCTGCCATGCGGTGCATGTCTTCCTTACGCTTAACGGCTGCACCTTCACCTTTGCTTGCTGCAATGATTTCTGCTGCAAGTTTCTCGGCAAAGCCTTTACCGCTACGCTCACGTGCAAAGCGAATCAACCACTTCATACCAATGGAAACCTTGCGCTTTGCACGGATTTCCTGTGGAATTTGAAATGTAGCACCACCTACACGGCGAGCTTTCACTTCCACTTGTGGCATGGCGTTGTTCAATGCCTTTTTGAAAATTTGGTGCTCGTCCTGCTTTAGGCGATCAGCTACCAAGTCCATGGCATCGTAAAAAAGTGTGAAAGCAGTGGACTTCTTGCCGGACAACATCATGTTGTTCACGAACTGAGTAACCACTGTATCGCTGTACCGGGGATCCGGCAACAAAATTCTTGGCTTCGGTTTATGCTTCCTCATCTTGAGAAAATTATATTTTAAAGAAAACCATTTTGATTTGACCGCTCGACGCTGACCCTCCACTGCTCAAGTTAATTTGATTGACTTCAACAGTTGACTGCCAACTCACCTCCCCAAAGGAAGGCCGTCGAACCGCTTACTTCTTCTTGCCGCCCTTAGCTGGTGCTGCTGCTGCTTGACCTGGCTTTGGACGCTTGGTGCCGTACTGGCTGCGGCTTTTCTTCCGGTTGTTTACACCGGCGGTGTCAAGTGCGCCACGCACGATAGTGTAACGTACACCAGGAAGGTCTTTCACCCTGCCGCCACGAACGAGCACGATGGAGTGCTCCTGAAGGTTGTGGCCTTCACCTGGAATGTAAGCGATAACTTCAATCTGGTTGGTCAAACGAACTTTGGCCACTTTGCGAAGCGCTGAGTTAGGCTTCTTTGGAGTGGTGGTGTAAACCCTCGTGCAAACGCCACGGCGCTGCGGGCATGCACCCAAAGCACGTGATTTGCTGGCTACCACAACTTTTTCTCTTCCTTTGCGGACTAGTTGATTAATGGTTGGCATAAAACACTATAAATTTCTACACTTTTCACTGCTTCAATTGGTGAAAAATCGCATTGTTCCAAGCGTTTTTGACCAATTTACTCCCACTCAAAAGGAGGGGTCCCGAAAAGCGAGCGCAAATGTACCGCTTTTAAATTATTGCTGGGTAAATTTTTCCAAAAATAATTTTGTTTGCGTCGCATATTTTGTTCACAACAAAAACCTTGACTCTGGCTGTGGTTTTTCATGCGAAAATACCCTGCAATTCTTTGAAAAGTTGCCACCTCGATGCTGTACGAATTTTGATTTGTCGCAAAAACCTTTTGGGCTTGCCGATAACGTAGTAGGTTTGACTGTCAAATCCTGTTTACTTGATTTTTTATTGCACAAAAAACAAACTCGACCATGCAAAAAACACTGTTTTTATTGCTGTTTTCCATTCTATTCTCCTGCCAGAATAACCAAAAACAGTTGGCCGATACCATCTTGGTAAACGGCAACATTTACACTGTGGACGAGACCAATCCATCTGCACAGGCTGTGGCCATCAAGGACGGGATGGTACTCCAAGTGGGGTCGAACGCAGAAATCGAGAAGCTGAAAGGGCCAAAAACTGAAGTCATTGACCTGAACGGCCAGTTTGTGATGCCGGGCTTCATCGAAGGGCACGGGCATTTCAGTGGCATGGGCTACAGCCTCATTGACCTCAATTTTTTGAAGTCAAAAAACTGGGGAGAAATCGTGCAAGCCGTGGCAGAGGCCGCCAAAAAGGCCAAGCCCGGCGAATGGATAGTGGGCCGTGGCTGGCACCAAGAAAAATGGAACGAAGCATTGGAGAAACACGTACAGGGCTACCCCTACCACGACCACCTCAGCGAAGTATCACCCAATAACCCCGTGGTGCTTCGCCATGCCAGTGGTCATGCCCTCATCGCCAACAAGGCGGCCATGGATGCTGCTGGCATTTCCAAGGAAAGCCCAGACCCGGCAGGCGGCCATATCGTGCGCAGCCCATCTGGCGAGGCCATCGGCGTTTTCGAGGAACGAGCGATGGAGGCCATTGCACGGGTTCACCAAGAATACCTCGCCACGCTTTCACCAGAAGCACAACTGGAACGCTGGCAAGAGGGTATCAAATTGGCGCAAGAGGAGTGCCTAAGGCAAGGCGTTACCAGCTTCCAAGACGCTGGCTCGCATTTCGATGAAATCGAACGGTACAAAAAGATGGCAGAAGATGGCAAGTTGCTCCTTCGCCTTTGGACCATGGTTCGCCACTCTTCGGAAGAACTCACTGGCCAACTTGACGACTTCCCCATCATAGACGCTGGCAACCGCCACTTCACTTGCCGGGCCATCAAGACCGAACTGGATGGTGCACTCGGCTCTTACGGTGCTTGGCTACTTGCCCCATACAATGACAAGCCCGGCTTCACGGGGCAAAACACCACGACCATTGATGAAGTGAAGGCCATTGCAAAGCTGGCGTTCGACAAAAAAATGCAGCTCTGCGTCCACACCATCGGCGACCGGGCCAACCGGGAACTGCTGAACCTGATGGAGGAAATCACAAAATCTGGCGGCAAGCCCCTCAA
Source organism: uncultured Saprospiraceae bacterium (assembly GCA_964442355.1). Taxonomy (GTDB): domain Bacteria; phylum Bacteroidota; class Bacteroidia; order Chitinophagales; family Saprospiraceae; genus UBA6168. Next base: position 8,963 of record CAYTZS010000163.1, on the reverse strand, counting down.
CGACCTGCGCTGGCGCAGTGAACATGCCCAACATATTGACCCTCAAGACATTCCACGCTTTGCACAGCTCGGCGTCATTGCCGCCATGCAGGGTGTACACTGCACCAGCGATGCACCGTTTGTGGAAAAACGGCTGGGCGAAGAACGGGCCAGAACTGGCGCCTACCCCTGGCAATCGCTTCTGAAAGCAGGAGCCATCGTCGGTAACGGCACGGACGTGCCAGTGGAAGACGTTTCGCCCATCGAGTGCTTCTACGCCAGCGTGACCCGGAAACGGCACCAATCCAGCGACAACGGCCTTGAACTTTTCCCCGAACAAAAAATGACGAGGGCACAGGCCATCCAAAGTTACACCGCTGCGAATGCCTACGCTGCTTTTGAGGACGAATGGAAAGGAACGCTGACACCCGGCAAGGTGGCAGACATCGTTGTTTTGTCAAACGACTTGCTCAATTGTACGGACGAGGAGATTTTAAAAACAAAGGTGGTGATGACGATGGTGGGCGGTAAGGTGTTGTACAAAGCTGAATAAATTGTCATTTTTCACTACTCAAAATCCCCGTCTTTGATGGTGGGAAGTGATGCCTCCATCGTCTTGCTCGAAGCCGCCACCATTTTTTCTATTGCGGCCATTTCTGCATCGGTCAGGTAGCGCCATTTCCCAACGGGGATATTGTCCAATTTCACGTTCATGATGCGGGTGCGCTTGAGCTTGGTGACTTCATAGCCGAGGTACTCGCACATGCGCCGAATCTGGCGGTTCAGGCCCTGCGTGAGGATGATACGAAACCCGAACTTGTCCGTTTTCTCGATAAAACATTTTTGCGTCACCGTGTCGAGGATGGGGACGCCTGCACCCATTTTCCGAATGAATTCGTCAGTGATGGGCTTGTCCGCTTTCACCCAGTACTCCTTCTCGTGGTTGTTGCCTGCCCGCAGTATTTTGTTGACGATGTCGCCGTCGTTCGTGAGAAAAATCAGGCCCTCCGATGGCTTGTCCAAGCGCCCGATGGGGAATATCCGCTTGGGGTGGTTGATGTAAGTGATGATGTTGCCCTTAATGTGCGTCTCAGTTGTGCAGGTGATGCCGACGGGCTTGTTGAAGGCGATATAAATTGGTTTTTCCTTGTTTTTTAGGGGTTTTCGGTCAATGAGCACCTTGTCGTTGGCGCCCACCCGATTACCGAGGATGGCTACTTTTCCGTTGATGGTCACCCGCCCGTCTTTGATGAGCTTGTCCGCTTCCCGCCGGGAGCAGAAGCCGGTATCACTGATATATTTGTTGAGACTGGTGGAGTCGGTATGGATTTGAGACATCTCGATTGCTTAATCTAACAACTTGAATTCCAACGCATTAGGCTCATTTTTAGCAATATGGACGGATATTTTGTAGTAATCCGGCACCAACCATGTGCCTTGCGGAGCCGACTCCGTACCACAAACACCTTGGCAGTTGGCCCCTGTGAAATGCCGCTTGCCGTTCACCGTGCCTACAGCCTCCACCAATGCATATCCGTGCTGCTGGCCAAGTGCCTCGTAGCTGTAGTATTCACTGGTAGTTTTGCCTTTCGCCAAATCACCCACTTCGGCTCGGCTCACGCTAAGACCTTCGATGTCGGCACCCGTTTTGTTCACAAATTTGACCATGACAGTACCAGCAGGTGGCAGGGATTCTTCCTTTTCACAAGCAGAAAAAAACAATAATGAGCTAGTTACAAGCAAGCAAAGTTTGAATGATTTCATTGCATTTATTATTTGCACCAAGAACGCCAAGAATTGGGTTTTGGTCGTTTGCTCCGCAAAAAATTAACCGAAAAAACTGCATTTGTCGGAGCGAGGACGCATGCCACCCACTAGCCAAAAAATCCTGCCAGTGCCTTCAGGTCCACGTTCCCGCCAGACAAGATGATGCCAACCCGCTTGCCCGCCAGCGCTTCTTTTTCTTTAAAAACAGCCGCCAGCGCCACTGCACCGCTCGGTTCCACCACGATTTTCATGCGCTCCATCAACAGTCGAAGCGCACCGATGATTTCCTCCTCTTCAACCAATACGATGCTTTCCACATAGTCACGGATGATGGGAAACGTCTTGTCGCCAAGCGAGGTGCGCAGCCCATCAGCAATGGTCTGCGGGTTGGTCTGCGGAATGATTTTGCCCGATTGCTTTGATTGCCAAGCATCGTCGGCCCCTTTGGGTTCGCCCGCCCAGACTTTTGTTTTTGGAGAAAAATGGCGAGCAGCCAGCGCTGTACCGGAGAGCAGCCCTCCCCCACCCACAGGCGCAATGATAACATCCACATTTTCAACATCTTGAAGCAGTTCGAGTGCGGCAGTGCCCTGCCCGATTATCACGTTTCCGTCGTTGAAGGGATGGATGAAGGTAGCGCCAGTGCGCTCCACTACCTGCGCCAAGGTCGTCTCACGGGCAGCCAAGGTTGGTTCGCACTCGATGATTTCGCCGCCGTAGCCCCGCACCGCAGCCTTCTTCACTTCCGGTGAATTGGACGGCATGACGATGTAAGCTGGTATGCCCAACATTTGCGCAGCCAGCGCCATCGCTTGCGCAAAGTTTCCGCTGGAGTGCGTTGCTACACCCCGTTGCCGCTGTTCTTCCGTCAGTTGCAGGATGGCATTGGCAGCACCCCGCATCTTGAAGGCGCCCATTTTCTGGAAGTTTTCACACTTGAAAAAAAGCGTTGCGCCAGCCATCTGGTCGAGGGCCTGGCTGGTCAGCACTGGGGTGCGGTGGATGTAGGGTTGGATGCGGGCGAGGGCAGCTTGCATTTGTTCTGTGTTTGTGTGCTTGGGTGTTCACGTGTTTGCGAAGTCCAAAGCAAACACATAAATACATAAACACCCAAGCACAATTCCACTACTTCGTGAGTGAGAGAATCTTGTCCAAGTTCGGCGAAAGGATGATTTCCGTGCGACGGTTTTTGGCCTTGTTTGCCTCGGAGTCGTTGGGCACAACCGGGTGGTGCATACCCCGGCCAGAAGCAGTCATGCGGTGCGGCAACACCCCGCTCACCGACAAGATTTTCACAACGCTGGTGGCCCGGTCGGTACTTAGGTTCCAGTTGTAGTCAACGCCGCCAGTATTGTCGGTATGCCCCTCCACGATGATTTCGATGTTGGGGTTGTCGTTGAGGGCCTTGGCCAGCTTGCCCAACGCTTCGACGCCCTTTGGCTCCACCTTGTCGCTACCGGATTTGAAGAGCAGGTTTTGGCTCATGGACACATATATTTTACCGTTGCGCTCTTCCACCGTGAGGTCGGCGGCATTGAAGCCCCGCAGCGCAGCATTGAGGCTGGTGCGCAGGTCGTCCATTTGCGCCTGCTTTTCAGCGACAAGGCGTTCCAGTTCGGCCACTCGCTGTTCACGGGTCATCAGGTCAACCCGCATGTTTTCGAGACTGGAGTTCTGCTCACCGATGGCACCTTCGAGCCCCTCCAACTGGCGCTGTTTGCGGCGCAGCTCTTCCAAGCTTTTGGCGACTTCTGCCTCGTAGGCGGTTTTGTCGGAGGAATATTGCGAGAGCAACTTCGAGTTCTCCTTGGCTGCCTCTTCGTATCGAGCGGCGAGGTCGGCGTTGTAGTTTTTCAGGATGTTCAACTCCGTTTGTTGCTGTTCCATGCTGTTTTTGGCCTGAATGATTTGGCTCTCGGCCATGCGCAGCTTGGACTTGAGGTCTTCGTTCTCCTTGCTGGTCACCCGCAGGTTTTCGTACTCGGCCTTGAAGTGGTCACGGGCCGTTTCCATGTCCTTGTATTTTTGGGTAGAAACGCAGCTTGTGGCCAACATGGCAACAGTGGCCGCCACGCAAAGTAATTTGTTGATTTTCATAGGAAAATGATTTTGTGAAACAGGACAAAGTTAGGTGGATTGTTGAATTGTTGTATTGCGCTGAGGATAACGGGCAACAATTCAACAACACGGCAATCAAATAATCAAAAAAACAAAAACAACACCGTAGCCAAGGTCATGCCGATGACGAACTTTCGGTACAGCGACTCGCTCAGGTAACGGGTGATGACGATGCCCAGCAATGCGCCTGCTGCGATGATGGGGAAAACGGCGATATCCAGCTTGAAGCTCTCCCAAGAAATGGTTTTCCATGAAAAAATATGGAACGGTAACTTGAACACATTGATGGCGAGGTAAAACCAAGCACCTGTGCCAATGAAATTGTTCTTCGGCAACCGCATGGACAGCAGGTAGAGCGACGTGACGGCTCCCGCCAGATTTCCCACCATCGTTGTGTAGCCAGCCGCAAGCCCCATCAGCGCTGCGAACGCCCAATGGTTGGGCACGAGGTATTCGGTGCGGGTTTCCTGCCAAATCATGATGCCCACGCTCAACACGATGATAACACCCATGATTTGCTTAAACGCCTCATCGTCAATGTGTTGGCTCGTGAAAGCACCGATAAAAATGCCGACGAATGCCCAAGGCAGCAGCTTCATCAACACAGGCCAGTCGGCGTGGCGGCGATAATAAACCACAGCGAACACATCGGCCATGACCAGCATGGGCAGCACGATGCCTGACGATGCCTTGCCCCCGAAAACCGCCGCCATCACCGGCACGAACATGGTGCCGAGGCCGGACAACCCCGTCTTGGACAGGCCGATGGCCAGTGCCGATAGCGCCAATACCCACCATTCGGTGCCGCTTAGTTGAAATTGCTGAAGGAAGTCCATCGGGGGCAAAGAAAAGGCTATTTGACAACCTAAGTCAAATAGCCTTCTTCAAAATTGGGGCGGGCATGACGCCCTTGTGTAATTAAGCTTGATTCAGATGATATTTCTAAGGATATAATACATGAGCCCCGAAATTAACATAGCGGCGGGCAAAGTTAATAGCCAGGCAAGTGCAATATGCTTAATTGTTCCCGCTTGCAAATTTTTGGTTCCCTTGGTGGCAACCATTGCGCCAGCAACACCCGAAGATAGGACGTGCGTAGTACTTACGGGCAAAGAGAACTGTGAGGCAAGGCCAATGGTCGCTGAGGCGACAAGTTCTGCCGTAGCACCTTCTGCATATGTCATGTGATTCTTGCCAATTTTCTCGCCAATTGTGACCACAATCCGTTTCCATCCAATCATGGTGCCGATGCCAAGGGAAATTGAAATCAACAAGATGGTCCAAGTGGGTACATGCGAGGTGTTTTTGTTTAATGACTTCAACTCTTTTTCGATAGTTCCTCGGCTATTCGCATCTCGAACGACGTTGGGCACAGCTAATAAGGCCTCCATTGTTTTTTTCAGGATGCCGAGGCGTTTACGGATGGTCAGCTTTTGCTTGACATCGTTGGGGTCATTGTTTGTAATATCTGTTTTTAAAAGTTCGATGGTCTCCTTTGCCTTGCCAAGTTCTGGCAACACGATATTGTTGGGCAAGGCGGCTTGAATATTGGTTAGAGAGGTTACTGCCTTTTGGCTGTCAAAATCTGGTGAAAGCGCAAATTGCATTGGGGCAAATGTCATCAATGCAATAAGCATCAACCCCACACCTTTTTGCCCATCATTGGAACCATGGAAAAAGCTGACCAAAGTACAGGTTGTCACTAATACGGCCCTGATTCCCCAAGGAGGTACGCTGCCCGGTTCGGGGTCTTTGAAAATTTTTTTGCTTTTTACAACTTGCTTCAACAAGAACATCAGAAGTATGGCAGCCGAAAAACCAAAAGCTGGCGAGAAAAGCAGCGATTGTCCAATCTTGAGGGCTTCGTTCCAGTTAACACCTACATTGTCCGTGTTTTCGGGCATCATTGAAAACACAATGCCTACGCCCAGCAGTGAGCCAATCATAGTGTGCGAACTGGAGCATGGGATGCCAAAATACCAAGTGCCGACATTCCAGATGATAGCACCCAGCAAAGCGGAGATAATCATGGCTATGCTGTGGTGAAGGTCTTGCCCCATTAGTGCCTCCACGGGCAAGAGGTTGGCGATTTTCAGGGCAACGCCCATGCCGAAAATATAGCTGCTGGTTACTACGCCGAGAAAGTTCATCAAACCAGACCAAACCACGGCTTGTACTGGTTTTAAGGTTCCAGTGTAAATGACTGTTGCAACGGCATTGGCTGTATCGTGGAAGCCGTTTACAAATTCAAAGGCACAAACGATGAAAATGGTCACACAAAGCAGAATCAATAGTCCAGTGCTAAGTCCAAGTTCTATTCCGAATAGCATAAAAGTTGGTTTGTTACTAAACGACCAAAGGTATGGTGTGGCTTTATCAAGCTTACATTTCCAAGATTAATTTTGAGTTAACAAGAGAAAAGTCACCAAAATCAAGGGGCGTTCTATGGTACTTTTGTTTGCCTGTTGACCACATCAATATCAAACACCATGAAAATTACTACGTTTTTTTCGGTTTTGGTGGTTCTTGCAACGAGTTGTGGAAGCAATAGGGACGATGCCAACGCTGTCCGGCTATCGGTTAAAGGGTCGGATACCCTGCTTCCCATCACCTTGTTGGCTGCCGAATCTTTTATGAATGCCAATCCTACTGCAGCCATTTCCGTCGTTGGCGGAGGCTCTGGAACTGGGATCACAGCGTTGATTGATGGCACCACGGACGTTGGAATGTCATCAAGGGAAATCCAACTCAGCGAAAAGTTTCGAGCGAAGAACAAGGGCCTAGAGTACAAGGAAGTCGTTGTTGGCTTTGATGCCTTAGTTGTGATAATACATCCCTCAAACCCGGTCAACCAACTCACCCGGGAGCAAATCGAGCGAATTTTCACGGGCGAAATCAAGAACTGGAAAGAAGTCGGAGGAGCCGATGCACAGATCGTGGTCTACAGCCGGGAGAGTTCCAGCGGCACTTACGAGTTCTTCAAAGAGCACGTCATGGACAAGAAGAACTACGCAACCACCGTGCTGAACATGCCCGCCACGGGTGCCATCGTGCAGTCCGTCAGCCAAACGAAAGGTGCTATCGGCTATGTAGGTCTCGCCTATCTGACAGATGGCGTAAAGGCATTGGCCGTTTCATACGACAGTGGCAAAACTTTCGTAGCACCTTCCATTCAAGGAGCCAAGGACAGAAGCTACCCCATCGCTCGTGCGATGTACTATTTTTACGATGCCAATAAAGAGATAAAAGTCAAGCCCTTCATTGACTACGTAATGTCCGACGCTGGGCAGAAGAACGTGGCAGATGCTGGGTATGTACCAGTAAAATAAGGTTATGAAGTTTAGAGGGTTTAGAGAGATTTAGTTTTACGCCTGCTCTAAACCTTATAAACCTCTAAGCACTTTAAACCTCCTGTATGCGCCTTCGCCGTTTCACCGAGCCAGTATTTGAGAGCCTGATAAAAATCAGTGGCTACTCCACGGGGTTTATCGTGCTGCTCATCGTCATATTTTTGTTCAAGGAGGGCATTTCGTTCTTTGGTAGCTCGCCAGTTGAGGAGGGATTCACGATGTACGTCCACACCAGCAATCCAGTGAAGGATTTGTCTGCTGCGCAAATCAAGGACGTTTTCGACCAAAAAATCACCAATTGGAAGGCGCTTGGCGGCGCTGACCAGCCCATTGAGCGGTTCAGTTTGGATGAATTAGGCGAAACGTTCACTGAGGAGCAACTCGGCAAGGACTTTGAGCGGCTGCCCGCTTGCATTGACAGCTACATGGACAGCCTGCCCGGCTCGCTGGCCTTCTTCCCTTCGGCGCAAACGGACGGCAAGCTGAAATCCGCCGTTCCGATTAAGATTGACAAAATCACGGTTGGCAAGTTCCTCGCCGACACGGAGTGGTTCCCCACGAGCCGCCCCGCTGCCCGCATGGGCGTGATGCCATTGCTGCTCGGCACGCTGTTGGTGTCGTTTTTTGCTATCATATTTGCACTGCCACTGGGCCTAGCAGCTGCCATTTACCTCGCCGAAATCGCCGACGAGCGGGTGCGAAAAATCCTGAAACCCATCATTGAACTTTTGGCGGGCATACCGTCGGTGGTGTATGGCTTTTTCGGCCTCGTGGTCATCGTGCCGCTGGTACAAAGCACCTTCAACCTGCCCGTGGGCGAAACGGCACTGGCAGGCAGCATCGTGCTGGCTATCATGGCCTTGCCGACTATCATCACGGTGTCGGAAGATGCGCTCCGAACCACGCCACGGGCCATGAAGGAGGCAAGCCTAGCTTTGGGCGCTTCGCAGTGGCAGACCATCCGCAAAGTAGTTGTGCCCTACGCTGCCTCCGGCATCACAGCTGCAGCCATTTTGGGCATCGGTCGGGCAATTGGCGAGACGATGGCTGCGCTCATGGTCACCGGTAATTCGGCCATCATGCCGCACTCGCTTTTGCAGCCCGTGCGCACCATCCCAGCTACCATTGCCGCCGAGTTGGGCGAGGCACCGTTTGGCGGCCTGCACTTCAAGGCGTTGTTTGCATTGGGGTGTTTGTTGTTCATTATCACGTTGATTATCAACTTTTTAGTAGAACGAGTTTCCGCAAAAAGGAATAGATAAATTGAAAGTTGGATGCTGTTTGCATTTTCAATTCTCCATTTTCAATTTTCAATTAACAAAAATGGTTTTTCCTGAAAGCAACGAACGGCGTAAAAAACTAGGCCAAGCCATCATGTTCGGCCTGTCGAGGGGCATCAGCTACGGCATTGTGGCACTGCTGTTCCTCATCCTGTTTTTCATCATGAAACAAGGCATCGGGGTCATCAGCTGGGAGTTCCTGACCACCATGCCGACAGATGGGATGACCAAAGGCGGCATTTATCCGGCCATCATTGGTACGCTTTACCTGGTATTGGGCAGCATGTTGTTTGCCTTTCCAGTGGGCGTGATGGCGGGCATTTACGTCAACGAATATGCCGTTGAAGGTCCGGTGAAACGCTTCGTGAAAATGATGACGAACAACTTGGCAGGTGTGCCAAGTATCATTTTCGGTTTGTTTGGCATGTCGTTGTTCGTGAACCAAATGGGCTTCGGGGCGAGCATCTTG
>CAYTZS010000162.1:0-12022 GCA_964442355.1 uncultured Saprospiraceae bacterium | reverse complement strand
CTCTTTACCAAATAGTGTTCCTGCTGAAAAGTGTGAGGAGTAGTTTCACTTGTCATTGCTCATGGGTTTAAAAAATTAACGAGGGATTACAACTTAGCCATCAAATGCTCCAAGTAGTTCGCATTACACTAACCTTTGTCTGGCAGACAAATCACCTAACAACTGATGAACGCGGTAGAAACAGCGATAGCTGAATCCAACCTATCACAGTCGCAGTAGTTCCCAACTTGTTTTTAAAACCAATGATGGATTATAATCTGCCTGCCGTTTTTTTGAAGACCTGTCTTAGGAAATGTAGAACAGGGATGAAAGCGCAATGCTTTTTCGGTAAGTCTCTGTTTTCCAGAGGCAAGCTGCCACACGTACAGTGTGGGTAAAGGTGTCTTTAGTTCAGTAAAGTAAGTTTATCAAGTGTTTCACAGGTGCGCAATACTGTTTGCCGATAAGCGCAAGTAACTTTATGTCAATCTCCCAATCGAGTTTTGATTGGTTACAGTGTGTGTAGGGTAAGTGACTTGGATACCCTTCTGCCTAAATCTTACGGAAGTCGTTTTGTAGTGTTACAAAGGTAATAGATGTATTTTAAAAAATAAAATATTTTTGAAAATCCTTCGAAACTTTTCTCAGAAAAATAGTGCTGTGCCAGAATTTCGGTTCAGACGAATTGTAATCAATGTGGAATTTAGGTAAGTTAGCTCAAAGCTTAGAAACGACTGTATTGACGATGTGCCACAAATGACGATAGAATTGAAAAAAAATAAATTATCTAAAAATTGTCATCAAAAAAAGCTGTAGAACAAGTATATTGGCTTTATCTTTGGCCTGCTATAAAGACTTTCCAGCCAGTACTGATTTTACCCATTCTCCGTAGTTATTAAGCACAGCACGTTTTTACTAACTTCAAGCAAAAAAGACTTTAGCCAGAACAATATTAGGGTATTGGTTGACAAATTATAATCTCATGAAAGTAACGAATCTTACCCAATGCCCAAATTGGCATTGGTGCAAACTTCTTCTGTTTAAGGTACTGCTGCTTTCTCAAGCCTTGCCATCCTTTTCGCAGAACCCCTGCGACCCAGCCGCAGAATTCACTTACAGCGCTTCTTCATACTGTCAAAATGGGTCAGACCCAACACCTTCTCACAGCACTGGTAGTGATGGCACCTACACCTACATGGTGGTTTCAGGCGGCCCAACGTTGAGCCTAAACGCTGGAAGTGGCCTTATTGACTTGAGCGCCAGCAGCCCCGGCACGTACGATGTGACCAATACTGTGAATACCATGAGCAATGGTCCAATGGTGATTGTAGGTGTGGTTGATGGACCGCTCACGGGGGGGACGCCTAAAGCAATGGAACTTTACGTGTTGGAAAACATCCCGTCTTTAAGTGCTTACAGCATTTCGGTTTACTTCAATGGCAACACAACAGCTGGAGCTGCCTTCACTTTTCCAAACGTTCCGGCTACCGCAGGTACTCGGATTTGGATTGCCACAGAAATACCCAACTTCACGGCTTATTTTGGATTCCCGCCAACTTACACTAGCAACGTTGTCAACATCAATGGCGATGATGCATTTCGGCTATTTCAAGGAGCTACCGTAGTTGACCAATTTGGACAAGTTGGTGTCGATGGCACGGGCACTTTCTGGGATTACCTAGATGGGTGGGCCTACAGGGCAAACAATACCGGTCCTGATGGAAACACCTTCCCTCAAGCCAATTGGATTTTCAGTGGTATCGATGCTTTGGATGGAACAATGACCAATGCATCAGCCATGAACCCTTGGCCGATTGGTCAACACATTAATATACTGGCTGCATCTGTCTCTTGTACTCGTCAGGTGCAAATCGTAGCCCCACCTTTTGCAGATGCAGGACCGAATCAATTGGTTTGCGAAGGTGAAGTAGTTTCACTGGCTGCCTCTGGCAGTGGCAGTTGGTCAGGAGGGGTAGGTACGTTTAGCAACGTGAACAGTCCTACATCCACCTACACACCTGCATCATCTGAAATTGGAACATCTGTGCTATTAACTTGGACTGTTCCAAGCACTGGTGGGGTTTGTGTTAGTGCTACGGATATAGTAGCCATCACGATTCTAGAGGAGGCTGATGCCGAATTTTCGTATCCAAGCAGCTTGTTTTGCCCCAACGGAACAACCAATCCTGCACCAACACATTCCACTGGCACAGACGGTTTGTACACTTATGGCGTAATTAATGGAGGCCCATTTTTGGATTTGAACCCAGCTACAGGCGTGATAAATTTAGCTGGCTCAGATGTGGGCACCTACGGTGTGACCAATGGTGTCAGCGGGTGTGGCAACTTAATTATCACAGGCGTTGTAGACGGCCCATTGACTGGTGGAATTCCAAAGGCCGTGGAATTTTATGCATTAACTGACATACCTGATTTAAGTGCCTACGGCTTTGGCTCCGCAAACAATGGCGGCGGTTCAGACGGACAAGAGTTTACTTTTCCCGCAACTTCCATTGCAGCAGGAACTCATATTTGGGTAGCTACCGAAGCGACCGCATTTCAGGCATTTTTTGGATTTCCTCCAACTTTCGTGAACGCAAATGCACCAAGCATCAATGGCGACGATGCCATAGAGCTTTTTTGCAATGGCATGGTGATAGATATTTTTGGTGATATCAATCTAAGCGGCAGCGGACAACCTTGGGACTACTTGGATGGCTGGGCTTATCGCTTCAACAATACAGGCCCTGACGCTTCTTTTTTTCAATTGAGCAATTGGTCCTTCAGTGGGATAAATGCATTGGACAATCAAACGACGAATGCTACTGCTCCAATTCCGTTTCCAATAAATACCTATTCAGGCAACCAAGGTGGCGTTTGTGCCAATGATTTCCATTCTGTCATCGTGCAAATCAACGACATCGAGCCGCCTGTCATCAATTGCCCGACAAACATAACAGTGACGCTTCAGGCTGGACTTTGTGAAACCGCAGTTCAGTTGAGTGGTGTAACTGCTGTTGACAACTGCGATTTCTCTCCAGATATCACTCAAATCGGTGGGATACCTTTTGGCAGTTATTTTCCTATTGGCAACAACACAGTTGTCATGCAAGCCACCGATGACTTGGGCAACTCAAGTACCTGTACTTTCGATGTTGTTGTTCTTGAATTCCCAAACCCCTCACAAACCTTAGCTTGCAATACAGTTGTACACCTGACTATTGGAGAATTTGGTACGACTTACGTAAATGCAGACATGATACTTGAGGGTGGACCTTACGGCTGTTATGATGACTACCTCGTCACGATTACCAATGAAATGGGTTTTGAGTTTTCCAACTGGTTGACTTGCGATGAGGTTGGACAGTACCTGATAGCCAAGGTGATGGATCCCGATAATGGCAATTCGTGCTGGGGGCAAATCATCCTTGAAGACAAAACAGCACCTACGATTCTTTGTCAAGATTGGACAATTCCCTGCACTCAAGCAGTCGATGCCGTTGATGAACCGTTGTTTTTCGACAATTGTGACCTCTTTCCAGTACTGGAGTTGGCTGGTGTAACCCAGATTGACATCAATGCTTGTGACGACAACAAAGTCACGTTCCAACGGACATGGTTTGCCACCGATGAATACGGAAATACTTCAGCCCCTTGTATTGAAATCATTACCGTGGAGAGGCCGCAAGTCGTTGATTTCCCATCCGACATCGTTTGGCAATGCAACCAATTTGCTTCCCGCCCCAATATTATCAATGCTAGTCGGTTGAGGAGTAATATTACCGATGTTGACCCGGCCACTTTGATAATTGAAGTGAATCCTACGCTGATTGGCAGTCAGTTATCGGGTACTGGCTCTGGTATCCCAGCCAACATCGATGGAGAATGGTGCAAATACAACGTCACCTATTCTGACGAAAAGATTTTTCCTTGTGGCGATAATATCACTGGTGTTTTTGAGATTATCCGCACTTGGACTGTGATTGATTGGTGTACGGGTGACATCATCATCAGTGGCATGGGTGGTGAGGATAATGTTCAGGTAATCAAAGTTGAAGATTCATTGCCCCCGAACATCACAGCCAGCAATATTCAGGTCAATGCAAACATTGCTGGCGCTCATCCACTGCCTTGCAGTGCCACTGAGATACCACTCTCGGCCTTGGCATCTGACAACTGTTCTGGTATTGCTGATATCCACCTCAGCGTTGTTCACCCGATAGCTGTGGAAATTGTCAATGGACAAATTCCAGCCCCAGGATTACCGATTAACACACCAAGCCAGCTTTATTACGTAGTTACGATACAAGCTTTTGACAATTGCGGCAACGTTGCAACGAAGGATGTGCTTTTGACAGTTATTGACGGGATTGCACCTACCCCGATTTGTGTAGAAATCACAGATGTTAACCTGGAGTCAACAGGAAAAGCAGAGGTCTTTGCGGATGCTTTCAATCTCGCCTCTAGCGACAATTGTTGTCTGGATAAATTTGAAGTACGTAGGATGGACGACGACCCCTGTGACGATGGTCATTTTGATTTGGAGTTTGGCCCATCGGTCTATTTCTGTTGCGAAGATGTTGGCAAAACAATCACCGTGGTATTTAGGGCTTTTGATTGTTTTGGCAACTACAATGATTGCATGGTGCAGGTTATGGTGAACGATAAATTGTTCCCTGTGCTTGTTTCCTGTCCACCTAGCCAACGCATTTCTTGTGATTGGTTTGCTGACAACATTGAAACACAAGTTGCCTCACTTCCAACTGCTGCTGAGAAAAGTCAATACCTCGATCAGGTTTTTGGTACACCTACTTTTTATGACAATTGCGGGCTGACCGTAAATCGTACTTATTCAAGCAACCTCGACCAGTGTTTGGAAGGAAGCATTATCCGAAGCTTTACCGCAACTGACGGAGCTGGCAACACAACGGTGCAACCTTGCAGCCAAACTATTTTCGTGGACCATGTTTCAGATTGGGCAGTGGAATTCCCAGCTGACATTACTGTCAATTGTGGCACAACTCCTCCAGATTTCGGCGAGCCCAAAATATTTTATGAAACATGCGAATTGGTGGCCATCACTTATGATGACGACCTGCTTACGGTCGTACCGGATGCCTGCTATAAAATTGTACGCAACTGGACGCTGATAAACTGGTGCGTCGTTGGAACAAATCCGGGAATTATTGACCAAGAAGTAGTTGAACAACCTGAGAACCAGCTCGGCTTGCCTTTCCCTCAATGCGATGTTGACGGTGATGGGGATTGTGATGGCCGTACGTTCCGTGACTCTTGGAGAAGCGGGTTGCCCTCCAACCTTCGTCGGCCCACGGTACTTGATGCCAACCGCAACCTCTACCCAGATACGGACTTGGACACCGACCCTTGGGATGGCTACATTACTTATCAACAGGTCATCAAAGTTATTGATATAGTTGACCCCGTTTTTGTGGCTGGCTGCACCATTCCAAAAGTTTGCATCGAAGACAATACCTGCGCTGTTGCCTTGACGCTCCCAACGCCAGAAGTCAGTGATTGTAGCCCAGATGTTACCATCTCGGCAGAGATTAACCTCGGTGGGGTATGGATGAATGGTTTTGGGCCATTCCCCAACGTTCCACCGGGTACTTACGAAGTGGTTTACACAGCAATGGACAATTGCAACAACCAAACAGTTTGCAACACAACCGTCATGGTCAAGGATTGCAAGAAACCCACGCCATACTGCAAAACGGGCATCGTCGTCACCTTGATGAACACGGTTCCTCCGATGATTGATGTTTGGGCCAGCGACCTTGATGACAACAGTTTTGACAATTGCGATACCGACCTAACTTTTTCATTCTCACCAGACACCACAAAGACAAGTATCACATTCACTTGCACCAACCAGAATTCAACCACTTTCGTGGATGTTTGGGTGACTGACGATTGTGGCAACCAAGACTTCTGTTCCACTTTTATCACGGTGCAAGACAATGCTCAGGGTTGCGCCGACCCACTTATCAATTTGACTGGCTTGGTGACCAACGAAGACGAAGAAGGGATTGAGAATGTTGAAATTCACTTAAGCGGCAACAGCGCTGACATGGTGCAAACCGATGCAAGTGGCATGTACCAATTTTCAGGATTAGTGCCAGGTGGTGATTATTCAGTGGTGCCCGTGAAAGATGACAACCCGCTGAACGGTGTCACGACTTTCGACTTGGTTCTAATTTCTAAGCACATTCTTGGCGTAACGCTGCTGGATTCTCCGTACAAAATCATTGCTGCCGATGCCAACAAATCGGGAAGTGTGACAACTTTTGACATGGTTGAAATCAGGAAGTTGATTCTGTTCATAACGGACGACTTTCAGAACAATACTTCTTGGCGCTTTGTGGACAAAGACTTTTTGTTTCCAAACCCGATGAATCCTTGGGCATCTCAGTTCCCTGAGCTTTTCAACGTCAACAACGTTACCGATGACCAATTGAACACTGATTTCATTGGAATAAAAGTGGGTGATGTGAATGGAAGTGCTGTGGTCAATAGCTACAATGATAGCAGCGAAGACCGCACGGATGGCGGAGATTTTAAGTTCAAAGTGAACGACCAGCTGTTAGAAGTCGGACAAACTGTTACGATACCTTTCATCGCTAATGGAGTTGAGTTGTCAGGTTTTCAGTTTACCCTAGATTTTGATGCAGATAAGTTGGAGTTTACAGACCTCGATGGAGGAATTGTATCCGAAGAAAACTTTGGCTATAAAATGCTTGCCAACGGAGCAATCACTGCAAGTTGGAATAGGCCAGATGGCACGAGTAATGCATTTGAAGGCCAAGTTTTTGCGCTGACGTTTAAGGTGAAGGCCAAAGGGCAACTGCATGAAATGCTGTCCATAAGCTCTAGGTACACCAAAGCCGAGGCGTACTCCAAGGATTTGGAAAGAACAGGTGTCTCGCTTGAATTTGAAAACTCGGGTAAGAATCATTTTGGTGCAGCGCTCTATCAAAACACGCCAAATCCGTTCAGCGACAAAACAGAAATTGGATTCTACCTTCCACAAGCTACAGATAGTAGGCTCACTTTTACCGATGTTTCAGGCAGGACTTTGAAGGTGGTCGAGGGGAGCTTTTCAGCTGGCTACAACAAGATTTCGCTCAAGCGCACAGAGTTGAGCACCACGGGCGTGGTTTACTATCGCCTGGAAACAACAGATTATACTGCTACCCGGATGATGATGTTGATGGACTGACCGGGGCCATCAAAAGTTCCATGAATAAACATAAAGAATGGGCGGCTGCCATTGGGCAGTCCGCCCAATTTTTATTGGAGAACGGTTGAAAAACTTCTCATCTTACCTGTATCCTTTTCTCAGCTTTGCATTATAAGCCAGAACAGTCCGAGAGGCACAGCTTCTCGGTGCTGGTAAACGGAAAAGGAAGTTGCCATTTGAATTTTGTTGTGGAATGTTTTAGGTTGAAGAAATTAAGCACACTCCTGGTTAAGCCACATTAGTTTAAACGCTGCGATGAAATCAAAAGGCAACACCTTCTACCGTGAGCACCAAGCTGTGCAAAATGTTTCTGGATTTTCAAATTAATCGTACCCTTGTGAAAAATGAAGGGCTGATGAATTCCTTCCGGCGGACTGTTTCCAGTGACGACATACAGGACGAGTGGTCCTCAATTCAGGCTGCGCAAGCTGACCCAGCTGCGTTTAGGCCATTGTACGATCGTTATTTTGAGCCCATTTACCTGTTTGTATTTAATCGAACCCAAAACGAAGAACTCAGCGCTGATATCTGCTCACAGGTGTTCCTCAAGGCCATGCAAAGGCTTGGCGACTACACGTTTCGAGGTGTGCCGTTCTCTGCTTGGCTATATCGGATTGCCAGCAACGAGATTGCGCAATGGTATCGGCAAACGAAGAAAGTTAGGGTAGTCAGCGTGGAGGAAACCAACTTGGCCAGCATGTTCGAGGAGGCACTCGATGATGACTTGGAAAAGTACAGGCCCTACTTGATTTCGGCCCTCGACGAACTGAAGGAGGCTGACTTGGAAATCGTGGAGATGCGGTTTTTTGAACAGCGACCCTTCAAGGAAATTGCCGAAATGCTCAACATCACGGAGAGCAATGCCAAAGTGCGCACTTATCGAGTTCTCGAACGGTTGAAAAAAATAATTACTAGCCAAATGAGCGGAACCCACTGAAATAATATTGCCCTGGCCTCCGCCCTTAAATAGTAAAGCATGAAAAAGAATTACGACATACGACTTAACCCAAAGACCCCCTCAACAGAGCAAATTGCGAAGCACAAAGATTTTGATGCGCTGCTGAATCGCTTCCAAAACCAGCCGAAACAGCAACCCATCATTCGAAGACTGCTTTGGGTTGGAAGTGCAGTTGCTGCCTCGCTTGTGGGCATTTTTATGTTGTACCATTTGGCGTTTAAGGAAGATTTCAGCCAACGCCAAACCGCCTATTTTAATTCAAAACCATTTGTAAATCAACCGTTTGGCGAATTAAAACCAACATTCGCCAGCTACAAAGTCAACCCACACGAGGGTGGTGTTTATAAGTATCCAAGTGGCTCACAATTGATTGTGCCAGCTGGGGCGTTCGTGACCGAAAGTGGCGAGGCGCTAACTGGTGAAGTAACGCTTCACTATCGTGAGATGCACGATTTCGTTGACTTTTTCATTGCTGGAATACCGATGACTTACGACTCGGCTGGTGTAAGCTACAACCTCGAAAGTGCTGGCATGATTGAGGTTTTTGCTGAACAAGATGGCAAAAAAGTAAAAATGGCTCCTGGTAAGACCATCAATGTCGAATTGATTTCCAACGTGAACACCTCGCCCAATTTGAATGTACCGCCTGGCTACAACATCTACAAACTAGACGAAAATAAGCGCAGTTGGGTTTATCAGGACATCGACAGGATGGAAGTGTTGAGCGATGCACCGCAGCAGACGAACCTTGATGAGAAAAGCCCTTTTTACCCAGCTCAAAAGGCACTTGCAGAAAAGATGCTGGCCATCCAAGTGAGCGAAGCTGCAGAAGTTGCAAAAATTGAAAGGAAGATACCGAAGCCAAAGGAGCCTCAAAAACCTCAAAGAGCTAACGGCTCGGATTATGTGTTCAACCTAGACATGGAGGACGTTTTCCCGGCAAAGAACAATGGCGCAATCGGTGAGGAAGAAAGGGAACTGCGCCAGCTTTACGCCAAATACTCGAAAATGCTTTGGCAACTGAGCCCAAGCGCTGCCATCACCCCCGATCGTTTGCAGAAAGAGTTTAGTGCAGTAACTGGGTTGAATATCAAAAAACTGAATGAGCGAGACTACGAGCTTACCTTGGAAAAGGCTGACGCTTCCATCAAAGTGATGGTAAACCCAGTGCTGAGTGGTAGTGATTACGATAAGGCCCTCGCTGAGTTCAACCAAGAATTTCAGCAGTTCCAAAAGCTGGATGCTGAGCGGGAAGCCAAATTGGCTGCAGAAAAAGCTGCTGTAAAAAAGCGGTTTGAAGAAGAAAAGCGACTTGCGACCTTGAGTTTTGAAAAACGGGTAAACGAGCTTCGTAAGGAAGGGCTGGACTACGCAGCCAACAGCGAAATCATTAAGAAGAAGGTCGTGAATAGGTTTGCAGCATCGTCGTTTGGCATTTGGAATTGCGACAGGCCATTGCCGCCAGACGTTCTTCAGTTGGCGGCCAATTTCAAGGACAAATCTGGCAAGCCCTACAACAACCGTGCAGCTTATCTGGTGGACAAAAGCCGCAACACTGTTTATCAATTTCTTGCGGATGATGACACGGAACTCCGCTTCAATAAAAATTCTGAGAATCTGCTTTGGCTCGTGACTGATGACAACAAAATTGCCGTTTACAGGCCCACTCAGTTCAAAGCAATAAATTCGAAAGCCAAGAAATTTGAGTTTGTCTTGGAAGAAGTAAACAAAGAAATCAAAACCGAGCAGGACATCCGGGAAATCCTGTATTTGTAAATTTCCCGAAATACCGTGAACTAACCTTTATTCTCTTCATATTTAGATCCCGCACCCGTTTTTAGTGCGGGATTTTTTTTGTCTAATTCAACTGCTTAAAATTGCCAGCCACTTCCAGTTCCTTCGTGCCCGGCTTGTAGAGGTAGAATCCCTCGCCGGATTTTGCGCCGAGTTTCCCTGCTGTAACCATATTGACCAATAATGGACAAGGGGCATATTTCGGATTGCCAAAACCCTCGTGCAACACCCTCATAATGGCAAGGCACACATCTAGTCCAATAAAATCGGCCAAATGGAGTGGCCCCATTGAGTGCGCCATTCCCAATTTCATTACGGTATCAATCTCTTCTACACCAGCAACGCCTTCGTAAAGTGAGTAAATAGCCTCATTTATCATAGGCATCAGAATGCGGTTGGCCACGAAGCCTGGGTAGTCGTTTACTTCGACAGGTACCTTGCCCAAGTGGCGACTCATGGCCATCACTTTTTGAGCAACTTCATTGGAAGTGGCATAGCCACGAATCACTTCCACCAACTTCATTACTGGTACTGGATTCATGAAATGCATGCCGATGACCTGAGTTGGTCGATTCGTAACAGAAGCAATTTTAGTGATAGAAATGGACGAAGTATTGGTTGCCAAAATGGCCTTTGAAGGGGCCAATTCGTCCATTTGTCGGAAGATTCTCAGCTTCAAATCTATATTTTCGGTTGCAGCTTCCACGACCAAATCCGACGATTTAACCGCATCCTTCAACTCGGTGTAGGTGGTCAAATTGGCAAGCGTAGCTTCTTTTTGCTCTTCAGTGACTACACCTTTTGACACCATGCGGTCGAGGTTTTTCGCAATGGTAACCATTGCTCGGTCGAGGGCATCTTGCGATACATCAACGAGGTTGACCTTGTGGTCGTGCATGGCAAAAACATGGGCGATGCCATTCCCCATCGTGCCTGCACCTATCACAGTAATGTTCTTCATGTCGGAAAAATTTGGTTAGCAAATTTGATTTGGACCGCAAATATAGCCCAAGCGATAGGGCATTTGAGGGGTTATCGTACTGAAAATTTGTGGATGGTGGTGGACGAATAGTGCGACCCTGGCATTACTATCGTTGATGGAAATTCCGATAACGCCCTGTTTGGGGTATCTGGAAAATGTTGGGTTTCGAGGCATAGACCCCAACGGTCTTGATAAATCACGCCTCCTTTGCCCTTGTATTTTCCATCTAAAAAGTTGCCAGAGTAAAACTGGATGCCTGGTTCTGTCGTGGAAATTTCCATGACACGGCCACTCTCCGGCTCGTAAACAGTTGCGGCATGGCCAGGTTTCGAAGCTGGCTGGGGGTTAGCCAATACCCAACAGTGGTCGTAACCTTCTGCTATCACCAGTTGCTCATCAGTAAAATTGATGTCGTTTCCAATCGGCTTGGGCTTCCGAAAATCGAACGGACTACCGTTCAGCGCACGCAGTTCGCCTGTTGGAATCAGGCCTTTGTCAATGGGCAAAAAGCCGTTGGAGTTGAGGGTGAGTTCGTGGGTAAGGATGTCCCGTTTTGCGCCACCGGTCAGGTTGAAGTAGCCGTGGTGTGTCAAGTTGACGTGGGTTTTCTTATCGGGTGTGGCGAAATAGGTGATTTTTAGTTCGTCCTGATTGGTCAACGTATAAACGACCCGTACTTCGAGATTGCCGGGGTAGCCTTCTTCCATGTCTGGGCTGACGTAGGTTAAATTGAGGCTGGCTTCCCCTTTTGAGGTGTCTGGAACGGCCTCCCAAACCACTTTGTCAAAACCTTTGAGGCCGCCGTGCAGGTGGTTTTCGCCGTTGTTTTTGGCCAATGTGTAGGTCTTACCGTCCAGTTCGAACTGGCCTTTGGCAATGCGGTTGCCATACCTGCCAACGATGCAGCCGAAATAAGGATTGTCTTTGACGTATTCGTCCAGCGTTTCATAACCAAGTACAATGTCCTCGAACTTGCCATTTCGGTCGGGAGCCATCAGCGAAACGACACTGCCACCGTAGTTGGTTATTTTGGCCCTTAGCCCGTTGTCGT
>CAYTZS010000161.1:0-12052 GCA_964442355.1 uncultured Saprospiraceae bacterium | reverse complement strand
GGCCCCTTTTTGTTTTGTTGCTGGCCGCCGGCGGCGGCCCGCCACCAAACAAAAAAGACCGCCAAGCTGCCGTTCGCAGCTGGCGGTCGCACCCAGAACATACATGAGAAAACTACTAAAATATCGTGGTGATTTGGGGCTGGTTAATTGGGGCTTTCATAGTGAGAGCGGAACAGTCGGGTGATTTTGGATTGTTCAATTGCTGTATTGTTTGATTGTTGACTCGCACGGCGACAACCTGAAGACAATTCAGCAATTCAGGTATCAATCCAGCTCATCCAAGTGGTACTTTTCGATGAGTTCAATCAAAGTTTTGTCATAGTGTTTGGCTGTGGCATAGCCAAGTTTTTTAAGTCCTTTTGCCCATTTCTCGTAGTCGTCGCCGTGCTTTAACAGGGTCTTGTATTTGCCACTCACAATCATTTTGCTATGTGCCCGCCATGATTCCCAAGCGTTGTCGTATTTCCTGAAAAAGTCCTTGTGGCTGTCGTCGCCGAAGTTGGAGCAGTGGCCCTTCTTGCAGGTGCGGCTGAAGCATTTTACACCAAAGTGGTTGTTGTTTTTCTTCGAAAGTTGACTGCCCCCAGCATTGGTTTCAAGGATGCCCTGTGCCATTTTTATGCTGGCAGGTATGCCGTAGCGCTCTGATTCTTCGATGGCCAAATCCTTGAAGCGGCGGATGTACGCCTTGGTGCGGCGGGTCTCGGCGTCGTCTCCCGATTCGTCGGCGAAGTAGTCCTTGGATTCAAAGATGGCACCCAAGCCGCCCCACCCCGACTTTTTGGAAGTTGGTGGTTCCTCGTAGGCAACGGTTTCGGCAGCGGGCCTGCCTCCCATATCGGCCCGTTGCCGTGCGCCCATGCCCATTTCCATGCTCGCATCCTTGCGAAAGACGAAGAAGGCAAAAGCACCCACGATGGCCATTTTCACCACCGGCACTTTCATCGTGCTCGGTGCAACGGCCGTACTCTTGTAAAACTGGTATTTCCCCACCACAAACAAACGCTCGGCGGCAAGCGCAAGGCGGCGCAGCACCCAGATGACCATCTCCCCGGCGGACATGGGCTGGTGGTTGCTGTAAGAAAGGCCGCTGCCCGAGCGGCTGTAACGGGCGTGGCCGTAGCCTGAATCGAAACTATTGTGTTGGTAAGTACTCATGGCTAAGTTGTTTTTAGAAAACCGATGAAAACTATTTGTATCTTCGAGCCTTCCTTTTGCACGTTCCTGTTGCTTGCGCAATCTGATGATGCAAATGTAAAAACAAAATGTTTTTTAGTCCAAACATTTTTAAAACTTTTTTCATAAAAAATGGGCATTTTCTCAGAAAACATTGTTAATCAACGCTTTAGACAAGTGTTTGAGGAGCTAGAAAAAAACAATTTGATTAAAGGAAAGTCGGATATTGCGAAGCAGCTTGGTACTTACAACCATGTTGTGAACAGCATTCTGAAGGGTGACCGCAACATTACTGTCGAGCAGTTACACAAATTGTTTGAAATATACGACGTGGACGCCAACTACCTGTTTGGCTTCGCCAACCAGATGTTCAAGCGGGTTTCCGACTCGGCCATCCCCGTCCGCTATCTTGACGAACGGCAGCATGGGGGGCGCATGAACATCACGCTCGTGCCCAACCGGGCCATGGCCGGCTACGCCCTCGAACACTCTGACAACAGCTACCTCGCCGACCTGCCCAAGTTCTCCATCCCCAACCTCGATGGTAACCTCATCGCATTCGAAATCACGGGCGACAGCATGTACCCTACCATCACCAACGGCGACATCGTCGTCTGCGAGCCGCTTGAGCGGGGCGACCCTTTGCGCGACAACAATGTCTATGTGGTTGTGACCGATGTGGTGGTGGCCAAGCGGGTACAGCAACTCAAGGACGGGAGCCAAATCCGCCTCATCTCCGACAACAGCAACGTTTATAAACCCTACGAAGTGGACCTTGAAGACATCCGTCAGGTGCTGCGGGTGAAGTGTAGACTGACGACGTATGCAATCAGCTGAAAATGGAAATTGGAAATTGGGGACAGTACCCAATTTCCAATTTCCTAATTTCCAATTTCTGGGCTACTCCACCTGGGCGATACTCCTCGTCCTTTCCCTCGTTTTCTACCGTGAGCGGGCCTTCTTCATGGACGCCGGGTTCCAGCTTTTCAACCTCATCAACGAGCAGAAAATCCAGGTTTACCATTACCGATTCGTGACCGCCTTGCCACAGGTCGTGCCATTTTTGTTGATGAAAATGGGGGCACCGCTTTGGGCGTTGGCAATGGGATTTTCGGCGGCGTACATCCTTTTTTACTTCACAATTTGGCACCTGCTCGTCCGTTATCTACGCTGCGAGGCCCTTGGCTGGGTGCTGCTTTCGCTGGCCACGCTGATGACTTTTGATGGGTTTTACCATATCCAAAGTGAGTTCAACTTGGGGCTTTCACTGCTGCTGCTTGCATTCGGCGTGGTGCTCCGCAATACCCGATTGGATGCCGCTTGGCAGTGGGCGTTGCTCGTTCCGCTGGCAGTAACTGTGGGGTTTTCGCACAAGTTGAGCATCATCTTCACGGTGTTCCTTTGGGTGTTTTTCTGGCTGAAAATCAAGGAGTTGCGTCACGGGCGGTACGGGCTAGTGTTGGGTGTTTTCTTGTTGGCCACAGCTATCAAATCGGTGTTTTTTACCAATTGGTACGAGGCGGCAAAGCAGGCCGAATTCGCCGTCAACCTAGCCACCTACCTGCCCAAGCCCTGGGCAATCCCATCCAACTTCGTTTTTCTCGAACGCTGCCTACATTACTATTACTTGCTGCCACTGCTGCTCGGCGTGGTGAGTGTTTTTTACCTTCGGAAAAAGCAGTGGCTACAGTTGGGGCTGGTCTGGTCGTTTTCGCTGGGCTACCTGCTGCTTTACAACATCGCTGACCCGCAAGCAGCTACCCGGTTTTACTCGGAGGTGTCTTATTTACCGTTGAGCATTTTTGTGGCAGTGCCGTTGTTTTTTGATGCCCTGCCTTCGGCAAAAAGCAGTCGAGCAGGACGGTGGCTGCCGTTTTTGTTTGGAGGTTTGCTTCTCCTCCGCCTCGCCACCATCGCTTGGAACCACCGCACCGTCGCTGGCCAGTACGCTTGGATTAAACGGCACTTGGAACGCCCTGGCAATCGCTTTTTGCTACGCGAAAACCAAGCCCCGCTCGACACCGTGCTGATGACCTGGGGTGTACCGTTTACCACCATGCACCTATCGGCGCTCGAAAGTCCCGACTCTGCCGAAACACTGCTCATCCTGCCGGATTTCCAGTGGTTTGAGGATAAAATGGAGCGAGAAGATGCGTTTTTTTCACCGTTTCACAAGGTGCTGGAAAAAGGGGATTTAAACGAACGGTATTACAGGATGCAATCAGGTAAGTATGAAATTGTCGAAGAGAAATAAATATTGCGCCCTTCCAGTTCTTCGCATGATGGAAGCCCTGAAAGGGCGCAATCCCTCAGCATTGGGCAACGCCCGATGCTGAATTGAATCACAACATCCCAATCGCCGCCAGTTCCGCATCGCTCACATTTTTCAGCTTGCGATTCACGGCGTCCCATTCCACCCGCTTGCCGGTGCGGAACGATACGGACGCCATGTGCGCCGAAATCGCTTCCTGAAATCCTTCCTCCAAGCCGCAACTGACCTTGTGGCCATTTCGGATGGCGCTCAACCATTCCCGCAGGTGCAGGAAGGTCGAATCCACCCGCTTGCCATCTCGGTAGGTGTACATCAGGCCCTTGTTGGCGAAATACTTGGCAGTGGCCCCGGTCACGGCGTCCACGCCCTTGGCCCTTGGGTCATAGGCGTACATTGGCACTTCGAGGTTGACGATGCCTTTTTCAATAAAGTCTTTGTAGCGGGTGGACTGCGGGTCGGCATGGATGACCAATTGCTCGCCAAGCTCCAGCGTGGCGTCGTGTCCCATGAGCAAGGTGCCCCGGTCGTACTGGTTGCCGAGGGTAGAGCTGTACACGAAGGTCATCCCTTTTTCTTTGCCAGCTTCTTGCGTAGCGCCCATCGTGAAATCGGGGTACTCCATCACCACTTGGAACACGTCGGGCACGTCACGCCCATCTCGGTGCGTGTAGATGCCGCCGGAGGCGGAACAACTGGCGGGAATGCCCATTTCCAGTACGCAATTGATGCGGTCGTAGTCGTGGGTGAGCAGGTCGCCGGAGAGGCCGGTGCCGTAGGCCCACCATTTGCGCCAGCGGAAATAATGCTCGGCGTTGAACGGAATCTTGGGCGCATTGCCGAGGAAGAGGTCCCAGTCAATCGTCTGAGGGTTGCCCTTTTCGTGGATTTCCCACTGCCAAGCGCCGTTGTCGTCGTTGCGGTTGGTGTTCGTCTGCACGAGGTTGATGTGCCCCAGCACTTTTTTCTTCACCAATTCCCGTGCGGTGAGGAAGCTCGCCGTCTGGCGGTGCTGGTGCCCCAATTGAAAGGCAAGGCCGGACTTTTTCACCGCATCGTACAGTTCAACGGTTTCCCGCACCTTGTGGGTCATGCATTTTTCCACATAAACATGCTTGCCCGCCTGTACAGCGGCAATGACCATCGGGGCGTGAAGGTGGTCGGGCGTGGCGATGACGACGGCGTCAAGGTTGGGGTCTTCGAGCATCTTGCGGTAGTCACGGTACTGCTTGGGCTGGAAGCCGTCTTTGCTGCCAGCGGCAACGCCCAGTTCGCCCCGCACATCGAAGGCATCGCAGACCGCAGTGAGCTGTACATTCAAGTTTTCCTGTTCGAGGTAGTCCTTTAGGCGGGTATCCTTGGGGTCTTTGGTAGCGTTTTCCTTCATATCAGCCAGCCATTTCGGACTTGCGAAGCCGATGGCCCGGATGAGGTGCTCGCCCCGGCCACCATAGCCGATGATGCCCACCCGCAGCACATCGCCTTTCATGGAGCCAGTTGGGTTTGGCACGGCAGGCTCGATATTGAGTTCACGAAGAATTTCCTCCTTGATATCCTCGTCGTGGTCGCTTTTCGCATCGGCACCCAACAAAAAAGCACCGAGCACGGGAACTGCTGCCAAGCCCTTGATGGCGTCCCGCCGATTGATTTTATTTGTTGACATTGTTGAATTGTTGAATTGTTTGATTGTTGGAATTGCTGGGGTTTCAGGGGGAGGCAGCGTTTGACTGCCAACTGCCCACTGTCGAACTGCCAACTTTTATTTATCAGCCGTCCACCGTCTTCCGAAATAGTAGGCCGTCCAACCCCGCCATTTTACCCGTTGGGAAAACGAGGAGTACGCACAGGGCAGCCATTTCGATGAGGTTTTTGTTGACAAACAGGTAACTGCCCTCGCTGGGCATGGCGTATTTCACGCCGATGAGCGCCGGGTGTGAGAGGAAGTAGAGGCTCAGCAACAGGATGCCGCCCACGCAGGCGAGGCGGGTGAAGATGCCGAGCAGCAGCCCCAATCCGACGAGAATGAGGCCCCAGATGTTCAGGAAGTCCACCACGTCCAGCAAGTTGGGGTTGGCGGCCATCTTGTAAAACAGGTCGGCGAAAGGCCCCTGCGAGTCCATCAGGTAGCCACCTGCCGACCAGCCGGGATTCCAGAGCTTGACCACACCCTCGTACAAGAGGTGCCAGCCAATGAGCATGCGCAGGATGGCCAAAAGCCATGTCTGCGCAGGCGTGTAGGATGCGATGCCGTTGGTTCCATTCATTGCTTCGATTTTAGATGAATAAGGAAATGCAAATCGGCGGCAAGTTCGAGGCAGCAGGGCGTTCGGCAGGTGTTTTTGGTCAGCTGGAGGGGTGATATTTGTCAAAAAAGGCCAATGGGCGTTGGGCTTTTGACATTGGGTACATTGATAAATTCGAAAAACTATATTTGCGGTGAACAAGGAACAGTTATTCTTTTATGCCCATTCTTCCCAAAATCTTCATCGCCTACGCCCACGAGGACAAACCCATCCTCCAAAAGTTGCGCACCCTTCTAAACGTGATGAAGCGTCAGCAACATTGATAGATTTACTTTGATGGTGAAATAATGCCCGGTGTACGTTAACCCTTGACTTCAAATCACACACTCATGGCCAAACCAAAACTCAAAGACCTCAAAACCTACCTCGACAGTCTGGACGAGACCGAAGTTCGGGAAGAAATCCTAAAACTCTTCGGCAAGCTGACCCAAGTGCAGGAGTTTTATGCCCAAGAACTCATGTCCGACAAAGAGCGCAAGGCCATGCTGGAAGGCTACCGCCGCAAGATTTACGGCTATTTTTGGACACGGACAGGCAACCGAAAGCGGCCCAGCAATGCCAAGCTCCGGGAATTGATCACCAATTATGAAAAGGTTTCGGTGTTCCCATCGGAGGTGATTGACTTGCTGCTCTACCGTGTGGAGACAGCCACTGACTACGCCGCCAAGCTTGGCAGAATGCCGGAAGCAAGTTACAAAGCGAGCTACAATGCCTTCAAAAAAGCCGTGGAAATGATTGCCCTGCACAAGTTCGAAGACAGGTTCCGGGACCGTTGCGAAGCGATGTTCAAACCCCGCCGCAAGGTGGAATCCTGGTACCTCGAAATGATGGAAGCTACCTATCACGAGCAATTCAAAGATTGAATTTTCTCAATTCCTAATTCCCAACCTACCTCGGCTCAAACGGCAACTCCGCCACAAACGGCAGGGCATTTTCCAAATCCAGCACTGCCGAGAACACGCCGCTGTCCTCCACCGCCAACTCAAATCCACGGTCCTTGAACATGCGAATCATGTGCGAATTGTTGCGCAGCACCGAGGCGTAAACCCGCTTGATGCTCTTGTCACGGGCGATTTCCAGCATGTAGTCGGTCATCAGGCTGCCGAGGCCCTGGTTCTGCCACGGGTCAGCGACGAGGATGGCGAACTCCGCCGTCTCACCCCAAGCATCGGCGATGATGCGCACCACGCCGGCCATGCGCTTTTGGCCATCTTCCTCGACTTCGGCGATGAGCGCCATTTCCCGGTCGTAGTCAATCTGCGTGAGGCGGGTCAAGAAGTCGTGCGTGACTTTCGGCTTGAAGTTGAAGAATCGGAAGTACAGCGACTGGTCGGAGATGTGCTTGAACATTTCGGCTTCCATCGGCTCATCTTCGGGTCGGATGGGGCGCAAGATGGCGTCCCGACCGTCCTTGAGTTGCATGTGCTTCACGTATTTTTCGGGGTACGGCGAGATGACGAGGTGCTGGTACGGGTGGCCTTTGCTGCGTGGATGGTAGTCGTCGAGCAGGATGCGGGCGTCCACCACGATGCCGCCGGTCTCGTCCACGAGGTAGGGGTTAATGTCCATTTCCCGAACTTCGGGGAAGTCCATCAAGATGTAGGCGAACTTCTGAATCACAAACGCCAAGTCGTCAATATCTACGCCGGGAATGCCCCGGAAGCCCTTCAACTGTTGATAAATGCGGGTGCGTTGGATGGTGCGGCGGGCCAGTGCGATGTTCAGCGGAGGAAGGCCAAAGCTCGTGTCGTTGATGACCTCCACGCCCACGCCGCCTTGCCCGAAGACGATGAGCGGCCCGAAAATGGGGTCACGGTTGGCACCAATCAGCAGTTCATAGCGCTTCTTTTCCATTTTTTCCACCAAAACTCCAACGATACGGGCGTCCGGCTTGTGCTTTTTTAGCGAAGCGATGATGGCGTCGTAAGCCTTTTCGGCAGCGGCCTTGGAGGTGATGTGCAGCTTCACGCCACCCATGTCCGTCTTGTGCAGGGCGTCCGGCGAGACGATTTTCAGCACACAGGGGAAGCCTGTTTGCTCCGCAAATTGGCCCGCTTCCTTGGCGCTCGTTGCCACGTAATTGCCCCCGACGGGGATGCTGTAACAGCCGAGCAATGCCTTCGCCTCGTTTTCCAGCAAATAATGGCGGCCTTCGGCCAAAGCCGTGCGGATGATATGCCAAGCGGCGTCCCTTTTCGGGACAAAACGACGGGGCGCTTCGGGCGGCGTTTCGTACAGCAATTCGAGGTTGCGGGAGTACTGCCACATTTGCAGGAACACATCCACGCCGCTCTCCGGGTAGCGGTAGTTCGGAATTTTACCATTTTCGAGGATGTCCCGTGCAGCCCACACGTCCTTTTCGCCCATCCAAGCGGCAATGAGCGGCTTGCGGGTGCGCTCGCCTGCGGCAACGAGCGCCTCAGCGGTGCCGTCGGCGTCGGTCACGGTCTGGGTGGTGAGGATGGTCAAAACGCCGTCCACATTCTCGTCAGCGAGGCAGGCTTCCACCGCCTTGCGGTATTCGGTTGGTGAGGCGTCGCCGAGCACGTCCACAGGGTTGCCGTGGCTCCAGTGGGCAGGTAATGCCTCGTTCAGTTTTGCAATGGTCGCCTCAGAGAGCTGTGCCAATTGGCCGCCACGGGTAGTCAGGTAATCGGTGGCCAACACGCCGGGACCGCCCGCATTCGTCACGATGGCAAGGCGGTTGCCCACTGGGCGGGGCTGCATGGACAGTGCCTGTGCGCAGTTGAACAACTGTGAGATGCGCTCTACCCGCAGGCAGCCTGCCCGTTTGAACGCCGCATCGAAAGCGGCGTCGTTGCCAGCCAGTGTACCCGTGTGCGACATGGCCGCCTTGGTGCCGTCCGTGCTTTTCCCCGATTTCAAAATGATGATTGGTTTGGTGCGGGCAAAGGCCCTAGCTGCGCTCATGAACTGCCGAGCATGGGTGAGCGACTCCATGTAAATCAAGATGCACGAGGTCTCTTGGTTCATGCCAAAGTAGTCTATCAGCTCCGCAAAACCGATGTCCACCATCGAGCCAATGGAGACGAAGTGGCTGAAGCCGACGTTTTGCTCGCAAGCCCAATCGAGGATGGAGGAGCAGAGGGCACCGCTCTGCGAGATGAATGCAATGTTCCCGGGCAGGGCCATTCGCCGGGCGAAGGTGGCGTTCATGCCCAGCATCGGGTTGATGATGCCGAGGCAGTTCGGCCCGACGATGCGCATCCCGTAGCGGCGACTAGTAGCCACGATTTGCTTGACCATCGCCTGCCCTTCTTC
Organism: uncultured Saprospiraceae bacterium; assembly: GCA_964442355.1. GTDB lineage: Bacteria > Bacteroidota > Bacteroidia > Chitinophagales > Saprospiraceae > UBA6168. The sequence goes on along the minus strand of CAYTZS010000161.1, from coordinate 3,022 downwards.
GCCTGCCTCCTGGAAGCCAGCGGAGATGATGAGCAGCCCCCCCACGCCCGCTTTGCCGCATTCCTCCACCACGCCAGGGACGAACTTAGCGGGCACGATGATGACCGCCAAGTCAACGGGGCCGGGCACTGCACCGATGTTTTCGAAGGCCGGAATGCCCAGCACTTCCTTGCTTTTTGCGTTCACGGGGTAGAGGCCGCCCTTGTAGCCGCTGTCAATCAGGTTCTTGAAAAGCGAGTTGCCCACCGTGTTTTCACGGGTAGATGCGCCGATGACGGCGATGGATTGGGGTTTGAAGATTTTATCGAGCTGGTGTACCATATCTGGGTGATTTTGACGGCTTTATTTGGTATGGCTAAAATTCGGGGCGAAATTAGGGGGCAGCAGGAAGGGGGTTGACTGACAAAAATCACCGAGCCTAGGGAAAAATATCAGCAATTCGAATGGTGCTTTTTCGCTGGCTACGAGTAAGTACAAAAAGTTATGTTCCCTACTGTTGTGATGTCCATGAAGCTTACAAGCTTTGCTGTCATAATGTGGGCATACTGCCGCCCTTATTCTCTCAAAATAGAGGCAGCCACGCTTTACCTTGAATTCGAAGTAGCGTTGTCATCGTCCAAATATAGCCAACTACTTGAAATCATAATTGAGCCTTTGTTCAATGTTGATGTGACGTGCCAAGCTTTGGTAAAACACTGACGAACTAAAAATAGCCGGGAGTGAGACAAAACGGGACAATGACGCAAACAAAAAAGCCGTAAATCACTGATTAAAAGCGACTTACGGCATTCTTGATTTTGTTTTGGTAGTCCCGACGGGAATCGAACCCATATCTAAAGTTTAGGAAACTTCCATTCTATCCGTTGAACTACGGGACCGCTTGCGGGGCGCAAATTTACGCCTAAATAGCAATTTAACAACCTTCAACTTCCAATTTTATGATTTCTCAATTTCCAGCAACCGCTGCCAGTGCCGCTCGCACCTGCCTTACGTAACCACCACCGAAGAGGTTTACGTGTACAAGCAAGTAGTAAAGCTGGTAAACGGGCAAGCGCTGCTCGAAACCAGGTGCAAGGGGGTAGGCTTCTTCATAGCTGCGATAAAATGGACGTTCGAAGCCACCAAAGAGGCGGCTCATGGCTAGGTCCATTTCTCGGTGGGCGTAACTGGTGGCGGGGTCAATGAGCACAGGCTGTCCATTGGTTGCACTGAGGAAATTGCCGCTCCAAAGGTCACCATGAGTGAGGGCGGGTGGCTCATTTGGGCAAAGCTCTGGAAGTAGTTTGAACAGGCGTTCAAACGTTTGAAAATCAGCAGTTTGCAGAAGATTTCGCTGCTTCGAAATATCGAGCTGGGGCAGCAGTCGTTCGTGGATGTAGAAATCCGGCCAGTTGTTGTGCTGGCAGTTTGACTGTGGCAACGAGCCGATGAAGTTGTCGTGGCCGAGGCCGAAAACTGAAGCGGTCGAACGGTGTAGTTGGGCGAGGGAAGTACCAAATCCCTCCCAAAAACCAGTTGGGCGGTGGCCAGTTTCGATGTATTCTAGCAACAGGAATCCGCCTGCTGGCGTCCCACCAAAACCCAGTACTGCGGGTGTTCGGAGGGCATTGGCAGTGGCCAAAAGTGCCAGTCCGGCAGCTTCAGCCTCGAACATGCTGGCAGCAACTGATGCAGTGTTTAATTTCAAAAAAAACCGATATGCACCTGTCTCCAGCAGCATTGCTTGATTGATGTCACCGCCAGCCACGGGTGTTATCGAACGGATTTCCGCACCGAGTATTTCAACACATTTTTGATGGATTGCCAGTGGAAGCATGGTATTTTTTAAAGTTCCTTTTCAAAAATGAATAAAAATTGCGGAGCAGCCTGCCCCTCATGCTTGCACCTTTTGCTTGCGGGGCAGCACAGGCAACAGCACCAATGTAAACATTATCAACACCAATCCCTCGGTCGCTAGCAAGTACCAAGGGTAGGCACCGAGGTAGTCAAATGCGGAGGCAGTGGGTGGCTTGCCCATGAGGTAGGCGTAGTTGGAGCCGAGCAACAGATTAGCGCCGTAAAGTGCAATTGCGTAAACCTGCAAGGCCCAAAATGCCCGCCAAAGGCTGCGCCAATTTGGCCGAAGGCCGTAAACAACCGTTGAATACACGGCAAATACGACAAGCCCACCATGTACCGTGAAGTATTTGAGGAAGGTAAAATGTGGAAACCCTTCAAAAAGATGGGGTGTCAACAAAGCTTGAATGGTGCCGGCCATGACCCAGAAATACAGGACTTCGTACACCCTGTGCCTTGGGTTCCACATCAGGAAGGGCAGCGCTAGCGAGACGATGTTGCAGATATCGAGCGGTAAATCAGTCTTGTAATCGAACTGGCCGAGGGCAAGTCGGATAGCAACCCAACCGAGCACAGCCGTAGCCAGTAGGATTGTGATACTTCTTCCAAGTAGCAGCTGGCTCTCTGTTGAGAGTCGTCTTTTACTAAAAATGGCCAAGCCAACACTAGTGGCTACTGTTAGCGAAATTACCAAGAGGTGTTGTTTGCCAAATAATTGAAAGTCTTGGTTGGGTAAAAAAAGAAGGTAGTCGTTCATCCGTCTCGCTTTGCGTGAAAAACGGAGCATTTTAAGCAAAAGCTTAAACTTTGCAAGAATCTGAAGCTACTTTTCACATTAATTGAATAAAAAAGGTCTCTTTCCAGTTGCCCGGAACAGAGACCTGCGAGAATCAAACATCACGTATCTTCCTACGATTAGTGTTTCGTGATGTGTGTCATCATTGATAAAATCAGCATGAAAAAAACACGAGTAGCGATTAACGGGTTTGGACGCATTGGACGCGCGTTTTATAAGTTGGCGCGCACACGCCCAGAGCTTGAGATTGTAGCGGTCAACGACCTCGGCGACCCAGAGAACATGGCGTATCTTCTAAAGTACGACACCGCGTATGGCAAGGCTGATTTTGATGTTGAGGTTGTGGGTGGAGATGAGCCCGGATTCATCGTTGGTGGAGAAAAAGTTGCT
>CAYTZS010000160.1:0-12182 GCA_964442355.1 uncultured Saprospiraceae bacterium | reverse complement strand
CGGTGATTCAGGAGGTTCCAGATGACATTTCAGTGGAAACAGTCATTCAACAAGACCAGTCCATTGAAGAGGAGACACAGGTTGTAGCGCCACCAGTCATCGAAAAGGCTGCGCCACCCCCACCACCTCCACCACCACCTCCAAAAGAAGAGGAAGAGGAAATCTTCAAAGTAGTGGAAGACCAACCATCTTTCCCTGGTTGTGAGGATATTTCTGATAAAGCTGAGAAGAAGAAATGTGCTGAGACCAAGATGCTCCAATTCATCTACAGCAATATCAAATACCCTCCTATTGCCCGTGAAAACGGTGTAGAAGGTACGGTTTATGTGAAGTTCGTGGTTGAAAAGGATGGCAAAATCACGGCGCCAGAGATTGTGCGTGACATCGGTGCAGGCTGTGGCGACGAGGCCCTCCGTGTGGTGAAAATGATGCCCAACTGGGAACCAGGCAAACAGCGTGGACGTCCAGTACGGGTACAATTCAACCTTCCGGTGAAGTACAAACTTGAGTAATCCTTTTTCTCAAAAAATAAAAAGGGCGATTGGCTTTGGCCAGTCGCCCTTTTTCAGTTGAATATGACCAATCCTACTAAAACAATTCTTCGCAAAATCCTATGGGACGGTAAAAGTAAATGGTTACTTTTTGGAGCCATTTTGGGCGCATTTATAGGCCTTTTCTTGTTGCTGAGCACGCTGCAATTTTATTTTGATGTGCAGCGGCTGCTTCGTGGAGATGCCAACCCAGGCGACCAGTATGTTCAGATTAACAAAAAGGTCAACCTTTTCAATACCCTTGGTGTAAAATCAACCTTCACCGACGAAGATATCAAGGAATTGGAGGCCAAATCATTTGTCCAGTCGGTAGGGAAATTCACTGCCAACGATTTCAAGGCTGGAGCCTCCAGTGACATGCTCGGGTTTTACACGGAGCTTTTTTTTGAATCCGTTCCAAATGATTTCTTGGATGTAAGAGAACCTGAGTTCCGCTGGTCGGAAGGGCAGAACAATGTGCCTGTGCTCATCTCAAAAGACTACTTGGCACTTTACAATTTTGGTTTTGCGCCAAGTCAGGGACTCCCTCAAGTCACTCCATCAACCATCGGGAAACTCAACATGGAAATCAGCATCAGCGGACAAGGCAAAAAGCAATCGTTCAATGGTCGGATTGTAGGATTCAGTGACCGTATCAACTCCATCTTGGTGCCACCAGAATTCATGGTTTGGGCTAATTCAAATTTCGGAGGGGAACCCGGACTCGCTTCCCGTTTGATACTCAAAGTACAGAATCCGCTTTCAAAGGAATTTCAGGATTTTTTGAAGGAGAAGGGCTATGAAGTAAGCGCTGGCAGGCTAATTGGTAGTCAATTTGGCGTCCTGTTGAAGATTGTGTTGGCTGTTCTCTGGGCTATGGGCCTGCTGATTTTGGCACTTTCGATGCTCGTTTTTGCCCTCAACTTCCAGCTCATGATAGCTCAAAGTCGCCCCGAAATCCAGCTATTGCTCGAAACAGGGCATTATCCTGCTCAAATCAGTGGACTGCTCACCAAGCGTTTCAGCATCCAATTTATAGCTGTTGTAATTGCAGTGTTTGCATCGCTTTTTGCAATGAGAATCTGGCAGGTTGGGTACTTTGAAAAGCAGGGGTTTGACCTAAAAGCCGGACTGGACATCAAAGTGCTGGCGGTAGGGTTGGCATTTTGCACTTTGCTTCTTATTATCAACATCCTCAATATTCGAGGTTCGGTGAACAAGTTGACCTAAAATACGATTCGTTTGCCGTGATATTCACTTGTGCCAACTGCTTGGAGAACAGCTTCCAAGTTTTCTTTGGTCACCTTGCCAGCAGCCAATACGGTAATTTTTCCAGCAACAGCTTTTTGCATTTCCCTCAAAATTGCAGCACCTTCCATTGCTGTTGCTTTACCGCCAGAAGTCAAAACTCGCTGAATACCAGTTACTTGTGAAATTTGCTTAACAGCGTTGACCGGGTCAGGCGTATCGTCAATGGCCTTGTGAAAAGTGACCAAAAGCGGTTTTGCATAAGCTGCCAATTCTTTTGTCAGTTCGATATCCACCTCGTTTTTTTCATCCAACATGCCAAATACTACACCAGCGATGCCTTTCTTTTTGAAAAAGTCAATGGAGCGTTTCATCTCCTCGATTTCGTATTTTGAATAAACGAAATTGCCGCCGCGAGGTCGCACCATCGCCATGATGGGGATACTCAGCGATTCAAAGCACTGCGTGGTTAGCTCCTCTGATGGAGTTATACCTCCAACACTCAAGTCTCCACAAAGCTCGATGCGGTTTGCACCGCTTTTTTCCGCTAGGATGGCATCTTCCAGCGTCTCCACGCAAGCTTCCAATATCAAATCGTTTCTGTTCATTTTGATGGATTTTTAACGCCGAACTTGCTGCAAATCAGGCATTTACTGGCATCATGCCCCCTTGCTGGGCAGTGTTCCCGACCGTAAAAAATGATTTGAAGGTGCAATTTGTTCCAACTGCTTTCTGGAAAAAGCGCCTTCAAATCACGTTCTGTGTTTTCCACGTTCTTGCCGTCACTGAGGCCCCAGCGTTCGGCAAGGCGGTGGATGTGCGTGTCAACCGGAAATGCTGGAACACCAAAACCCTGCGACATCACCACGGAAGCTGTTTTGTGCCCAACGCCCGGCAGCGACTCCAGTGCCGCCCAATCCTTTGGAACCTCGCCACCGTATTTTTCAATCAAAATGCGAGACAGTTCAGAAATCGCTTGCGACTTGCGAGGAGAAAGGCCACAGGGTCTGATGATGTCTTCAATTTCCTTCACATCCAGCTTCGCCATTTCCACCGGACTGTCCGCCTTGGCGAAAAGGATGGGCGTCACCTGGTTCACCCGAACATCCGTGCATTGTGCCGAAAGCAGCACGGCGACCAAGAGCGTGTAGTTGTCTTGGTGCGACAAAGGGACGGGCGTTTCTGGGTAAAGCTCATCCAGTATTTCTGCAATTGCAGCTGCCTTTTTGCGGAGCGCAGGGTTGTATTTTTTGGTGCTGGCCTTGGTGTTTCCCATGTTTAGTTTTTGATAAAAAATTGCGAACAAACAGAACTGTCGTTTGCAAATTGCAAAGTAAACATACCAGGTGCTAACCCAGAAATGTCTATTTTATTCTGGCCGGGCTGAATCGTTTTTTGGGCTACAGTTTGGCCGTAAATATTTGAAAACCAAACAGTTGTGGACGTTTTCCCTTCCCAGTTGATTGATAAAAAATCTGCTGCTGGGTTCGGCCAAGCCGATAGCAACGCACTTGACGATACAATGCTATTCGAGGAAGATAGGTCGGTAGTTGTCACGTCATCCATGCAGAAATAGGTCGGGGTATTGATGCCAAAAACACCCACATCTGACGAAGCCAGCGAAAACTCTAGGTAATCGGCATTGCCCAACGATGTTAAGTCAACGTAAGTCCACTCGTTCACGATATAATCTTGACTGTTGTCGGTAAAGCGGAAGTCGGCGAGGTAAAACTCAACACTATCGGTCCCTTGCTGCCCATTCAAGTATTTTCGGATGGTTACTTTGAAAAAATCAGGGTCATTGCCATTCTCGCCGCCAAATTTTTTGGCAAATGCATCCCCCTCCAACATGCTGAGGTAGGCGTAGGTGCTGTTGGTGAGGTATATGCCCTGCACCACGCTACCGACTGCATCATCCGACAAGTTCATGACCTCGCTGCCATAAACATAGGCAACTGCGTAGGTCGAAGAGCCATTTGCACCACCTCCGGCGATGGCGCTATATTGGTTGAGGTAACCCGGAGTGGTCACGTCGGTAGTGGCAGATATAGCCCAACCCGACCATGATGCGAAGGCTGGGTCATAAAAATTCGGTAGTTCGACATTGCCACTGGAGAAAGAGTGACCGTCACCAGCATCGTTGTTGAAATTGCCAACTTGTACATTTAGATTTTCAAAATCGGCTGTTGTTTGAGCTGATAGTAGCGAAGCTGTGAGCAGCAAGAAAAGAAGGTGGAATGATTTCATTTTATTGAGTTGTTTGATAAATGTTTGATTTTCAGTTTTTTATGAAATTGATGGAACACCCAATTTCGAAGCTTCGACCTGGCATGGGCCTGCGCTCGATAACTCGATAATTTGTATTCCAGCAGTTGTCAATTTGGAAAAAAAAGTGGGCATTTAGCCCCTGAATTGGTCGCTCAAATTCAATGCTGGTGCTTCCGACTTGAAAACTTGGAAGGCTGCCAAGCTCCGTCAGCACCGAGCCAATAAATTGGTGCCGATACCCAAAGCCAAAACTCTTTAATTTGACTTGAACCTTTGCAAAACCTTGATTTTCAGGCACATAAATGAGTTGTTGCCCTGCCTCGATTTTAGGAATGGCGATGGTTCGCTGGTTGGTTGAACGGATGAAATCATAACCTGCGTCCAGTATTAAACCCCAAAAACCTTGAGCCCAGCTAAAGTGAAGCCGGTTTTCAATGCCACGGCTCCACACTTCGGCTAGGTTCGACGCCGACCAAAAAGTTTGTCCTTCTTTTGGATGCCAAAGCACCCAGTTTTTAATGTTTCGATTGAAAACGGCAGTCGTAAAACCGATGCCCAACTGCTTTTGCTTATGGTTAAAGCGAAGATTCGCTTCCTCGCTCCAGCCCGTTTCTGCGAGTAAATCGGGATTGCCGCCGGGCTGCCAATGCAGGTCGTTGAGGGTGGGCAAGCGGTAGTTTCGTGCGAGCTTTGCGCCAATGTTTAACCAAGGTAAAAGCTTTCGTTCAAGACCAATTGAAGGCGTAAAAGGCACTAATTTGCCATCTACCATTTCCAATCTGCCATCAACTTGGGCACTTCCAATTGCATCGGTGTAGCGCAGCGATGCAAACGTAGCAGACTGTTGTCGTTTGGCGGGTGTGGTGTAGTTTTTTGTAAATCCCTTTGTAAAAGTCTGATTGCCAGTGATTTGTAGTGCAAATTTTGGAGCAAATTGCTCCTGCCAATCCACTTCGCTAATGCTCGTCCAGAAATGGCTTGGGGCATCTAGCCCTGCAGCTGGGTCACGGTATCGGATTTCCTCCCTAAAGATGGCACTTCGAACTTGCAAAATGCTTTTCCCATCCGCAAACCTCCAGTGTACCGCATTTCGCACGATATTGTCTGCTTGGTTGGCCTCGCTGCGGGTCTGCGTGGTCGTCGGTGGAATTTCCCGGTATGCGGATTGCAGCCAGGTCTGCCAAGTCAGCAGGTGCTTTGCTGTAGGTCGCCAATAAAATGCTTGCATGAGTCCGGCTTGACGTTGGGAGGCATTGGTTTGTTTTTTTGAAGGCAAACCTGGGGCTGGCTGGTAGCTAAAGTTGTTTTCCGATTTTTGGTAAAAAATACGGGTGGAGGAAGCCAATTTCTGGGTGGCAAATTTTGCAGTGATTTGCCCATTTCGCCAGCCAAAGCTGCCAATTCCAGTCGAGAAATGGAATTGGCGTTTCGTGTTGAAATCCGGCCTATTTTCTATCAACACCGCACCTCCAACTGCTCCGCTGCCCCAGATTGAACTGTTGCCGCCATGCTGCAAACTGACCACATCAGCAAAATGAATCGGAATCAGTGACCAATCGAGCAAGCCTAACATCGGGCTTTGTACTTGAAAACCATTCCAGAGCACGGCGGTCTGGCTCGCGCTGGCACCACGGATGGAGGTAGTGGCGAGGCTGCCACCGCCGTAGCTTTTGAGGTAAATCCCAGTTTCATTTTGGAGGAATTCTGCAAGGCTGCTGCCGTTTTGTTTCGACAAGCTGGCAGAAGACCACGTTTCCGAAAAGCTGCCCGGCTGTTCGCTGCGGAGGGTAGTGGCACTAACTTCCACAGTTGGCAGCTGCACGAGCGTGTCCGTTTGGGCAGGCAAATGTATTTGCGCAAGCAACAATAAAGCGAAAAATGTGGTGGTGAATTTTGCCAAAACAGCCTGCAAAAAGTGGGCGAGTGGAATGCAGGTCGGAAACGAAAAGGCAGAATAAAGCCTTGATTTTCAAGCCGTTGGCAACGGATTGCGACGTTTCTTTCCCGGCTTTTCCTCCGAAAGCCCGATTGAGAAATTACGCAACGGCAGGTCTTCTGGCTCGCTCCGTTTTTGGCGCCTTCCCAGTTTGAGTTTAGGTTTCCGAGATTGAGTTGCAAAGTATGAACTCAATACAAAACCTAAAACTTTCAACAAGTGGCTTTTTGCCAAAAACTATCGTGAAGCTTACAGCAGCGGGGACTGCTCCGGATTTTCACCGGATTCCCTTTTCAGATTCATGGCGTGGCCATGAATCACCGAAGCGGCGCAAAGGTAACTTTGCAATTATGAGATTGAGAAATTATTTGAGGATAGAAAATTGGTGGAAAAACGTCGCTTCCACTTTCCTTCCCCGAAATTTCATTTCCTTGATTTACGTCTATGCCCCTTGCCGGATGGCAGCAACAGGATCCATTTTTGCTGCTTGGAGGGCTGGAATTACCCCAGCAATTACGCCAACAACAATGGAAATCAACATGCCTGTGCCAACGTTGCCAAGGTCGAGATAGATGGGAAAGGGCATGCTGCTTTTTAAAATGGTGATGAGAAAATAGACGAGTATCAGTCCGAAAATACCTCCGACGATACACAAAATCACCGCCTCGATAAGGAATTCCATTAAAATAACATGCCTTTTTGCACCCAGCGCTTTCTTGATGCCGATGATGTTGGTGCGTTCTTTCACCGATACAAACATGATATTGGCCACGCTTACCATTCCCACCAAGATGGCAAAACTGCCAATTACGATGCCCACCAAGTTGAGAACGCCGAACAAATTGCCAATCAGTTTTGCGAGGATGGACATGGTGTTCAGTGAAAAATCATCTTCTTCTTTTGGTTTGAGTTGGCGTTCGGTTCGCAGTGCGCCGGTCAGTTCGTCTTTCAATTTTTCAAGGTCTGCACCTTCGGCGGCCTTGACATTGAGCGAGGCGCCCCACATATTATCTGCCTTGACGTTGGCAATTTTTTTGGCCAGCTCATAACTGACAATGACAGCGTTGTCGAAATCCATTACGTTGATCAGGTCTTTCCCAGATTTCTTGAAGACGCCAATTACCTCCATATCTCGGCCGTTCAAAGTGATTTTTTTGCCGATTGGCTCAACATTGCCAAAAAGCGCTTGGGCAACCTTGTAACCTATCAGCACTTTGTTCATGCCGTAATGGTACTCTGTGGCTGTGTAGTAGCGCCCCTTGTAATATTCAGGTTTAAAAATCTCGTCCATGTCGTAAGTCACGCCCATGCAGAAAACGCCTTCAACGGAGTTGGAGCGGTACTTCAGCGTTCTTGTTCCAATGAAAAGGTGCAGATCGGCAGCCTCTGCTAGGCTTACTTTTTCTTTGATGGCTTCGAGGTCATCGTAGCTGGGGTCTGGGCGGCGTTGGTACTTCCAAAAGTTGGTGTGCGGGTCTTCGGTCCATGACATTTTCGAGACGTAAACCACGTCGTCGCCAAGTTTGTCGAGGCTACCCATCACGTTGTCCTGCATCGAGTTGACAGCGGCTTGGATGGCAATGATGCAGAAAATGCCTATCGTGATACCCAGCAGCGACAGAAAGCTGCGAAGCTTGTTGCCTTTCAGCTGACCCCAAGCTTGCAAGGCACTCTCTGTGAAAACTTGTAAATGGATGCGCATGGCTGTAGATTTTTGCGAAAATAGCGAAAAAAGCGTCCCGAAGATGGGGGTAAATTATTTCAACTTTAGAACCTTTCGATGAAGGTTCGATTTTTATCCACCAAACTGAACTCAGCAAATAAACTGTACGCCGAGGCTCCCGAAGCTGCCAAAATGCCTACTTTCGCAATCCAAAATTTGGATGGTTAACGAACAGGTTTAATGTTTTGAAACGTATTACTGCCTCACAAGTTTTTGAATTGGAACCAGACCGGGTGCTGCTTGACGTACGCACTCCAGCCGAACACGCCCAAGGGCATGTGCCAGGTGCGCTCAATCTCCCGTTGTTCAGCAATGAAGAGCGGGCAGAGGTGGGCACTTTGTACAAGCAAGTCAGCCCAGAACGGGCCTTCTTGCGGGGGTTAGACTTGGCTGGTGCAAAAATGTCGTGGTACGTTCGGGAGGCCGTTCGGTTGGCACCGAGCAGGAAGGTCGCTGTACACTGCTGGCGAGGTGGCCAACGCAGTGGCAGCTTGTCAACCTTGCTCTCATTTGCAGGCTTCGATGTGCAGGTTTTGCAGGGCGGTTACAAGGCTTACCGTCAATTTGTGCTTGACCAGTTCTTGGACTGCAAGCACAAATTTGTTGTGCTGGGTGGCAAGACTGGCAGTGGCAAGACCTTGATTTTGAGCCAATTAGCCTTGTTGGGTGAGCAAGTCATTGACCTTGAAAAATTGGCCAATCACAAAGGCTCGGCGTTCGGGGCATTGGGTGAAGAACCCCAGCCTACTGTGGAGCAATTTGAAAACAACCTATTTGCCGAGCTTTCAAAAATGGAGGTTGACAAACGGATTTGGGTCGAAAACGAAAGCCGCAACATCGGGAAAGTCTTCGTCCCAGCAGGCTTTTTCGACAGGTTCAAGTCGTCGCCACTGGTGGATTTGGATGTGCCTTTCGAGGAGCGCATCAAGTATTTGGTGGAGGGCTACGCTGTTTTCCCGAAGGAAGACTTGATTGATTCCTTGATGAAAATAACCAAGCGGATGGGCGGCCAAAATGTGAAAGCTGCATTGGAAGCATTCGAGGCTGGCCAGATTGAGGAAGCAACTGCCGTTGCGCTGAACTACTACGATAAAACCTACACGCACTCGACGGGTAGGGGCAGTTTTTCTGCGGTCGTTCGATTAGAATCTGAGACAATCGAGCCAGTAGGCATTGCCCAACAGCTCGTCGAATTGGCCGATGAAAACTGTTTTTAACGACCAAAAAACCATTGAATAATCACCTTGAAATGGAAGAAATAAAACTCACGCAATACAGCCACGGTGCGGGTTGTGGCTGCAAAATCGCCCCGAAAGTACTAGACCAGATTTTGCTTGGGCTGGGTGAGCAGGCACACTATCCATCGCTGCTCGTTGGCAACGAAGGCCGTGATGACGCTGCTGTGTTGGACATCGGTGGCGGGCAGGCGCTCATCAGCACCACCGATTTTTTCATGCCCATCGTGGACGATGCCTTCGAATTTGGGCGCATTGCCGCTGCGAATTCCATCAGCGACATTTACGCCATGGGCGGCAAGCCTTTGATGGCCGTTGCGATTTTAGGCTGGCCAGTCGATAAACTGCCTGTCGAACTAGCAGGAAGGGTGCTCGAAGGTGGGCGCAGCATTTGCCGAGAGGCAGGAATTCCACTCGCTGGTGGGCATAGCATAGACTCACCGGAACCGATTTTTGGCCTTGCAGTTACAGGCATTGTCGCCCATGAAAACCTGAAGAAAAACGACTCGGCTCGTGAAGGCGACTGGCTGTTTTTGACCAAACCACTTGGCGTCGGGGTGCTGTCCACAGCTCAGAAAAGGGGAGCTTTAAGCCCTGGGCATCAGCCAATTATGATTGAAAGCATGACCAAGCTGAACAGGGTAGGGGAGCAATTGGCCAAGCTTAGCGGCATCACCGCCATGACCGACGTGACTGGCTTTGGCCTACTTGGCCACCTCGTCGAGATGGCGCAAGGCAGTGGGCTGAGTGCAGCGCTTTTTTACAATAAAATTCAAGTGTTGGATGGTGTTCGGGGCTACATCGGCCAGCGGATTTTCCCGGATGCGACCACCCGCAACTGGAGTAGTTTCGGTGAAAAAATCGGCTTTGGCCCTAGTGTGAATGTGCTAGAAGCTTTCACTTTGCTGCCTGACCCCCAAACAAACGGTGGGCTACTTTTTTCAGTCTCCGATGAAAGTGTGGAGGAGGTACAGGCACTTTTGCAAGAGGCCGGTTTGAGCCAATTCGTAGAACCAATTGGGAGGATGACAGCTACCGGAGATAAAACGGTGATGGTGCATTCTAGTTCAAATAATTGATTTTCAAGGTATTAGCAAATGAAAAGCCTCGAAAATTTCAGGAATAAGGTTTTCCAAAAAGACGTGTTGGAGCTGTTGTCAGCACTTCCCGACAATTCGTTGGACATGGTTTACGGAGACCCCGACTATGGCGTTGGCATCAACTACCACGGCAAGACCTACCTCACAAAATGGAACGAGTACGTTGATTGGTACGTCCAACTCACAAAGGAGTGCATGAGGGTGCTCAAGCCTACGGGTAACCTTTTTATGATGAATTACCCCAAGCAGAACGCCTACTTACGGGTCAAGTATTTGGATGAAAACGCCTACGACGTACAGGATTACGCTTGGGTTTACAACACCAACGTTGGGCACAGTCCCCGCCGATTCACCACCGCTCACCGCTCCATCCTCCATGCTACCAAGTCGAAGGACAACCATTTTTACAAAGAACAAGTGGCCGTGCCCTACCAAAACCCAACCGACAAACGCATCCAACAACGCATAGCCGATGGCCATACGGGCAGGATGCCGTACAGTTGGTTTTATTTTGATTTGGTGAAAAATGTTAGCAAAGACAAGACTTTCCACGCTTGCCAGATACCGCTTGGCCTTGTGGAAATGCTCATAAAATCTTGCACCAGAGAGCAAGACGACGTGTTTGTACTATTCGGTGGAAGCGGCTCTGAGTTGGTGCTGTGCCAGCAGTTGCAGCGCAATTTCATCAGCTGCGAGCTTCACCCGGAGTACCACAAAATGATATTGGAAAGACTGGATAACGGCGGTGAGATTGGCGAAGAGCACCGAATCGGAAAACGGAAGAAATAAAAGCTAAGGAAAAAGGTCGAATGATGAATTGGCGAGTTACCTCGATTCATCATTCGACCTTTCTTTGTTAATCGTAGCAGCCTGGGCGACGGCCCCCACGCTTACGGCTGCCCATCAGGCCGTTGTCAAGAAAATTGTAGGAAACGGTTAAGCCCAAAATCATGTACCAATCCCGCTGAGATTCATCGCCCCGTTGAACGCCCGTTTCAACGATGACAGGCTCGCCATTTTCGGTCAGTTCGCCAGTGCGGTTGCCAAGTGCGGCAGCAAGCTCGCCGTTGCCAGCCAACAGTTCAGGATAAGAAACATAGTTTCCGCTGACATCGTCCAAGTAATCGGTAAATGTTGGGCGAGCGCCAAGTTCCAAGCCGAGGTTGATGCGGTCGGTCAAGGCGTATTTCACCCCAACACCGAAAGGGATGGCGAACGCAAAGCGCTTGTAGGGTTCATCGAAGCCAGCCATGCCCTGTCCCTCGGTGCCCAGCGGTTGTAGTTCTTCCCAATTACCTTGATAGCGGGCCTTTGGGTTAAACTTCGTGCCGGCAATTCCTGCAAAGAGGTAGGGTGAAAAAGGACGTGACAAGCCGTAAGGTTGGTAGCCAAGAATGTTGAATTCGCCAATCAGGCCCAATTCCAAAATATTGGAACGGAAGCTCAAATTGCGGTCACGCACGAAGTTGTCGTTGCGTACGTTGGCGTCTTGGCCTGAAACCCTCGCCCAGTTGACGCCGAGGCGTACAGCCACCAAGTGGTTGATGTTCTGTTTCACGAAGCCACCCACCGCAAACCTCGTTTCTTTGAGGTAGAGGTTGCTCGAATTGTTGGACAAGTCGCCGATGTAGTTGGCGCCTCCAATTAGAGCGCCTACTTCCAAGTGTTGAGCAGATGCTGCGAATGGAAGCGCTGCGAGTGCAAGGATTTGAATTATCTTTTTCATAAAATGAAGCTGTTTGTAGTGGAAAGCGCTGGTGAGATTTCTGAACCAACCAACGCAGATAAACACAGTTAACGAAAATGTTTTTCCAAAACTTGCGCCATTTGCCCTTGAATTTCAAGCGCAGCGGCACGTGCTTTTTCGGCAAAGTCCTTGCCGTTGCTTGCAAAGATGATGCCCCGTGAGGAGTTTACCAATAGCCCGACTTGGTCATTTAGCCCGTATTCACAGACTTTTTCAAGTTCGCCGCCCTGTGCGCCAATGCCCGGTACTAGCAGGAAATTGTGTGGCGCTACCCGGCGGATGTCCCTGAATTTTTCAGGGTGGGTGGCGCCTGTCACGAACATCAGGTTGTCGGGGCTGCCCCAAGTTTGTGCCTTTTTCATCACTTTTTCAAAAAGTGGTTCCCCGTTTTCTTG
>CAYTZS010000159.1:0-12285 GCA_964442355.1 uncultured Saprospiraceae bacterium | reverse complement strand
TCATACTGTCAAAGAACTTTGTTGTCCTAATTTTCAGGGGTGCGTAATGTCAGTTTTGTAATTGAAAAACCTTGGTTTGAGCATTGGGTTTACGGTAAAAACCAAAGAAGGTTTTTCAAAAGTGGCGCAAAAATAAAGAAACTTTGAAATCGGTGGAGAAAAAATAAAGCAAACGGCTAGAGGCAACTTCTATTTCGATATCGGGAGCACCCAAAATAAAAAGGGAGCACTGATGCCAGCACTCCCTTTTCATTTTGATAAACCTTAAATTAATCCTTCATAAAAGGATAATTTGGCTCGGCGTAATTGTCCGTGTAAAGCTCCGAAGCATCTGGATATGGTGATGCCTCGGCAAATGCCTCTGCCTCGTCAATTTCCTGTTTGACCCTTTCTTTGATAGCCTCAATTTCTGCTTCGGTGGCCAGTCCGAAATTCAAAATCTTGTCTTCGGTGACCTTGATTGGATCAATGTCCTGGTAGCTTTTCAGCTCCTCCCGGCTACGGTAGCTGCCTGGGTCGGAGACAGAGTGGCCTTTGTAGCGGTAGGTCCTGATTTCGAGGAAATAGGGGCCTGCACCGCTGCGGATATGTGCAGCAGCTTTGCTGATAGCTTCGAAAACAGACTCCGGCGTCATGCCATCCACTTGCTCGCTGGGCATTTCGTAGCCAAGGCCGAGTTTGTAGATGTCTTGTACGTTGCTGGTGCGCTCCACGGAGGTGCCCATGGCGTAGTGGTTGTTTTCACAAATGAAAAGCACGGGCAATTTCCAAGTCATGGCCATATTGAACGCCTCGTGCAAGGCGCCCTGACGGGCTGCACCATCGCCAAACATGGTCACACAAAGGTTGTTGGTGCCTCGGTACTTTTCAGCGAAAGCGATGCCTGCACCAATTGGAATTTGAGCGCCAACAATGCCATTTCCACCGAAGTACTTGTGCTGCTTGGACATGAAGTGCATCGAGCCACCCTTGCCTTTGTTCACACCAGTAGCCTTGCCAAAAAGCTCGGCCATGGCTGCTTTCGTGGAAATGCCCCTACCGATTGCCGTACCATGTTGGCGGTAGCCCGTCACGATGCCATCGCCAGGTATCAAGGCGGATTCCATGCCAGCTGCAATGGCTTCTTGGCCGATGTAAACGTGGAGAAAGCCCCTGATTTTCTGTTGGCTGTAAGCCATCAAACAACGCTCCTCAAAGCGGCGAATGCGCAGCATCAACTCGTACCAGTTCAGGTACTGCTCTTTGCTGTAGGCTGCTTTTTTAGCGGATGTCTTTTTCACGACTGCTTTTTTTTCTGGTTTTGCTGTTTCAACAACCATTATTCTGAAGTAAAAAGTGAAAAGTTAATGTGGAAGTGGGAGTCGTGGTTTTCACAAACAAGCAATTGAAAAAAATGGTCAAGATGTTGATTTTCAATCGCTTGCGTGTACCTTGTCAACTACACTACCTTTGGCAAAAAGGTGTTTTTAAAACACCAACGGCCAGATGGAGTTGCAAAAAACTACATTTTTCCCCAGAAAAAAAAATGAAAAGGCCGATAGGTGACTCGTGGTTGCCGATTGCCATTGCCCAAGTATGTTCCAGCTTTCAATCACCAGTTTCCAACCATCAATCACCTCCCTGACCGGTCAATAAAATTCGACCCAGCTTGTTGGGTACCGAAAAGCAGCACATCCTGTACGTTTACGTGTGGCGGACGAGTCGCAATGAAATAGATAACCTCCGCCACGTCGCTCGACTTCAGCGGCTGAAAATTCTCGTAAACCTTGGCGGCCCGCTCAGTGTCGCCATCAAAGCGGACACGAGCAAACTCGGTCTCCTCCACATGGCCCGGCGCAACCTGGCTTACCCGAATATTGTGAGTGTAAAGGTCGAGGCGCATGGATTTGGTGAGGGCATCCACGGCGAATTTGGTGGCGCAGTAAACGTTCCCACCGGGGTAAACTTCCTTGCCTGCGCTCGAAGCCAAATTGATGATGTGCCCGCTGCGGCGTTTCACCATAAGCGGAGCGATGGCACGGGTCAGGTAGAGCAACCCCTTAATATTGGTGTCAATCATCGTTTCCCATTGCTCGATGTCGCCCTCTTGGATGGGGGAGAGGCCGCGGGAGAGGCCAGCATTGTTGATAAGAATGTCAACGTCTCGCCAAGCTTCCGGCAAGTTGTCGATGGCAGCTTTCACGGCCTCGTGGTTGCGTACATCGAAGGGCAGCACGAGCAGGTCGCTGTTGAATCTTTCTTTGAAATTGGCCTTCATCTCGGCCAGCCGCTCAGCACGACGACCAGTGGCGATGACCCGGTAGCCGTTTCGGGCGAAAATTTCTGCCGTGGCACGGCCGATGCCGGAAGTTGCTCCGGTGATGAGCACGGTTTTTACCTGCACGCTGGGTTTGTCGTTGGAGAGTGGCAACACAAATTCGTCCTCGTCCATTTCATCCTCTTGGTCAAGGATTTCTTCGAGGGTGGCGGTGAAGTTTTTGTTGGTGGGGTCGGCGGCGATTTTTGCCTCCACCACAGGCGCTGCCACGGGAATTTCAGCATCGTCGTCTATTTCCGATTCCAGCAAATCTTCCAACGTGGGCTCCAAGTCGGGTTCATCAGTTGGTGCTTTGGTTTGGAGCGGCTCGATGGCCTCTTCGATGGCCTCCGCTATTTCGCTCGCAACGGCTTCTCCGTCGGTAACTTCGGTAGCTTGTTCAATGTCTTCGCTAACCACTTCATTGCCAGTGATTTCTACTTCGACTGTTTTTGGCGCAGCCAAAAACACAGCGTCGTTGTCTGCCGATTTCAGTTCGGGATTCAGTGCCACAGCCTTCCGGTAATGCTCCTGAGCCTGCTGTCGGTCACCATTTTGATAATGGAGCAGTGCGAGGTCGTAGTTGGCAAAGGCGTGTTGTGGGTTGTAGCGCAGGGCCAAGTAGAAATGCTTGATGGCACTTGGCACATCGGCAGCAAACTCGTTGTAGAGCGTGGCCAAGATGTACTGCGCATCGGCGTTTTTCTGGTTGTATTCCACCGATTTTTTGAAAAACTCCAACGCCAAGTTTTCCTGCCCCTCGAAGTGCTGCAAGGTCAACATGCCGAGGCGATAGTACACCTCTGGGAAGTCAGGTTGGAGGGCCGCCACTGTCTCAAAATTGTGCTTGGCCTCCTCAAATTCCCCTTGGTTTTCCGATAGCTCGCCGAGCAAAAAAAGCGCATCGGTATTTTCAATGTCGTTGGCCAAAATCACTTCCAACTGGCTTTTGGCATTGGAAAAATCCTGACCATAACGTGCCAGAGCATAGGCGTAATAGTATCGCATTGTGTTATCGCTGGCGTTGAGCTGCACGGTTTGGCGCAGGAAGTCAAGCCCCTCAGATTTCCTGCCCTCGTCAAAAAGCAGCACGGCATGTTCGAGCACTTCCTCAGGCGTGGAATGGCCGCCACCATCGGCACGGAGCACGAGGCCCTCGTCCTCATCAGAAACTAGGTCAAGTGAAACCTCGTCGTCATCGTAGTCTTCGTCGGCAGGCTCGGTGGCTTCGGTTGCTGGGGCTTCTTCCTCGTCGAACAACGATTCAAGGTCAAAATCATCGGGATGGTCGGGGTCTTCGCCGAGGAACTTAAAAGCCTGGCCGTCATCGTCCTCATTCATCACCTCGTTGAGGATGGAGGAAAGCGCCACGCCATCTTCGTCATCATCGTCCGAGTTTTTCGCAGCGGCATGTGACGGCGATTTGTCAAGGTCTCTCAGCATGTCCAACCCAGGGATGTCGTTGAGGTCAACGGGTGGGTTATCGTTTTCAGCCTGTGCAGCTTCGAGGTCTTTTTTCTTTTTGCCGATGTCGGTGTTTTCGGCCATCAGCTCATCGCCAGAGGCTTGAATGATTTCGGCAAGGGTTTTTTCACGGGATGCGGTTGTTTCTGGAGCGGGAGATTGTGGAGTGGTTGATTGTGCTGGTGCGGTAGTTTCTTGGACTGCTAGTTCTTCGGGAGTCACGTCGTCCATAAATTGCCGGAACGCCACGTAGTTGGCAGCCTTGAAATCTGCAAGGTTGTGCCAACGCAAGTTGCGGAGGTACCGCAAAAACTCGCCCACCTCGCCCGAAACCTGCTTCGTGATTTCGATTTGGGACTCCAACTGGGCATTGTCTTCGTTGCCCCGAAGTTCTTTGCGGAGCATCAGGTACTTGTCCTGCCAGTGGTTCATGTAGTTGATAATGTTGCTCACCCGCTCGAAGGAAGTGGGCACGTATTCCCAAGTTGTGCCGTTGGTAGAGAGGTCGCGGCCATCTGCCACGATGGGGACGAGCTGCCCATTATCAGCCCAATGTTGCAGGGCTTCGAGGGCACCGTTCATGCACTGTTCCGATTTCAGGAAATTGTCGGTGACCAGCAATAGGATAGCCCCTGTAGGCGAACCCACCGTTTGCCGAAGGGGTATGTGGAGGCTGGTGTCCAGGCTTTTTCCTTCCACGAGGTAGCCCGCTTTGGCCAAGTCTTCCCTGATTTGTGATGCAACTTGCTGGTTGTCAGGGTGGTATGTGATGATGTGTTGCTTGTTTTTCGACATAATTTAGCGAGTGAGCGGGTGAAAGTTGTGAGCGGGTGAGAAAGCGAGACATTGGCTCACTTGCTCACCCGCTTACCTGCTCACCCTCTTTGCTAGAGTTCAGCGACAAACTTATTAAATTTTTCTTTAAACAAAGCGTGCTCGCTCGTGGCAGGGCCGCTGAAGCCCGTGTGGATGCGCACGACCCGGTCGTTCTTGTCCAAAAAGATGAGGGTAGGGTAGGCAAAAACTTCCTTGAGCATTGGCAACGACTTGGCGGCGTCGGCTTTCTTGTTCGTTCCGGCGAACACGATTTCGTAGTCCATCCCAAAGCGCTCCTTGTAGGTGCGGATGGCTTTGTCGGCGCTCGGCTTGTCTGCGTGTTTTTCAAAAGCCAGTGCGATCACCGCCAAGTTTTGCGGGTTCTGTTCTTTTAAAAAGTTGACCAAAAACGCGGTCTCGTCCCGGCAGTTGGGACACCAAGTGCCCATGATTTGAATGATTTTCGCCTTGCCTTTGTACTCCGGGTTGTCGAGCGAGATGGTTTTGCCGTCCGGGTTTTGGAAGGAGAAACCAAACTTTTCGTAGCCGGGATTGAGAAACGTCAGGGAGTCGGGGTCGGCCAACTTGAAATTGGCATCCCGCTTACCCGACCAAGTGGTGCGGTAATGTTTGCCAGAGAAAAATGCCCCGGTCAGGGTGCTGTCTGGCAGTATTTTCCCGTGAAAAAGATAAGCGTGGGCGCCGTCGAAGCAGGAGAGGTAGAATTTATCGGCCTGCACCGTGCCTTCGAGGAAGCGGTAATCGCCCGTTTCCGTCATAAAAGTGCCCGTTAGTCGGTTGCCCTCCTGCTTGAACTCTCCAATGGCCGGGTATGGCTCCTCGCTTTCTGGGAACGATTCTAGCCCAAAAGTACAAGCCCACTGGCCGCTCAGGTCGAGCATCTGCGGCTTGCGAAGGGCCGTGAAGCGCCAGTCTTCGCCCTGCTTGGCGATGAAGGGAATGGTGTAGTTTTCCCTAGTCGTCACGACCCACTGCCCATCAATCGTGTTGCCTGCGAATGCCCCGCTGATGTACGACTCGTACATCGGGAAGTTGATGCGGATGGTGTCCTGCGAGCGCTTTTTGCTCCGTCCAAACTGGATGTCGGATGCTGGCACAACGATGCGCTCCTCGCCGTTGATGATTTCAATGTGGAAAGTAGTATCGTTGTCGTACACGACCTCAAAGTTGAACGGCAACTCGTACTCGTTCACGTCGGCGAACTTCATGTTCACCTTGTCAGGCAGCGGCTGTCCCTTCGGGTTGGGCGAGATGAACTCTGGTGTGAGCTTGAGCGCTGCCCGCCATTTGCCCGGTGGCAGCTTGGTGAAGCTGCCCTCCATGACGAGGCAGCTGTGGAGAAGCATGATGGTGAGGGCGAGTAGCCCTGTGGTAAGGATGATTTTTAACTTCATTTTTTTGGCAATCAAAGAATTTGAGTGGCCAAAAGTAGGGATTTTTTGGCTTGAGTTGCGATTCGGGCGTGGTCAAGGTTTTGCCTCATTTTGCAGCCAGCAACCTTGTTGGTGGAAATGTTGTAAGCAGCTACGGAAGGGATATTTGAAGATTCGAATTGAGTATCGCTTTGTTCAAAACAAAACTAGAAGGAGTTGCACTTCGAGCAACTTGACTTTTGTCGGCAAGTAAAATTTTTCAGAAAATCTGTTGAAAAGTAGTGTGACCGGGAGGATTCACCCTGCCCGGTCACTTCATCTTTTTAACCCAAAACCTGCTTCTCGCTCAAAAACGGCTGATGGTACACCCGTTTTCCCGTTGCCTTGTACATCGCATTGGCCAGTGCCCCGATGATGGGCGGATTCAGTGGCTCGCCGAGGCCGGTTGGGTCCACCTCGCTTTTCACGAAGTAAACGTCAATCGCTTTGGGTGCCTCGCTCATGCGGATGAGGCGGTATTTGTCAAAATTGCTTTGCTCCGGTGTGCCGTCCTTGAAGGTCATGGCGCTGTAAAGTGCGTGGCCGATGCCGTCCACCATGCCGCCTTCGCAGAGGTTGGTGGCTGCAATGGGGTTCACCACGATGCCGCAGTCAACGGCAGCGTGTATTTTCTGGATGACGGGCTTGCCGTCCTGCACCACCATGTCCACCACCTGTGCCACGTAGCTGTTGTGGCAGAAATAGGCGGATACGCCACGATGTACACCAGCGGGTGGATTGGCCCAGCCCGATTTTTCCTTTACTTCTTTCAGAACGCCAGCGTAGCGGGCGGCCTCGTAGTCGTTGTCCTTGCCGACGGGGCTTTTCATGGCCTTATCGAACAGCTCCAACCGGAACTCGATGGGGTCCTTGCCCATTACCTCGGCCAGCTCGTCGAGGAAAGCCTGCTCGGCTCCGGCGATGAAGTTCGACCCCGGTGCCCGCCATGCCCCGGTGCTTATGTTCGTGTCCAAAGTCCACTTCTCGGCCAAGTAGTTGTCCACGGCCCCAGCAGGGAAACGGTTTTCGTGAACAGGGCTGTCGGCAGTGCCGCCTCCACGGATGTGGAAGCCGATGAGGTTCTTGTTGGCGTCCAAAGCGGCCCGGTAGGTGACTTGGTAGGCGGGGCGGTAGAGGCCCTCCGTCATGTCGTCCTCCCGAGTGTACATGAGCTTCACGGGTGCGTTCATTTTCTGTGAAATGGCTGCTGCCTCCACAAGAAAGTGCCCGTAAAGCCTGCGTCCAAAGCCGCCGCCCTGTCGGGTCATCTGTATGTCGATTTTTTCGAGTGGGAGGCCAAGCCGTGCTGCCACGGTTTTCTCCATGAACTCCGGTGTCTGAATCGGCCCGACGAGTTCCGCCTTGTCCGCGGTCACATGGGCGAAAAAGTTCATCGGCTCCATCGTGTTGTGGGCAAGGAACGGTGCGGAGTAAGTGCGCTCGACAATTTGCGCAGCTGACTTAAAAGCTGCCTCAGGGTCGCCATCCTTGCGCAGCACCGTGGCCGATTTGGCCGTGAGGTCGGCCATCTTGGCCTTGTGGTCGTTGGTGTTCTCCAGGCCACCGGGCACCTTTACTTTTTCTGGGCCACCCCAGCCCTGCACGTTCTCGGAATAGGCGGGGAACGCCTCCCATTCCAGCTTCAAGGCTTTCTTGGCCTGCATCACTTCCCAAGTGGTATTGCCCACTACGACGACCTTGTCGTTGAATGCTTCGGTGTCGCACCATTGCTTTTCGTAGCCATCGTTGTAAACCTTCATGGTGAACACGTCCTTGATGCCGGGCATGGCCTTGGCCGCCGAGTCATCTACTGCCTTCAGCTTCATGCCGAAGCTGGGCGGGTGAGCAATCATGGCGATGAGCATGCCCTCTCTTTTGTAATCTGAGCCGTAGAGCGGCTGCCCGGTCACGATTTTCAGGCCGTCCACGTTCTTGCGTGGTGTTCCGATGATTTTGAAGTCCTTGATGTCCTTCAATTTCACCTCCTTCGGCACGGGCACTTTAGCTGCAGCCGAGGCCATTTCGCCGTAGCCCGCTGTTTTGCCGCTTTTTTCATGCTTCAAAACGCCCGCCTCAGTGATGATTTCGTCCACAGGAACCTGCCAAGCTTGGGCTGCTGCCTCCCTGAGCATGTGCCGTGCGGAGGCACCTGCTGTGCGCAGGCCAGGCCACGATTGGCGGATGGACTGGCTGCCGCCCGCTATCTGCCATTTGTAGATGTCGGTGTTGAGCGGGGCTTGCTCCACGATGACGTTTTTCCAGTCGCAGTCGAGTTCTTCGGCCACAATCATGGGCATGGAGGTCTTCACGTTCTGCCCGATTTCGGGGTTTGGCGACATAATGGTGATGACGCCGTTCTCCCCGATTTTCAGGAAGCCGTTGATATTGAACCATTCTTTTGGCATGGCCAAAATTTCTTCCTTGGATGCGTTCTGGCAAGCCGAAACCAACCAACTGATGCCGAGCATCATGCCGCCCCCGGCAAGGGCCGTGGTTTTGATGAAGGAGCGGCGGCCTATGGATGTTTTGACGATAGTCATTTTATGAAAGTTTAGAAGGTTTAGTGGGTTTAGAAGGTTTAAGAGGTGCGTGGACTAAACCATCTAAACCTCCTAAACTTTCTAAACCTGATTACCCGGCTGCTGCCGTCTTAATCGCCGCTTTGATGCGCACGTAAGTTGCGCACCTGCAAATATTCCCGTTCATTGCCCCTTCGATTTCGGCGTCGCTGGGGTGTGGGTTTGCTTTCAGCAGGGCGGCGGCGTTCATGATTTGCCCCGCCTGACAGTAGCCGCATTGGGCCACATCGTGCTCCAGCCATGCCTTTTGCACGGGGTGGTCGCCGTTTTCCGAGAGGCCCTCGATAGTAGTGATGGACTGGTTGCCGACCTGCGATACTGGCAACATGCAGGAGCGCATGGCCACGTCGCCAACGTGAATGGTGCAGGAACCGCACTGCGCCACGCCGCAGCCGTACTTGGTGCCGACGAGGTTGAGGTGATCGCGCAGCACCCAGAGCATGGGCGTGGCAGGGTCAACGTCCACCTGCTGTTGCTTGCCGTTGATGTTTAGTTTAAAAGTTGCCATGGTGTTGGAATTGGTGATGACGATTGGTTGGGCTTCTGTGGGTTGAAATTGCGGCTAAGATAGATAATCATCCATTTAAAATTCTCAAAAATCAAGTTGTTGCAAACGTTCTGGCAGAATTAGCATACTTCTGAAACAAATCAGGCGGCAAGTTCAACCCACCACATTATTCTTCTTACCCCAGCACCGCCTTCTCCCCCAAAAACGGCTGCCGATACACCCGCTTCCCCGTCGCCTTGTACAGTGCATTCGTCAGCGCCCCGAAGATGGGCGGGAAGGGCGGCTCGCCCTTTTACCAATTAGCCGCAAACCCTACGATTGCGTTGTTTTGTCGTACTCAAATAGGCCTTGATTAAAAATCGGTATTCTCCTTTTTCCTGAGCCGGAAACAAGCCTGGCTTGGAAAAACCCAATTGTCTTTGTGTTGCCATATAGAATCAATATCTCCTTGATTAACCTCACTAAAAAGGTACTCTGACGAGCCTTTGTCGAGATGACTAGATATATCATCAACAAATTTGAGATTAAAACTTTTACGCCCACTCCTTTCCAATGGATAATCAAATCCGCCAAGATTGTCGAAGCGGTTATAATTTTGCCTCTTTTTCAAGGTGTAGAGTTCCAATACGTATATGCTGTCTTTTTCAAATTCATATTGCAGCTGCCTGTTGTCTATATCGAATGGGGCTGGGAAGCAGACTTTGATTTCTCTTTTCAAAGTATCTTTGGAAACTACTCTTCCAGAGCGCAGCATGTCCATGAACTCAGCGTTGTTATTCCTCCATAGGTGCCTCAAATCCAAAGTAGTATCTGGCACCGTCATAAAAGATTCAAGGCTTTCTTCAATGACAACGCCCCTGCTTTTCCAAAACTTGATGTTGCGCAGCGTGACCATGTCCCACCAGCGTTTGCCCCCACTGTCGAACTTCTCCCTCCATTTATCTGGGCGGTACAGCACAGGCTCATAGGGAATGGGTAAACCCTCAATGGGCACCCACCTGAACTCCGCTGCCACCTCTGGTTTGTACCGTTTAAGGATGCTCCACTGGTTCGAAGAAAAAAAGGCGACACTATAGCGGTTTTGCTTAGTAGGCGAGCAAAGGTTATGCATGCTGTCAGCACAAAGGTTGTCCCGCTTGTACCACTCACTCAAGACCGTAAGGACCTCGCTGGAGGACACAGAAAAGGTGGAGTCAATCCATGACCTGCCGATTCCAAGATGGAGCATCCACGAAAGCGGCACGTTCTTACCCGAAGAGGACATAAGTTGGCCTGATGTGTAAAAAATAACCTTTCCTTTCTTAGCTTTTTCTATAATTGTATCTATCACTTTACCATTGTCCTCAATATACTGTAGCTCTGGGTTGTCTCTCCGATGGAACAGCAGTCCCGGTAGGAAATAATTGCCAGTCTCTGTCGTGCTCTTGAAGGCCAGCACTTCGGCTCTTTCATAGTTGATGCGAAATGCTTCAATTCTTTCATCCCTCATCGTTAGATTCTGGTCGAAGAGCCATTCGTAGAAGACGTGCTCATAGGGAGGGATGCCCGCCATGTCAACCTTTCCACGTGTCATATCGGCCAGCAACTGTTCGTAAGGCGTGACTCCAATGACCCGCATATCGAAAATCTCGTTGAAGTCGCCCAGAGTCCTGATGGCGGGGTCAATATGTTGGTCTTGTACCTCTATCTGGTAGTTGGATTGGTACCCCGAATGAGAATCGCCGACGGCGATGGTCACGGGGATTTTATTAGGGTTGATGCTCTCCGCAACCATCATGGCCATAAAGCCCACTGCCAGCGGGACGAAGACGTGCCTGACTATGAAGGAAAAGGAATGGTCTTCGCCAGAAAGGTCTTCATTATATGCTGGCACAGCATAAGTGTTGACCGCCCAATGCACGGTAAAAACGACGAAAACAAAAAGGAAGCACAGGAAAAGTATTGGTACAGCTACCGGGCACTCATCATTGAGGTACCATAAAAGCAATACTAACGAACCTATGAGGATAGTTATAACCCACCAATCGATTTTTGGCCTTGCTTGCTTTTGCTGGGCTTTCCTGCTTAATTTTGAGCGCCTAGTGTAGTAATCATTGTGGTATCCTTTCATTTTGGGTGTTAGTTTTCGTCATAGTATTGAACTGCCAAACAAATTTGCCTTGGCACAAAGTAATAAAACTAAAATGGCTTGGAACCCCTTTATTTTAGGTGTATTTTGTTTTGAAAAAAATAATATTTATGAAAAAAACTTTGAGCTAGTTTTTAATACGTCCCAAGAAAGTGTCTTAAATGCAAAAGCCCCTTGGCAGTTAACAAGGGGCTTTTTGTAAAACGAACTACCTGTCTTTCCTCACCCCAGCACCGCCTGCTCCCCCAAAAACGGCTGCCGGTACACCCGCTTCCCTGTCGCCTTGTACAGCGTATTCGTCAGCGCCCCGACCCCGATAGCTATCGGGGGGTGGGAAGGGCGCATTTGCCGAAGTTTGAAATCAGGGCAACAGTTGTTACATTTGTACACCAAATTTTTCATCCATGAAGGAATTGTTGATAAAAATAGAAGAAAGCCGTTTCAAGCTGTTGCTGCAATTTCTCCGAACACTTGATTACGTGACCATCGTCCAGCCTGCTTCAACTCCTGACGCAAAAGAACCAGCGCCCCGCAAGTACGACTTTTCCGACCTTGCAGGTAAACTGGAATGGAAAGGGGATGCACTTGCTCAACAACGCCTTTTGAGGGATGAATGGTAGGTTTCTGCTCGACACAAATGCCGTGATTGCCCTGCTTGGTGGGCATACCGGGTTAGTGCAATTGCTCCAAGGTGCCACTTGGGTGGGCATTCCCGTTATCGTTGAACTGGAATTTCTCTCCTTTCCAAATCTTTCTGCTTCGGATGTAGCATTGTTTAACCAATTCAAGAACCGGGTGGAAACGACCAGCCTCAATGCATCCGACACTGCACTTTTACAAAAAATCATTCAAATCCGTCAAGGGTTTAACCTTAAGCTACCGGATGCAATCATCGCTGCAACGGCACTTCATCAACAAGCTACTTTGTTGAGTACCGATACGATGTTCAAGCGGGTTACAGGTTTGAGTTTGCAAACTTTTTGAAAAAAATCTGCTGCTATTTTCCTACCCCAGCACCGCCTTCTCCCCCAAAAACGGCTGCCGATACACCCGCTTCCCCG
>CAYTZS010000158.1:0-12287 GCA_964442355.1 uncultured Saprospiraceae bacterium | reverse complement strand
CCTCACAGGTGGAGGGCAACAGCAGCCCGGAGCTGACCAACTGCCTGTTTTTCAGCAACATGGCCCTCTCGGCAGGGGCGGTTTACAACCTCGGTGCGGAACTTGGCAACGCCAACGCCATGATTACCAACTGCACGTTTTACGGCAACCAAGCCAATGTTGGTGGCGCCATTTACTGCAATGCGGGAGAAGGCGGCACAGGCGTGGCTAGTCCCACGATTCGCAATTGCATTCTCTGGGCAAACACGGCTGGCGAAGGCAAGGTCTTCCGCATCATTTGGGGTACGCCTACCATTAGCAACTCGCTGACCGACGTGGCTGACTGCACAGCACTTTACAACGGCAACGGAGGCAGCGTGAACTGCGGCAACGGCTTGATATTCAACGAAGACCCACTGTTTGTCAGCCCGGCAAGTGCCAACTTCCACCTCGGCAGTGGCTCCCCAGCCATTGACTTTGGCGACAACCCGGCTATCGTACAAACGGGCGTCGGCATTGACCTCGACAGCCTACCCCGCATCCACAACAACACGGTGGACATGGGCGTGTACGAGTTTGGTTCAGCGATGGGCGCAGCTCCGCTCATCACGCAAAGCCCACAATCGCAGACGGTGTGCGAGGGAACAGACGTGGTTTTAAGCGTGAGCGCAAACGGCGTACAACCGCTTGATTTTCAATGGTATAAAAACGGGGTACTCGTTCAGGGGGCTTCACAAAACGTATTGAACATCGCCAACGCTGACGCTAGCGATGCAGGTAGCTATACTTGCACAGTGACCAATTCAGCGGGCAGTGCGACGAGCCAACCCGCCGTTTTGGTAGTCAACGAACCGGGTCTTGTCACGCTGGAAATTTCGGCTTCGCAAATGGAAGTCTGCATTGGAGAGTCTGTCACGCTCAGTGCTGCTGTCGAAAATGGTGGCAATTTCCCCAATTTTCAATGGTTCAAAAACGGTAACCCCACCAGCAGCAACGTGCAGACGTTTGTCGCAGACCAGTTGGTGGACGGCGATGTGTTTAGCTGCCAGGTCATATCCTCTGAAAACTGTGTGGTAAATCAACAAGCAACGTCAAATAGTTTGGTCATCAGTGTGGAAAGCCTCTTGGCAGCGTCTCTAACCATTGCTGCTGATGCAGGGCCGATTTGCGAAGGCAACCCGGTTACCCTCACTGCTACCCCCATCAACGGCGGCATTTCTCCCTCATATTTATGGACGCTGGACGGCGCTGCGGTTGGTGCGAATGCACCAACCCTGCTGCTAGCCTCCCCAGTTGAGGGCGGCGTCGTGCAGTGTGCCATGACATCTTCGAAAACTTGTTTGTTGGAAAACCCGGTGAACTCAAATGTGCTTACCCTCGAAGTGCTGGAAAACGTGGCAGCTTCGGTCGTGGTGGAGCCATCATTTGATTCAACAATCTGCTTGGGGCAAACCGTGACTTTCACTGCAACGGCTACAAACGGCGGCGCTTCACCTAGTTTCGAGTGGATGGTCAATGGTCAGGCAGCGGGCAGCGGGGCAGCGACGTTTACCACCAACCAGCTCAACGATCAAGACGTGGTGGCTTGTAGCCTAAATTCTACGGTGGCTTGTTTGGAGATGAACCCAGTGCTGTCCAATTACATAGTAGTTTCGGTGGATAGCTGTGCCTCGGCAACGGGATTTGAGCTAGGGGATGTGGATGGCTATCAGGTTTACCCAAACCCATCGGACGGAAAAATTAGTGTTGAATTTTTCAAACCAAAAACTAACTTTGTAGCCAGAATACTGAACAACCAAGGACAACTTGCGTTGCAAACATTAGAGAATCACACCAATTTGACCCACAAGCTAGTGTTTGATTTAAGTAGCTTTCCAAAAGGGGTCTATTTTTTACAAATTATATCCGGCACGCAAGCCAGCGTGCAAAAACTGGTTTTACACTAAAAACGACTGGTACATAGGCGGCGGGCTAACGAGTTGCGAAATACAGCATGGCCAACATAGCTGCTGACTTTGTTGTTTGTTGGAATTTGCCAGTATGAAATGAATTTGAATGCTTTTGCGCAAACTTGTCAGTGAGTCATTGCGCTTTTGCGCTGATTATCAGTATATTGCGTTTGATGTTAAATGCATTTTCGAACATAATGCGTACAAAACCGATTCATTAACATATCCCCCCTCAAGCAGGGTTCCGATTTTTTGTACCGGAACTTGCAAGTTTAGCTTAGGGTCAAAATGAACATTGCCTTGAAAACAACATTACAACTTCTGATTCCCGTTCTGCTGTTGGGGAGTCTCTCGCTGCGTGCACAGGATATCCACTTCAGCCAATTCTACAACGCCCCGCTGACGATGAGCCCTGCGCTCACGGGCATTTCCAAGGGCGACATCCGGCTCAGTAGCCTCTACCGCAGCCAATGGAACACTGCCAATTCACCGTTCAAGACTTTCGATGTCTCCGCTGAAAAGAAGTTTTACAACATCAACCACGACCGTTGGTGGTTCAGCGCAGGCATGAATCTCTACCACGATGAGGCTGGCGATGGCAACCTGTCCCGCAATCAAGTCATGCTCACGGGTTCCTTCACGAAAATGCTCGACCGCAACAGTTTTCTGTCCATCGGCGCTTCGGTGGGATTTGGCCAGCGGGGTTTTGACTTCGGAAACCTCACGTGGGACGAGATGTGGAACGGCGACGTTTTTGACCCAAACGGCCCCACGGGCGAAGACTTTGACGACACCAAGTTGGCTTATCCAGACTTTGGTACTGGCGTCAATTTCAGGCGGCAGTTTCCAAAAAGTCGCTCAAAGGTGGACTTCGGTGCTGGCATCCACCACATCAACCAGCCCAACCAAAGTTTTTACGACAACGACAAAAGCGAGCTTCCCATCCGTGCGAGCTTTTACATCATGCCAGTGGTGCAGGTGAACGAAAAAGGCGACATCGTTGGCGCTGCTACTGCACAGAACCAAGGTGAGTATTTCGAGGCTTTGGTGGGTGCGGGCTATCGCTACTATTTCAGCACACAGCGTTCGAAAGAGATGGCTGTACAACTGGGTTTTGGCTACCGTTTCAATGCTATTGGCGATGCCCTCATGCCTGCTGCTGAATTTCACTACCGTGACCTGATGGTGGGGCTGAGTTGGGACATGAACGTGTCTGCTTTCAACACGGCGACCAATCGCAACGGTGGCCCTGAAATCGCCATCCGGTACATCATTCACAAAGTGTATCCGCTGAAGGCTTTCAAAGCCTGCCCATTGATTTAAGTGTTTGAGTTTTTGAAATTGTCTACCCCAAAAAGCCACACCCCCAACTCCAAAAACCCCAAAACTTGTACCCGTATGAACAGCTATCCAAATATTGAAATAAGGCAAATGAGACGTTTATTCCCCCTTTTCCTGCTCATTGCATTGGCTTCAAACCTAGCTTCTGGCCAAACCTTCAAGCAGTACATGAAGGCCGCCGACGAGGAGTTCAAGGACTTGAACTACTATTCAGCCATGAAGCACTACCAAGAAGCAATGTACATCGAGGGCGAGCGCACCGATGTGCTTTACAAGTACGCCGAAGCCGCCCGGCTTTTCGAATCCTACACTTTTGCTGACACGGCCTACACCAAGGTCATTGCCGCTGACTCTGCCAAGGCTTATCCGCTCGCCAATTTTTGGCTTGCCACGGTAATGAAAAAGCAAGGCAAGTACGAGCAGTCTCAGGCTTATTTTCAGCAGTTCGCTGATGAGCAGGGTGTCAAATTCCCAGAGAATGCTGCCGCGGCTCGCAAGGAAATCGAGTCGCTAAATTGGGCGATAGAGGCCATCAAGCAGCCTGATGAGAATGTGAAAGTGGAGCGGCTCGGTGATGAAGTCAACACGGCGTGGTCGGAGTTTGCTCCGCAAATCAAAGGCACGGATTTGTACTACTCGTCGCTTAGCGAGCAGCGGCAGTTTAAAAAAGGGGAAGCCCCCCGGCAGTATTCCATCGAAATGATGGCCAAAAATGCCAAGAACAAAGGTGAAAAACTCAAGTTCAACGATGGTAGTCGGCATACCGCACATGCTGATTTCAATAAATCAAACACGAAGATTTACTACTGCCTCTGCGATTATGTGGGCACAACCACAGAAGTGAGGTGTGAGATTTGGGCCCGTTCCATCGGCGACAATAATAGCTTCGGCGATCCGGTCAAACTGCCTGCAAGCATCAATGTCCCTGGTCACACGGCAACCGACCCGCATGTAAGTTTTGATGAAGTCACGGGCAAGGATTGGCTGTTTTTTGTGTCGGACAGGCCTGGTGGGCAGGGCAAGCTCGACATTTGGTCGGTGAAGTTGGAGGGTGATTCCGTATTCTCGGAGCCGGTGAACGAGACATTGCTCAACACCCCTGAAAACGATGTCACACCATTTTACCACCACCAAAGCAAGACGATGTACTTTGCATCGGATGGCCGGCAGGGCTTTGGCGGCTACGATATTTATCAAGCCAATTTAAATGAGGACAAATGGCACGACTTCGAGCACTTGCCAGTTCCTTACAATAGCAGCTACAACGACACACATTTTTGGTTGAACGACACCCGTACTAAGGGCTATATCTCGTCGAGTAGGTTGGGCAGCTTGGTTTTGGAGCCGGAGTTTGAGGCTTGCTGCAACGATATTTATGAGTTTACCATCCAAATTCTTGACCTCAACGTGCTGACTTTCAACAAGAAAGACAGCGAGCCGCTGAACGGGGTTACACTCCAACTTTTTGAGGTTGGAAAAGAAGGGGAAATCCCAATCACGAGCATTACAAACCCCGATGCCAACGACTTCAATTTCCCACTGAAGAAGGGCACGAAATATGTGGTGCTGGCCACTCGGCCTGGCTTTCTGCCTATTCGGGAAGAGGTGGACTTGAAATTACCTACCTATCAAAACCAGCGCACTTTGGAGCGCAAACTGTACCTCGTTCCCGAAAAGGTTGACCTTCACGTAACTTCTTTCAACAAGAAAAACGGCAACCCGCTCAAGGGCGTAGAGGTGCGATTGGCGGTGGATGGCCAAGAAGTTGATTTCAAAAAGAACGAAACTGGCAACGACGTGGACTTTGTGCTGGACCGTGGCAAAAATTACCAGCTCATTGGCTCCAAAGTGGCCTACTTCTCCGATACCATTGACATTGACCTGCGCACGGACGTAACGACGATGGATATTTCAGAAAAACTTTTCTTGAAACCCAAGGAAATCGAAGACTTCCCACCGCTGGTCATCTACTTCGACAACGACCACCCCAATCCCCGCACCCGCAAAACCACCACGGAATTCAGCTACAAGGAAACTTGGGAAAAATACATGCTCCGAAAGGACACTTTCGTGAAGGAGTACGTGACTGAGCTGGCTGGTTTCGACAGCCTGACCTCGGCTCGCCGGATGGAAGCCTTTTTTGACCGGGAGGTGAATAACGGCTACCTCAGCCTGGAGGTTTTCAGCGAAAACATCCTTGACATCATGGACGACGGAGGCTTCAAAGTTGAGCTTGTCATCCAAGGTTTCACCAGCCCCAGGGCCAGCGAGGACTACAACTTCGACCTTTCGCAACGTCGATCCGACTGCCTGAAAAATCATTTCGAAACATGGCGTGGCGGCATACTAAAACCTTTTGTGGAAAAAGGGATGCTGACCATGCAAGTGGTAGGCTACGGTGAAAAGTTGGCCCCGCAGTTCATCAGTGACCGATTGGACGACGAGCGGGGAAGTATTTATTCTGTAGTGGCCTCCTTTGAGCGAAAAGTCGCCATCATCGGGGCACGGCGTGTGGCAGAAAATTGATGCCGACGAAGCACAAAATTTCTGCTCTTGTTCCAATCATTTTCCCAAACCAAATGAATGAAAGCATTTTCACCATGAAAAATCCAAGACGAATGTTTCGAAACCTCATACTCATTGGCTTAACAGCACTTGGGGTCGTACTTGCTCAGCCGCTCTGGGCTACCCACATCATCGGCGGTGAGCTGACGTACAAGTACTTGGGGAATGACCGGTACCTGATTACATTGGACTTGTACCGCAATTGTCAAGATTATGACAGCAACGGCGACCCAGTTGCCGCTGCCGACCCTGTTTCTTACATCGGCATTTTCAGGGAAAATGGCCAGCAGTGGCCCACTGTTGCAAAGGACACCATGTTCCTGCCGAGGGTCAGTTTTGACACAATTCCCAACAACATTGCGGGAGATCCCTGCCTATTTGTGCCGGGTAGTGTCTGCGTGGAGGCTAGCCGCTACCAGCGCATTTTCAAGATTTCAGGAACTGGAGGTTTTTACATCACCTACCAGCGTTGCTGTCGCAACAATGATATCCTGAACATTGTCTCCCCCACTTTTGCAGGCGCCACCTACTGGCTTCACGTGACACCACTCGCCAGGAGCTTGCAAAACAGCAGCCCAGAATTCGGTTTTTACCCACCGGTTTTTGTGTGTGTAAACAAGGAAATTGAGCACCCACATGCCGCTACCGACCTCAATGGAGACAGCTTGGCTTACAAATTTTACACCCCGTTCACTGGTGGCAGTTTCATCCACCCACAACCCGTTCCAATTGCTCCACCGCTTGGCATTGACTCGCTTATACAGCCACCACCATACGCCAATGTGACATGGCTGGATCCTCCTTACAATCTGAACCAACTGCTTGGGCCAAGTTCTGCGCCATTGACCATCAACCAGCAAACGGGTCTGATAACGGGGCTTCCCAATATTCAAGGCCGCTTTGTCGTCGGGGTTTTAGTGGAGGAATATCGCAACGGTCAACTGCTGTCCGTGGTGCGACGTGACTTCCAATACGAAGTAGGCACCTGCGCAGAATTGGACGTGCAAATCGTTGCCCCAGATGCCCAATGCGACAACCTGACGGTACAGTTTGGGAACAACACCGACATTGCCCAACACTTTGTCTGGTATTTTGACTGGCCGAACCTGACCCCAACATCCACCCAAACAGAACCAACATTCACCTACCCAGATACTGGGACTTACACAATTGCCCTGATTGCGGAGCCGGTTGGTGCTTGCGTGGACACGGGTTATCACGAGATTTTCCTCCAGTACAACTCGCTCACGCCTGATTTTTCGTGGCAAACCTACGACTGCGCTACTGAGTCGGTGCTCGTGCTAAATGACCTCTCAACGGACAGTGTTTCGCCTTTGGTCGCGTGGGAATGGCTCGTGACTTACGGAAATACGACATTGGTATCTTATGAGCAAAACCCGGTCTTCCTGCTGCCAAACCCTGCAAGCGGAACCATAACGCTTACGTCTCGCTCCGAAAACGACTGTGAACAAACGAAGACCGTGAATTTTGCCGTAGGTGGCAACAACCCATCGGCAAACTTGCCGCCAGTGGCACCGGTCTGCCTTGGCTCCAGCGTGGAGCTGAACCCGGCAGGGGCTGTCCCCGGCTTCACGTATCAGTGGGCACCGCCTGTACCGGCGGCCCAGCAAAACTTGGCGAATCCAGTTGTTGCACCCCTCCAAAATACTGTTTACACGGTTACAATTACTGGATTTGGAGGGCTCTGCCAATCAACGGCACAAGTACTCGCAGAGGTGTATCAGCCTGTGCAACTTGCATTTTCACCGGACACCGACTGCGATGCTACCATCGTGCATTTCATCAACCAAAGCCAGTTTGCGCCTTCTGGTTTTGTCTGGGACTTCGGCGACCCCACTACCCAAGCTGATGTTTCGACGGAAGCTCTTCCAACTTGGGACTACCCTGACTTCGGTCAGTATTTGGTCACTTTGATGACGCCACCGAACGCCGTTTGTAAGGACACCATCCAACAAACCATTGTATTGGAGCAAAAAACCTTGGAAGTTGACTTCAGTTTTGGTTATACCGGCTGTGAGGAAGACACAGTTTCCATCCAGTTTTTTGACCAAACCATCAACAGCGAAGACGATACGAACGGTTGGCTTTGGACTTTCAGTGGGGTTTACACCGGCACTTCAAGCCAGATGAACCCGACCATCATGATTGGGCAAGAGGGCTGGCTGTACGTGACTCTCAGTGTGGCAACCAGTGAAAACTGTACCGATACCACCGCCCTCGACTCGCTGTGGATTGACCTGACGGAGCTGCCCAACCTCGAAGATGACAGCGAAGTGCTCGGCTGCCTCAATGGTGGCGTGACGCTCAATCCCGGCGGCGATACGACCCTCATCTACACGTGGTCGCCGGGTATAGGGCTGAGCTGTACCAACTGCCCAAGCCCTCACGCAAACCCCTCACAAACAACCGTTTACACCGCTATCGTCAGCAACCTGAGCGGTGCTGATACTTGTTCGATTACCCGCCAAGTGACTGTCGTGGTACCGCTCGATGTCAACGTCGTGGCCAGCAACGATGTAGAAACCTGCGATTCAATTGCCACACTTCATGCCACGGTGGACATCCTGCCCGTGGATTATGCTTGGTTTGATGAAAATGGGGTGCAGGTGGCAGGTGATGTGGACTCAATCATTGTTTCAGTTTCTGGCTACGACACCTACGTGGTGCGGGCCACTGACCCGCAAGGCTGCCACTATTATGACACAGTTCAGGTAGTTGGCGGTTCGCCCAATATCGAAGCGGTAGGTGACCAAATCAAGTGCTCCAATGAGCCGTTGGATATTTACGCCACCAACCTCGACCAGAACGATACCCTGACTTGGCAGTGGACGCCCATCAACATCATCAACGGCCCCACGGACGTGCCCAACCCCGATGTAATGGTCATCCCCGGTGAGCGCTGGCTGTACGTGACGGCCACCAACCAGTTTGGTTGCTCCGCGACGGACAGCGTGTACGTGGCAGTGGTGGACACCAGCAACGTGCTGAATTTTGACTACATCGTGGAGTGCAACGGCAGTAATGTGCAGTTCATCAACACCAGCACCCAAGCCTTCAATTTTTCGTGGGATTTCGGGGACACGACTACCACCAGTGATACTTCGCTCCTTGACAATCCGATGTACACCTACCCCGGTGCAGGCACTTACACGGTGCGCCTGACGATGGATTTTGACCTCGCCTGTGTGGACACGCTGATAAAAGACATCGTTATCGAAGGCACCCAGTTCGTGCCCGATTTCACGTTTGAGTACCTTGCCTGCGAGACCGACAGTGTGGAAGTGCTTTTTCACGATGCCACCACGATACTGCAAACCGGAACGACGATTGAAAGTTACCTCTGGGTGACGAGCAGCGGCGATACCTCCTATTTGGCCAGTCCGGTTTTCACGATTTATGCGGGTGAAACCTTTGAGGTGACGATGACCATTTTCACCAACAACGATTGTAGCGGCTCTGAAACGAAGGAACTGAAGCTCGAATTCATCGAGGTAAACCTCTCCGATACGCTCGTGCTTTGCCAGGGCGATTCCACGCAACTGAACCCCGTTGGCAACCAAGATTACCAGTACAACTGGACGCCAAACATCGCCATCAGCGACCCAACGGCTGCCAACCCAACCGTTTGGCCAACCCAGACGACGACCTACTCCGTTGAAATCACCAACTTTTCGCCCGACACTTGTTCCATCACAAGGACTGTGACGGTTTTTGTGCCTGAAAAAATTGAGGTGGCCACACCGCCTGACACGCTCACTTGTGGCAACCCTGTCACGCTTTGCGCCAGCTCCAATTTGCAGGATGTTGACTATCAATGGTTTGTAGCTCCCGGAGGATTAGTCGGTTCGGGGAACTGCCTGACGATACTGCCATCTGCCGATACGGAGTACGAGGTTGTCGGCACCGACCAATACGGTTGCCAAGACCGGGACAGTGTGCTCGTGGCGGATGAATCCGTGGATGTTAACTGGCAAAACGCAGGTGCAGAATGCCCCGAAACCGAAGTGCAACTGACCGTGAACAACTTCGTGGCCGACCACAACCTCAGCTACGTCTGGACGGTAACGGGTCCAGGCCAAATCTTGCCGCCTGCCAATGGCCCGACCGTCACCGTGGTGACGCCGCCCGCCTCAGAAGCGGCTACCTATGCGGTGGCAATCACCAACCAGTTTGGCTGTACGGCCTCGCTGTCGCAGAGCATCGCCAGCTATGCCTTTGTGCCCACTGTCGTGGAAGATTTACAAGTGTGCCCAGGCGTCACCGAGGCGCTGAACCCGGGCGCTAACCCCAATCTGAATTACTCGTGGTCGCCCTCCACGGGTTTGTCGTGTACCAGCTGCCCGAATCCAAATGTAACCATTTCACAATCAACGACATACACGGTGACGGTATCTGGCAGCTTCGGATTGGAGCAATGCCAGGAAGCGATTGAAGTGGACGTTTTCGCTGCACCAATCATTGACATCACTGAGACAACCGACACGCTCACGTGTGGCGAACCCATCCAGATTTCGGCGCAAACAAACGTGCCCGTGGTGACCACTATCTGGAAGGATGCTGCTGGCAATATTTTGGGCAACAACGTGCCTTCCATCTCCGTGGACCCCATGGGCGCCGAAACCTACACTGTCTGTGTGACAGACAGCTACGGCTGTACCGCTACTGATGCTGTGGTGGTGGCCAACCGTCAACTCGACATCTTGCTGCAAGGCGGTGGCGTCATCGACACCTGCCCGATGCCCAGCTACGACCTCTGCGTCACCAACCTCGACCCCTCGGACTTCCTCACCTACGATTGGACGGCCTCCAACGGCGGCACGATTCTCAGTGGTGGCGATTCGGCTTGCCCGAGCGTGACCAGCGAGCAGGGCCTCACTTCCCTTTTCGAAGTGGTGGTCACCAACCAGTGGGGATGTAGCAGCACAGAGCAGTTCGACATCACCACCTACAACTTCAACCCGTTGATTCGGGAGACGGTGGACATCTGCCCAGAAGTGCCCACGCCGCTAAACCCAGAGGCGGAGGGTTCGAATCTGACCTATTTCTGGACACCTTCGACGGGACTTTCGTGTACCACTTGCCCGAACCCAGTTGCCACTTTGTCCAACGACCAGTTTTATCAGGTGAACATCTTTGGCTACAACGGAGCAGATACCTGTGCGTTTACCCAAACGGTGCAAGTGCGGGTCATGCCACCGCACGGCTTGGAGACCACACCGATAGATACCGTCATTTGCGACAGCATTGACGTGCTGCTCTCGGCTACCTATTCTTCCAACTTCATCACGAACATTGCTTGGTCGCAGTCACTTGACTTCTCCAATCCGTTCAGCACATCGGCCAATGTGACGGTGACGCCCAACGAAACGGAGTTTTACTACGTGCAAACGACCGACACACTCGGTTGCCGTGACACGGCGCAAATCGTCATTTACGCTTATCCTGTTGATATTTCAGTGGATGACATTTACAACTACTGTGAGGAAATTGGCAACTTGACGATACCAGTTATCAATCACCATCCTAACCAAATCTTGATTTACAACTGGACGCCTACGGACAACATTTCCGTGCAAAACCCGGATGGCAGCATCGTGGTAACTGGTTTGGAAATGGATGAAATCTACGTGGTGGATGCCGTCAACCAGTACGGCTGTCACGAACAGGATACTGCCGACGTGTACTACTACGACATCGAGCCGACCTTGGGGCAAATCACCTCCACGATGGACACGATTTACTACAACTCCGGCGAGTCATCGCAGTTGTCCATTGACTACTGGCCTGGCTACACCTACGAGTGGTCGCCGGATCAGGACCTCAGCGACCCGACCATCCATAACCCTGTGGCCACACCGCATGAAACCACACTCTACACGGTGTTGGTGACGGATGAGGGCGGATGTCAAGCTTTCCGGCAAGTGACCATTGTGGTGTTGAATCCTGATTGCGACGAACCTTATATCTTTCTCCCCAATGCCTTCACACCGAACGGCAGTGGTAAAAACGACGTGCTCTACCTCCGCAGCAACATCGTGGACGAGATGGAATTGGCCATCTACAACCGCTGGGGACAACGGGTTTTCTACACCGAAGACCAGACGATTGGTTGGGATGGAAACTTCAATGGCGAAGCGCTCGCCCCCGATGTGTACGGCTTCTACCTGCGGGCCAAGTGCTACAATGGTCAGGAGTTCTTCAAAAAGGGGAATATCTCGTTGCTGCGATGAGAGTTGGTTGTTGAATTGCCGTACTGTTGAATTGTTATATTGTTGAATTGCTTATTGCATTGTAATTTAAATTAATTGACATTTTTCCTTGCCCCTCGTTCTCAAAAGGAGCGAAAAATTGCTTTGCAATTTTTCGCTCCGAAAATCGCGCAGCCTTTGGCTGCGCCGCCGGGAGGAGGGGGCTTTTTGGGGCGTTCCGCCC
>CAYTZS010000157.1:0-12478 GCA_964442355.1 uncultured Saprospiraceae bacterium | reverse complement strand
AAAAAAAAAAAAACAGGGTGTCAACTTAAGTTGCACCCTGTATAACCCCAAAAAACCAAATGAAAACAATCTACATATATCTTCGAGGCAAATTGCCTGGCTAATCTGTCTTTGAGAAAGCAATAAATAAAGCTTCCTCGACTGTTTGAACAATCTATTGACGGTTGTTCTAGAAAAAGTAACGACTGACTTATCAAGTAAATAACCATTCCCGGCCTGTAAAGATAACGTAGCATTTACGTTAAGACTCACGGTTAGGTGCTGAACGGGATAAATCCGTACATGAGTGGGTATTATTTGTACACAATCATCAAATGACAATGATGAATAAAACATTAGCATTTTGTCAAAACTAAAGAAAATATTTGTCTGCTCCAGTTGCGGAGCTACTTCTCCAAAGTGGATGGGGCGTTGCCAAAGTTGTGGCGAGTGGAACACCATCATCGAAGAAGTGGTGATGAAGGAAACTGCCCCCGAAGAGCGCAGCCGGGCTTGGAAAAATCCAGGAACTGGCGTCCGTGACCCACAGCCTGTCGCCCTGCCTGACGTGAAAACGGGTGATACCCACCGCATGGAAACCACTGACTCGGAACTGAACCGGGTGCTCGGCGGAGGCATCGTGAGCGGGTCGTTGATACTCATCGGTGGGCAGCCGGGCATTGGCAAGTCCACGCTGATGCTTCAACTCGCCCTTCGCATCAAAGCTAAAATCCTCTACGTAAGCGGTGAGGAAAGCGAGGAGCAGATAAAAATGCGGGCTGACCGACTTGGGGGCCAAGTCTCCGACTGCTATTTGCTCACGGAGACCAACACCTCCAAAATTCTCAGCCATGCCCAAAACTTGGCACCCGACCTCGTCATCATTGATTCCATCCAGACGCTTTCCTCGCCGCACATAGACAGCACACCGGGCAGCGTCTCGCAGGTGCGGGAGTGCGCGGGCGACCTTCAGCGCTTCGCAAAAGAGACGAACATCCCGGTTTTCCTCATCGGCCATATCACGAAGGACGGCTCCATCGCCGGGCCAAAGCTCCTTGAGCACATCGTGGATGTTGTGCTCCAGTTCGAGGGCGACCGCAACTACACCTACCGCATCCTTCGGACACTGAAAAACCGCTTTGGCTCCACCGATGAACTCGGCATTTACGAAATGCAGGAAAGCGGCCTTCGGGAAGTCTCCAACCCCTCTGAATTATTGCTCTCGCAAACCGACGAGGAGCTTAGCGGCAGCAGCGTCGCCGCCACGATGGAAGGCATGAGGCCCATGCTCATCGAGACGCAGGCACTGGTCAGCACGGCAGTTTTCGGAACGCCGCAACGAACGGCCACGGGCTTCGACCTGCGTCGCCTCAGCATGTTATTGGCGGTTTTGGAGAAACGAGGAGGGTTTCCGTTCTCTCAAAATGACGTGTTCCTCAACCTCGCAGGAGGTATCCGGGTGGAAGACCCCGGCATTGACTTGGCCATTGTTGCAGCACTGATTTCGTCCCTGCAAGATGTGGCTGTGACGAAGGACACCTGCTTCGCCGGTGAGGTGGGCCTGAGCGGTGAAATACGTGCCGTGAGCCGCATTGACCAGCGCATCCAAGAGGCGGATAGGCTGGGCTTCAAGCAGATGTTCATCTCAAAATACAACACCAAAGGGCTGGACACCAAGCGCTACAAGATTGAAATTAAGACGATTGGGAAGATTGAGGAACTGTACCGGTTGTTGTTTGAGTGAAAAGCCCCAAGTTGTGCTGGGCTAAACTTGAGGCGACTGGGTTCAAGTTTTTACTCAACTTGAAAGATGTAAGCTGAATCATTATCCTCAACATTGATTGTCGCAGAGCCTCCCCCATTCAGGGGCAATTGAAGCACCGAAATATTCAATTCCTGATAAAGTTCACGATGAAAATCGTCAACTGAAAACGTAATTTTTTCAAATTCATCTAAAGGAGGGCATTCTACATTTTCGTTGAAGTTTCTAAAAAAGCGTCCATTCCACAAATTAATACAGTAAGTGCCTCTTTCCTTTGGTTTCAAACCTATTTTTGAACTACAAACTGAATCCTGACAATCAAATTCGATATAGCCTTTATAAATGTTTGATGGAGCATTATACCCATCGCTAAAGCTATCTTGGGAAACCTTTCCATTTGCATTGATGTACTCAAATTCATGAAACCCACTCTTGATATCAACCGTGTTTTTCCCTACTTTCATTACTCTAATTGTGTAGAAACAGCTTGAACTATTAATATCTATACTTTCATTTTTATTGGTTAAGGGAAGATCCGTGTCAAAATTTGTCTCCAACCAAATCGTGTCCCCTCTCAAAAAAGACTTATCGTTAGGATTAACAGTGACACTAAACGTGGCAATGTTATTATCCAGTGGACAATCATCATCTTCATCACATTGAAAGTTAAAAAATGACATCGCTCCAAAAATGGAAATGAAATAAATGGATTGTTTCTTATTCATCTTAAATTGAGTTAATTACGGTGACAATGAACAATTGAAAAATAGCCTGTTCGCCCAATACTCAATTTCACTTCTCCACACACTGCACCATCTCAACATCCTGCACATAGCCACTGCAAACGCATTTGAAACTTACGGACTGCCCCACTTCGTATCGTTTGGTTTCGTCACCGGGGCCACGCTCCAATCGGCAACGGACACCATAAGTTGGGTCGTTGGTGCGGAGCACGACCGAACTGCTGCCATTTGAGGTCTGGGCGGTCGACACCTCGCCAGTCACTTCGATAATCTTGTTCAGGTATTTTTCATTTGCCCCTGTTTCATCCCGCACGAATTCATCAAAAAGAGAACGTGCATCCACCTTGACCTCGGTTTTTTGCTCCCAAACAGTGGCAGGTTTATCGCTCGGCTCGTTCACATGAAACAACATGACGATTGTCACCAACGCAATTACCAAAATCAACAAAGGCAATAGTTTTTTCATAAAAAGGCGGTTATTTGCTCCGAAAGCCGAAGTTCGCAATTATCCAACAAAACGCAACTTTTCAATCAACGAGCAATGAGCCAACAAGACCTGCTGAAAAAACGACTGACCCTCTACGGCCTCACCATGATTGCCGTTGGCTCGTGTATCGGTTCCGGCATTTTCGCCACGCCCGGTCAGATTGTCAGTGCGGTGCCAAATGTCACGCTGGTGCTGCTGGTCTGGGCAATTGGTGGCGTCATTGCGCTGACAGGAGCGCTCACATTCAGCGAGTTGGGGGGCATGTTTCCGAAGTCGGGCGGAGTGTACGTGTACTTGAAGGAGGCTTACGGTGAGTTGGCCGGGTTTCTCTACGGCTGGGTGATTTTGTTGGTGATAAACACGGGGGCGCTAGCTGGGCTTTGTGCTGCCTTCGCCGATTACATGAAGATTTTTGCCCCCGACATGGGCGATGGTACAAAAACGGTGATTGCTGCCGTGACCATGTTGGTGCTCACTGGGGTAAACGTGCTAGGCGTAAACGTGAGCCAGGGTTTGGCCAATTTTTTCACAGGGCTCAAACTACTTGCCATTGCAGCCATCATTGTGGCTGGGTTCGTCTTCTTCGATGCTGAGCGGGTGTCCATTGATTTTTCGTTGGGGCAAAATATGCCCGCTAACCTCACCACAGCCCTGCTCACCGGATTGATAGGTGTGCTTTTTTCCGTGGGTGGCTGGCACCACGCCTCCTACGTTGCTGGCGAGGCCATTGATGCCCCTCGCACCGTGCCGAGGGCGATGTTTCTGGGGGTACTCATCGTGACGGGCATGTACCTGCTGGTGAACCTCGCTTACATGTTCCTGCTTCCACTGGATGCCATTGCAGGCACAAAAACAGTAGCGGGCGATGCCATTGCCACACTTGCACCTTGGGGTGGAAGGGCAGTGGCAGTGGCCATTGCGCTCTCGATTTTTGGCACTATCAGCATCTACACGATGTCGGCCCCTCGTATTTACTACGCCATGGCAGAAGACGGCATTTTTTTCAAGCAACTCGCTTGGGTACACCCCCGCTGGCGCACGCCAGTAGTGGCAATGGTGGTGCAAGTGGTCTGGGCAATGGCTGTGCTGCTCTTTTTTCAAGGACTTTTTGACAAAATCATCACGTTTGTCACCTTCATGGACATTGCGTTCATGGGGTTGGCCGGGGCTGGCATCTTTGTGTTTAGGAAGAAAAAGGCTGGATTACCACGGCCAATTCGTGCATGGGGCTACCCGGTCGTGCCTGCCATTTTTGTGCTTATTTCTGCTGCATTTGCCCTCAACACACTGCTCGAAAGGCCGAATCAGGCATTGCCTGGATTGGTGCTCTTGCTCATTGGGGTGGCCGTTTTCTACCTTTTGAAATTCCTGCGGAGGGAAAATTAACCATTTCTTA
This sequence comes from uncultured Saprospiraceae bacterium, assembly GCA_964442355.1. GTDB lineage: Bacteria > Bacteroidota > Bacteroidia > Chitinophagales > Saprospiraceae > UBA6168. The sequence goes on along the minus strand of CAYTZS010000157.1, from coordinate 8,111 downwards.
ACGCCGCTTTCCTGCTTGCCGTACAGCCATATTTGATTTTTGTGGTCTTTAGGCCACATCGTCAGCGTTCTGGCGTTTAACCCGATTTAAGATTTTTATTCTGTTTTGGCAAATGGAACTATTTTACCCGAAATAATATTTCCTATTGCTTTTAAAAACTATTTATCCGAAGTTTGTGTTGAAAATACACTAAAAAATCCTCGTATGGAGAGGTATTTGTTGGTTGGTTGAAATCCTTTTCTGAAAACGTTCAGGCGATGAAAACCAAGCTTTCGTCCAAAGTTTCGGACTAGACTTTCAAGTTCCATGAATTTTTGTGCTTTGAGCTGGATGGTATAAAACCTTTACTAGATTATGAAAACCCGATTTATGAAATCAAAACCCGCACTGTTTGCCATTCTAGCTTTGTTGTTGATGAATTCCTGCGCACCTGCGGCTGTTCTGGAAGAAGACTGGGGCAATGTTCCCCACTCCGACCAAAGCCTGCTGAGTGTGATGAGTCGGCAAGATTTGCTGGAAGTGACACTTTTGACAGAAATTGATTCCCTTTTGCAAAAGCGCAAAACGGAAGATTACAGAGACGCCGAGTTCAGCTACGAAGATGAAAACGGCGTCATACACAGTTTCAAGGCCAAGGCCAAGCCCCGTGGAAGGTTCCGCCGGATGACCTGCGACTTCCCACCGCTCAAGCTCAAGTTTTCCAAGCAAGAGCTGGAAGCGGCTGGCCTCTCCGACATGAACGAGCTGAAACTGGTCACGCACTGCCTTGACGACAAGGACCTGTCCAAGTCGCTTGTGCTGCGGGAGTACCTCGCTTACAAATTGTATAACGAGTTGACACCCAATAGTTTGCGAGCGCAGTTGGTTAAGATTACCTATTTGGACAAGTCAAATCCAGATTACCGTTTGACTCGTTACGGCTTTTTGATTGAGGACAAGGAAGAGTTTAGCTGGCGCACCAGCGGCACAGTGTCCGAAAAGATGGGCACTCAGCCTTCACAACTTAGCCCAGCGCATGAGAAAATCGTTTCTGTTTTCCAGTACATGATTGGGAATTCGGATTGGAGCGTGGAAGTACTTCGGAATATCGAAATCCTAGAAAAAGAGGAAAACAAGCTGATACCTGTGCCCTATGATTTCGATTTTGCGGCCATTGTATCAGCACCTTATGCTCGCCCGAATACCGATGTTGGTCAAAAGCGAATCAGCGAGCGTGTCTTCATGGGGGCTTCGACTTCGGCAAAAGAGCTTTATTCAACGTTGAACTACTTCAAAACGAAGAAAGAAAAGTTGCTGAACATCGTCAACGATTTTGATTTGATGGACCGTGAATCAAGGGAGTCCATTGTTCAATACTTGGAGACTTTCTATTCGGAAATCGAAACCACGGAGAGTGCGCAAAAGGCGCTGTTTGAACGAGAAACTAAGCAGCAAAGTGGCACAGTTTTTCAGGGTGATCAGCGATGATTTCACATCCCAAACGATTTTAAGAGCAGTTTTTTCATACTAATTCAATTTTCAGGGGGCGTCTTTACGGCGCCCTTTCTTTTTATAAAGCAAGAGCGGCAGGTGTCATTGACACCTGCCGCTCTTGCTTTTTTCAGATTGCGCTGTTTCTAACTAGCCTCTGCGCCGTTTCCCCTGCACGGTCGTCTTTTTTGTTTGCGATTTCACGTGGCCATTTTTGCCTCGTTTGGTCGTCGTCGTGGTTGTCTTTTTCACGGTTCCTTTTCTAGTTTTTACCACGGTTGTCTTGGTGTGTACCGTTTTTGAGGCAGCCCTGTGCGGCGTGTAAACGGCATGTGCCCGAACCACCCTGTGCGTGGTAACTGCATGATAATGAGGCCGATGTACCACCACCAACGGATGCCAAACATGGAACGGCCTCGGTCTCCAAGGGCTCCAATAGACTGGATAATGCCTCCAGCGCCAGGGCGATACCCACACCCGGTAGCCAGGACGGTAAACGAAGCGCACGCTCGGCCAGCCCCAGACATTTACCACTATCCGTTCCACGGAGATATTTGGGCCGTTCTTGCCGTTCTCGTTGGCTTCGGTCTCAAATGGCTCGACAATCGTCTGGTCGCCGAAGACATCCTCATCGCCAATGATTTGCAAAATGGCTTCCTCGCCGCCGGTCTTCTCGATTTCGATGACGGCTACGTCCTGCGACTCCGTCTCGCTCACAGGGACTTGCAGCACGATGGCATGAACGTCGCCGTCCATGTTGTCAACGACCCGCACGTAATCAATCTCGCCGTCGTCGTTCAGGTCGAGGTTGTTCACGTTGTTGTTTTCCGTATTCAGTAGTTTCTCAAAATCTTCAGGAGATTCGGCCTTTTTGAACAATTCCAGTGCGCCTTCGAGACTAAAGTTTTCGCCGGGTAGTCCTGTGCTTTCTGCTTCTTGTGCCAAGGTAATGTTGGCGGCAAAAACGACCGCCAGCAAGGTGAGGATGGTGGATTGAAACTTAAACTTCATGTTGGTGATTTTTGAATTTTATGCAAAACGAGAGTGGTGTGACCTGCTTAATTTCACAAAGTTTAAAAGCAGCGCTCAGTTTTTCAAGAAATCGCCACAAACTCACGTTGCATCATCGCACCAAAACCGTCTTCACAAAACCATCCGCTTCGAGTGTCAGATAGTGAACGCCATTGGCCAAGCCAAGCGCAGTTTTAGAAAAACTATCCGTGAAGTTTTCACCTACCTGCTCGTATTTCCGCTCAAAAACCACCTGCCCAGCACTGTTGGTCAGGCGCAAGTTCAGGGTCGAAATTGGCCGCAGGGTTTCAATGGTGACACTAAAGCTGTCGCTAGCTGGGTTGGGATAGACCTTCACTGCAAGTGCTTCATTTTCAACAGATTCTGTGGACGATGGCAGCATGTTTTCCACGATTTCAACGCATTGGTTTGGGGAGAAATCGGTGTAGGTCGTATCCTGTCCCCCCAGAAATTTGACCCTGATTGCTTCCACGATGGTAGCGTCTGCGAGACCAAAATGTGCTGACAAGCTGTTCTGCCCGCAGTAGCCCGATTGGGCACTTATTTCCCGCATTTGTGTCACCGACTGCCCGCCGATGGTGGCCGTAACCCACACCCGTGTGCCGATGGCGGAGCGGTTGCTTACCGTGCCCACTAGCTTGATTTTCAGCCAGTTATTTGCGTTTCCGTTGTTCAAATAAAACAAGTTGGAGGGCAGGGGAGCAGTGCCTGAATTTTTGCAAGTCGCAATGCCAAGGTCGAGAAACCCATCGTTGTTCACGTCGCCCCAAGCTGCGCCGTAGCTGCAAGGCGTGTTCAGGTCTTCGATGCTAGTCAAGTCTCTTGTGAAATTGCCTAGGCCATCGTTTTGGTAAAGAAAGTTGACAATGTTGCCGCTGCAATAACCATTGCTCACCACGAGGTCGAGGTCGCCGTCGTTGTCGTAGTCCCCGAAATTGGAGCCGAACGAGCAGCCGCCGTCCGTGACCAAATCTCCGGTAGTCACTGTAGTGAACGAACCGTTTTGATTCAAAAAAAGCTGGTTGTTCTGTCCCGAAAAATTGCCTGAATTGGCCACAAAAACGTCGAGGTCGCCGTCGTTGTCCACATCGCCCCAGCTGCTGCTCATGCTGCCGTGGTTGGTTTGTCCCGGCGCTCCGGCGGTCACTTTTTCAAAACTGCCATTGCCCAAATTGCGGTACAGGTCGTCTTTTTGATTCACCTCATTGGACACGTAAATGTCCAAATCACCATCGTTGTCGTAGTCCACCCAATTGACGGAACGAGACGCATTTGCATCTGTCACAGCAGCGCCAGCGTCAGTGACTAGCGTGAAATTTTGGCCTCCCTCATTGCGGTAGAGCTTGTTTTTCTTGTCGCCTTCGGAGTTGGTGAGGTAGAGGTCGAGGTCGCCATCGAGGTCGTAATCGCCCCAACTGGCCGTCTCGGAGTAGGTTCCCAACTGCGAAGGAGCGGCATCGCCGAGGAAAGTGAAACTGCCATCGCCGTTGCCAGCATACAGGAAGTTTTTTACGCCGTACCAAGTCACCACAAAGGCGTCGAGGTCGCCGTCATTGTCGAAATCGCCGAATGTGGCGCCATCAAACGGCTTTGCGTCCGTGACGATGGGGTCGTTTGCAACGGCAATAAAATTGCCTGTGCCATCATTCAGGTACAGGAAGTTGGCTGCGCCAGCCTGTGGGCCGTTGCTGATGAACAGGTCTTCCCAGCCGTCGTTGTTCACGTCCACAAAATTGACGCTGCGGCTATCGGAAGGCGTGGTGACGTGTGGCCCAGTCGTGACTTTTTGAAAAAGCGGTGCCTGCGCAAAGGTTTGCGAAGCAAGGAAAAGGAAGAACAATTGGGTGATTTCTTTTTTCATAAAGCTGAATTTTTCAACGAAACTATCGCTGGGCATCCCTGCATTTTCTGTTTTGGTAAAAACAGCAATCAACACCCGCCAGACAGTATTTTGCAAAGCAATCCGTCGTTCGTGGGCAGCAAAGTATCGTTTGGAACATCTGGCAGCGATGCGGTGGTTTTTTTGCGAAATTCGCCCCATGAAGCACCGCCGCATCCTGCTCCACATTGCCTTTTGGCTGGCTTACGGCCTCTACGACGGCTACCTGAACGCACCGCTGTCGGGCAGTTCGTATGCACACCTCAGCTTCGGGGAGCGGATGCTGTTGGGCTACACCGCCGAGCTGTTGGTGCTGGCTTTCAAAATCCCGACTACCTACTTTGTGCTATACTACCTCGTGCCGAGGTATTTCCGCTCAAAAAACCTACTTATCCTCCTGATTTCGCTGGTATCGGTAACCGTGGCGGCCACATTTCTGAGCCAATTGTTGTGGATTCACGTCATTTATCCGCACATCTACGAAGTATCGTCGCCAGAGCCAGTGGCCACATTTGCCCGAAAACTCTTCCGTTTTCTGTGGTCGTCCATTGACATCTTGCTGCTGTTGAGCGTGGCGTCGGCGCTGAAATTTTTTCGCCTTCGGCAAATGGCTGCCGAACGGGAGCGGCAATTGGTGGAGGAAAAACTGCAATCGGAGCTGAACTTTCTGCGGGCGCAAACCAACCCGCATTTCCTGTTCAACACCTTGAACAACCTCTATCACCTCGCCCGAAAACGCAGCGAGGACACGCCCGATGCCATTCTGAAACTCTCCGACCTGCTGCGTTTTATGCTTTACGAATGCACGACGCCCCGCATCCGCATCTCGCAAGAAGTGAAGGTCATTCGAGACTACCTCGAATTGGAACGGCTGCGTTACGGCGACCGTCTTCGAGCTGATTTTCAGGTGAACATGGACAACGAAGACCAGCCCATTGCCCCGCTGCTGCTGCTGCCGTTCGTGGAAAATGCCTTCAAGCATGGCGCTTCCGAGAGCCGTGGCGAGACTTGGGTGCGCATTGATTTAACCGTGAAAAATGGCTCAGTTTTGTTCCAAGTGGAGAATCCAAAAGACGCTGGCAAAGCTGACATCGCCGAAGGTATCGGCCTGAAAAACGTGAAGCGTCAACTGGAATTGATTTACCCAGGGCACGAGTTAAGGCTTGATAATCAGGGAGATAGGTTTGTTGTTCGTTTGAAGATTTAGGAAGTTGAGAGGGTTTAGTAGGTTTAGTTTTGAAAACTCCGCCTCTCTAAACCTCCTAAATCTCCTAAACCTTCTAAACCTCCTAAAATGACTAAACTACGTTGCCTCGTCATCGAAGATGAGCCGCTCGCTGCCGAGGGCTTGGAGGAGTACATTCGGCAGGTGCCGACATTGGAATTCGTAGGTGCTTGTGAGGATGCATTGTCTGCGTTGGAATTTTTGAAAAACCATGCTGTGGATGTGCTTTTCCTCGACATTCATTTGCCCAAGCTCAAGGGTCTCGACTTCCTGAAAACCCTACAACATCCGCCACAGGTCATCCTCACCACGGCCTACCACCAGTACGCCCTTGAAGGCTACGAACTCAACGTCGTGGATTACCTGCTCAAGCCGTTCGGTTTTCCTCGTTTCCTTGCGGCAGTGAATAAGTTGACAGTCGAAAATGAGCAATTCCCCAGCCAGTCACCAGTCACAAATCACCAGTCACGAGCATTTCATTTTTTCAACGAAAACAAGCGCCAAGTCAAGGTTTTCAACGATGAAATCCAGTATGTGGAGAGCTTGAAGGAATACGTGAAAATTGTTTTGGTAGGTGGCAAAACGGTGGTCACGAGGTTCCAGCTTGGTGAGTTCGAGGCACACCTGAACGACCCCAATTTGCTGCGCATCCACCGCTCTTACCTCGTTGCGAGGGACAAGGTGGAAGCGTTCACGGCGACGGAGGTGGAGGTGGGCGGTGTTAAACTGCCCATTGGGCGAAGCTATCAAGCAGAGGTAGAGAAAATGCTAACTGGAAAGTGGTAAAGTATCTATCACAACACCATTTCCTGGAACAACTGCTCCAACATTTGCATGGGGTCGGTACACAGTCCGGGATGAACTTTGGAGGGTTGCAGCACCGTGCTGCGCTGAGCGGTGAGCCAGCGAAAACGTCCAGCAATATCCAACTGGGCAATGGGGCCGGCGGCAGGGTCGCCAGCAGCGATGCGACTGAGGGCATCTAGGTGAGCCGTCAATTCCTCGACATCGCAATTGGGGCAAAGCGCCTCCAACCGCTGGGGGTTCAATTCGTATCGAGCCTGCAAGAAGTGCTGCTTTTTGCAAAGCAAAATGACGCCCACATTGATGAACTCTTCCCGTTCCACACGGGGCATGATTCTGATGACCGCATATTCAAATAAGTGTCGCTCTTGCATCTTGGGCTGCTTTTAGAAATATGCTGGATGCGGCAATGCGCCGGGCTAAGAACTCGTGATAAACCCGGCGCATTTCGTCCGGGGTGCCGTGGCCGTTCAGCCAATCGTCGGGGATGCTGCGAAGGATGGTGGACACCAGCGCTGGCGTGAAAGCAGCAGTCAGCAGCTTGTCCACTTCCTCCAATTGGCTGGCTTGCACCAGCAGCACATGCGATTTGATGTTGGAAAATGGCGACAGCGCCGATTGCTCCCAATTGTCCCAACTATGGTGGAAATACAAGCATGCCCCGAAGTCAATCATCCAAAGTTCCCGGTTCCAAATCAGCATGTTGGTGTTCTTGGCGGTGCGGTCCACGTTGGTGAGCAGCGCATCCAGCCACACGATTTTGGAGGCTAACATGGGGTCGGCTTTGTTCACCGCTGGGTCGAAACTGATCGCACTGGAGAGGTAATGAACGCCGAGGTTGGTGCCTGTGCTGCCTTTCAGCAGGTCTTGGATTTCTTCGTCCGGTTCGGTGCGGCCAAAGGCTTCGTCCAAATCAGCGAGGACGAGTTCTGGCACTTTCAGCCCACCCGCACGGGCCAGTTCAGCGCCGATGAGGTCGGCAATGAGCGCCTTCGTGCCTTGGCCCGCACTCCTGAATTTTAGCACGTACAGAAACCCATCGTCCGCCTCCACGATACCTGGCAGCGAGCCGCCTTCCCGGAGGGGCGTCACGTATCGCACAACGTTTACTTTTCTGATTGCTGGTGGCTCGTAGCTCATTCGACTGCTTTTGTGCGGCGAAGGTAGGGGTTTGCTGGGATAAATTTGGGAGTCTGCTGCTCGCTCAAGGACTGGCGGCAAGCTTGCAAAAGATGCATACAAAAACGGAAAATGTAACATGGCGTATTACATTTGCCAAGTCGCCTTTGGTGGATGGCCCAATGCCTCCACCTATTTTTCAACCAAAATCAAGTAAAAAAGAAGCATGAGCAACGATACTTCACAGACGCCGCAGGGCGGAACAGACCACTTCTTTGAAAACAAAGTCATCGGCCACCCTGCCGGGTTGTTTGTCCTCTTCTTCACCGAAATGTGGGAACGCTTCTCCTTCTACGGGATGCGGGCCTTGCTGGTGATGTTCCTGACCTCCACCGTCATCAACGGTGGCTGGGAATGGACCCGTGAGCAAGCGATGGCCTTGTTCGGCTCCTACGTGGGCTTGGTTTACCTGTCCACGATGATGGGTGGCTACTTCGCCGACAAAAAAATCGGCTACCGCTGGGCGGTAGTGGTGGGTGCACTGCTGATGACGATGGGGCATGGCTGCATGGCCTTGGAGAC
>CAYTZS010000156.1:0-12562 GCA_964442355.1 uncultured Saprospiraceae bacterium | reverse complement strand
CTGGCCCTAAAGGCTGGGAGAGTAGGTCGCCGCCAACCCTTTTTTTTCCTCTAAAAGGCCCTGTGATTGATTTCACGGGGCCTTTTTTATTTTAAGCTCTTTCTATCTCCATTTATCCTGCCTGCCGTACTCCTTTTTACAAAAAATATTAGTTTCAGGAACTTTTTTCAGAAAGCAAGGTGTTTGACCTTGCACGGTCATGCCTTTTTCAAACGGGCATTAGCCTTGGTTTTCCCCAACTAAGGGGAGAATCAACTGAAAACAAGTATGTTTATGGTACTAATGGCCAACAAAACCACGCATTTCGAGCACATCTTTGAGGACGAATTCATGCCTCATTCCGATGCGCTTTACAACTTCGCTTACCACCTTACGGGTAACGAGGACGATGCCAACGACCTGTTCCAGGAGGCACTGCTGAAGGCTTGGCGCTTCGTTGACAAATACGAGGCAGGCACCAACGCCAAGGCTTGGCTTTTCACCATTGCCAAAAACGCCTTCATCAACGAATACCGGAGGAAGGCGAAAGCGCCGAATCGGGTGGAACTGCAGGACTACGTGACTTATCAAGACAAGCAGGACACGCCGCTCACCAGCGGCATGGACATGCGGGAAGAGATGTTCCAATACCTGATAGGCGATGAGGTGACGCTGGCCATTAACCAACTTCCGGTGGACTTCCGGACGGTCATTCTATTGAGCGATGTCGAGGACTTCAAGTACGACGAAATCGCCTCGATTCTGGACATTCCGATTGGAACCGTGCGGTCTCGACTGCACCGCGCTCGGAACTTGTTGAAGGAAAAACTGAAAACGTATGCCGAGCAACTCGGTTACGAAGATAAAAGAGGATAAACAATCGGCTGGATGGCCAAGAAGGGTTATGCACCTTGGCCGTTCAGCCTTTTTTAATTAACAGCCATTTCAGAACCTGTCCTTTAACTGGCATTTTTGCACTGACAACCAATCAAAAAAGAGAAATGATTCGCACAATTTTGAACGATAGCTTGCCCGCATTCACTTGGCCGACCGATGGCCCTGTGACGGGCGTGAGCGTCGGTCGGGGTTGTGCAAGTTGTTGGTTTTCAGGCAGAACCGTCACGTGGACTACAAATTCATTTTGCGATGAAAAACTATCAAAACGGTCAGGACTTTGTCACCCGTCTCAATCTCCTCCTCGATAACGAACTCACCCCGGACGCAGAACGTGAAATGCTCGAAGAAATAAAAAGCAATCCAGAATATCGTGAAATGCTCGCCAAAGAGCAAGGCTTCCGTGAGTTTGTCCGCAGCCGCATCCATCGCAAAACTGTCTCGCCTTCCCTTATCCTTTCCATCAAGGAGAAAATCCACTCCACTTCCAATGGTCGAAGTATTTGACCCGATTTCAGGGTTTTCAGTAGCCTTTTCCAGCCACATCATTTCGGAAAGTCTCCACACACTTGCGGTCTTGCAAAGTGACGTACACCGTTTTGCCGTCTTTGCCGCCGAAGGCGATATTGCTCGTTTTTTTGCCTCTTAACGGCACTTCATGCAGCAGTTTTCCTTTTGGTGAAAGCACGGCGACGACGCCTTTGCCGTAACGGGTCACGTAGAGGTTGCCCGCCTTGTCGCATTTCATGCCGTCCATGCCATGGTCGTCGAATTTGTAGAACAACCGCTTGTTGCTCAGTTCGCCCGTGAGCGAAACATCGAATGCCCAGACGTTTAGTTGCGCAGACTCGTTTACGTACAGCGTCCGCTCGTCGGGGCTGAGTTCGATGCCGTTGGTGGTGCCCATATTGCCTGCGGCGAGGGTCGCCTTGCCATCGGGCATGATACGCCAGACTTGGCCTGTGCCGTCCTTCCATTTTGGGTCGCTGGTGAAGACGACATCGCCCTTTGTGATGCAGAGGTCGTTGGGCTGGTTGAAACGGTCGTCGTGGCAGAAGACGGATACTGTTTTCGTGGATGGGTTGATTTTCAGTACGTTATGCCCTGTGAAATCGGCCAACAGCATGTCGCCCTTACTGTCAAAACGGATGGCATTGGCGGTGCTGCCAGAGGGTAATTCCACGAAAACAGAAGCTTTTCCATCGGGCGTGACGATGCCCACCGTGCCGTCCCGTTGGTAATTGACAACGTAGAGGTTGCCCGTCTTGTCCACGTTGGGGCCTTCGCAGTTTTCGCTGAAAGAGCCTTCAGGGGTGAGGTCGGTAGCGGTGAAGTGTTTGGTGGCTGTGCAGCCAAAGAAGAAAAGGGAAAGGATGAGGATGATGTTTTTCATGATTTTAGTTTGGACAAAAGAAGTGAAAAGCAACAAGACGTCCAAAACCAATCCCCTACTCCATTGTTACCCCTCGGCATTTCGCCCGGTTTTGAAAATCTTTGCCGATGTTTGCAACAATGGATCATCTTGAAATAAAGCCCAAGCCGCAAGACGACGACCCGACCGCCGCCGCCCGTAAGCGTGACCACATCGAAATGGCATTTCGCTCGCAGGTGCAGCTTGGCGAAGTGGACGGACGGTTCCACTACGAGCCGCTACTGTCGGCGCACCCGCAGCCGGGCAGCCTGCCGCCGTTTTCCTTTTTAGGCAGAACATTGCGTACGCCCCTCTGGGTCAGCAGCATGACAGGCGGCACGGACTGGGCGCATACCATCAACCATAACCTCGCACGGGCCTGCGCCGAGTTCGGCATGGGAATGGGCCTCGGCTCCTGCCGTTCGCTGCTCTTTTCCGATGATACCCTGGAGGACTTCGCCGTGCGCCACCTCATCGGCGATGACCTGCCGCTGTATGCTAACCTCGGTATTGCTCAATTGGAGCAACTCATTGACAATCAAGAACTTTGGCGGGTGACGGCCCTACTTGACAAGCTGCAAGCCGACGGCCTCATCATCCATGTGAACCCGCTGCAAGAATGGCTGCAACCCGAAGGCGACCGCTTCCAACGGCCTCCGCTCGATACGATTACGACCATTTTGGAGCAAATGCCTGAATTGAAAATCATCGTGAAGGAAGTTGGGCAAGGCATGGGTTATGAGAGCCTGCGGGCGCTGTTCCAACTGCCGCTGCAAGCGGTGGATTTTGCGGCCAGCGGTGGCACTAACTTCGCCAAGCTCGAACTGTTGCGAAGCAGCCCAGCTAACCAAGAAATTTACCAACAATTGGCACAAGTCGGCCACACGGCGGAGCAGATGGTGCATTTCACCAATCAAATCAAAGCGGAACTCGGCGGCAAAATGCTTTGCCAGCAAGTCATCATTTCCGGAGGCATCGGCAGCTTTTTGGATGGATATTACCTGATGAACAAGCTACATTTGCCCAGCGTCTATGGCCAAGCTTCCGGCTTTTTGAAGCACGCACGGGGCGAGTACGAGGAGCTGCGGGACTACGTAGCGGCGCAGGTGCGGGGGCTGGAAGTAGCGAAGGCGTTTTTAAGGGTACGATAAATTATGAACGACAACAAAACCATCTCCGGCTTTTCAAAACTCTCCAAGCCCGATAAGGTGAAATGGGCGGCGGAGCAATTCTTCCAAAACCCCGCCGAGGCGACGCAGGAACTCATGCGCTGGTGGAACGCAGACGAGGAGCAGCAACGCCTGCTCGATGGGTTCAGTGAGAACACCCTCAGCAATTTCCCCATGCCGTTTGGTGTGGCGCCCAATTTTTTGATAAACGGAATGGTATACGCCGTGCCGATGGTCATCGAGGAAAGTTCGGTGGTGGCCGCTGCCAGCAGTGCTGCCAAATACTGGCTCGACCGGGGTGGGTTTCATGCTAAGGTGTTGGGAATCAAGAAATTGGGACAGGTACACTTCTCGTGGAGCGGCGACGTGCGCAAGCTGGAAAGTGTTTTTGAAGACCTCAAAACCGAACTCCGGCAGGATGCTGCGCCCATCACCGTCAACATGGAGCGGCGGGGTGGCGGCGTTACCGACATCGAACTCATCAACTTCACCGAACAGGAACCGGACTACTACCAACTGAAAGTCTCCTTTGAGACCTGCGACAGCATGGGCGCCAACTTCATCAACTCGGTGCTGGAGTGCTTCGCAAAAACGCTTGATAGGTTCATTTCTACCCATCCTATTTTTGATGAAGGCGACGAGCGGGACGTGACCATCATCATGTCCATCCTCAGCAATTATACGCCCGAATGCCTCGTGCGGGCTTGGGTGGAATGCCCCGTGGAAAAACTTGGCCCTTTCGACAACGGCCTCGAAGCGGCGACGCTCGCCGAGAAGTTTCGCAAAGCCGTTCGCATCGCCTACCTCGACCCGCACCGGGCCACTACGCACAACAAAGGCATCTTCAACGGCGTGGATGCCGTGGTGCTGGCCACCGCCAACGACTTCCGGGCTGTGGAAGCGGGCTGCCACACTTTCGCTGCCCGTGATGGGCAGTACCGCAGCCTAAGCCACTGTACCATCGAGGACGGCATCTTCCGCTTTTGGCTCGACCTGCCACTGGCACTCGGCACGGTGGGCGGCCTCACCAAGCTCCACCCTATCGCCAAGCTATCGCTGGAAATGCTCGGCAACCCATCCGCCGAGGAGCTGATGATGATAATTGCCAGCACGGGGTTGGCGCAAAACTTCGCCGCTGTGCGCTCGCTGGTGACCACGGGCATACAGTCCGGGCACATGAAAATGCACTTGGCGAACATCCTGAACCACCTCGGCGCCAATGCTTCGGAAGCAGCGGAGGCGATGAAATATTTCGAGGGAAAAACCGTGTCGTTTACGGCGGTGCGGGAGTATTTGGAAGCAATGAGGGCAAAAGTAGCCGTGTAATAATCCGTGTTCCCATCCTCCTAGCGTGTTCATCTCGTTCGCTAAAGGCTTTGTAAGCCTTTTTTACCCTCCTTTCTTCTTGCGAAAATTCGCTTGAATCCCCCTACCTTTGCTGGCATGAGCCAGAAATCGCCCAACGAGCGCATCATCTTCGGGTTGAAAATCAAGCAGTTGCGACAAGCCCGTGGACATAATTTCGCTGATTTTGCGAAGCAAACCGGCATGTCCATCTCGTACCTGAACGAGATAGAGAAGGGCAAAAAATTCCCGAAGGACGACAAAATAGCCCTGCTGGCCGGGGCGCTCGGCGTGGAGGCAGCGGAACTGACCTCGCTCGAACTCGGCAAGAACCTCGGCCCCGTGGCCGACCTTCTCAGCTCCAATTTCCTCAACGAACTCCCGCTTGACCTCTTCGACATTGACCTGGCGAAGGTGGTGGAAATCATCGCCAATGCGCCGCTGAAGGTGGGGGCCTTCATCAGCACGTTGGTGGAGCTGTCCCGCAACTATGCGCTGGCCGAGGAGAATTTCTACTTCGGGGCGCTGCGCTCGTACCTAGAACTCAACAACAATTATTTCGAGGAGATAGAACAGGCTGCCGCCGATTTTGCGGAGCGCAACAAACTGCCGACCACGGCCCTCGTGTCGGTGGAGGCGCTGGCCCGGCTGCTCGAAAAACGCTACGGCTACACCATCGTCGAGAACGGCCTGACGCCGTACCCGGAGCTGGCCGATATCCGTTCCGTCTATTTGCCGAAGGCGAAAAAGCTGCTGCTCAATGGCAAGCTGAACGATATGCAAAAGGCATTTCAGTTCGGTAAAGAGCTGGGATTCAATTATTTAGGCTTAAAAGAACGGGCCAATACCGCCGCACTGCTTCGGGTCAATTCCTTTGAAGAGGTGCTCAGCCACTTCAAGGCCGGCTACTTCTCGGCGGCGCTGCTGCTGAACCGGGAGGCATTCAACCGGGACATGGAGGCCTTTTTCCAACTGCCCCGCTGGGACGGCGAGTTCATCCTCGGCCTGCTGCGCAAATACCAGGCGTCGCCGGAGATGCTCTTCCAGCGCATGACCAATGTGCTGCCGCAGTTCTTCGGGTTGGAGAAGCTTTTCCTGCTCCGTTTCATCCAAACGCCCGCCACCGGGCAGTTCAAAATGGACAAGGAACTGCACCTGAACCGCCGCCACCAGCCGCACGGCAACGCCATCAGCGAGCACTACTGCCGCCGCTGGCTGGCCACTTCGCTGCTCAACGACCTCTCGCAGATGCAGCAGGGCGGCAAGTATACCGGGGCGCTCGTCGGGGCGCAGCGTAGCCGCTACCACGACACGAAGGACGAGTACCTCTGCTTCACGCTTGCCCGACCGGCCTATCCCTCGCCTGACCAGAACGTGAGCATTACGGTGGGCATCCTCATAGATGCTTCGCTGCGCAAACGGGTGAAGTTCCTCGACGACCCCGCCATCGCCCGCCGGGAAGTGAACACGACTTGCGAGCGCTGCCCCATCAAAGACTGCGCCGAGCGGGCTGCCCCGCCGACGGTGGTGGAGGTGAAGGAGCGGCGGAAACGGGTGCAGAAGGTGTTGAAGGAGTTGGGGGAGAGGGGGTGATTAAGAAATTGGTTCGCAGACCATAAGCAAGCGTTCCCAGCGCATAAAAGACGGTTCATAGACCATAAGTAAGCGTTCACAGACCATAAATATCGGTTCACAGTGCATAGGTAAGCGTTCACAGACCATAAAAGTCGGTTCACAGGCCATAGGTAAGCGTTCATAAGGCATAAGTAGGAATACTTATGGCAGAAAATAGATTTTTACGAAATAAAATACGCCACACATTATTTTTACTGAGCGCTACCTTATTTTAAATTCTGAAAACAAGAAAAATATATGTATTAGCTTTTATTTTTTTGAAAAAAATCCGAATAAAAAGTGGTTGAAAAATTTTAAAGTTCGAAACTTGTTTTTTTACTTTGAGCCGTTAACCGCTTGAAAACAACCGATAAATAAGCCCGGTGTTACCAAGCTCATCTTATAGACACTAAAACAAAAGCCACCTATGGCAGGCCCTAAGAAGAAATTCCCTGGACGGCATGATGAACTGCCCGCCGTCGCTAGATTCCTAATCGCTAGTTTCAATCGAGACTTGGCGCTTTTCACAGATTATAGTGAGGATTTTAATGCTTCGTTCGCTACCAATTTCAATGACCAGATTGATGTTGTGGAAGCTGTCGTGTTCCCAGAAAAACTGACCAAGGAAGGCAAATTGGTGACTGGACGCATAGAAGCCAGCATTAAGCGGCTGAAAGTGCTCAATACCCTCACGGAGAGCTATGTGAAGCGAGCGGGCAGTGCGCTTACCGTGGCTCCTGCCGACTTCGGCAATCGGGCGCTCCGCAGCAATCTGAACCGGGGCGATGTGGAAGGCGTCATCAGCGACCTCCGCAAGTTGCTGTTAAACATTGATGCCAATCTGGTGGCCCTTACTGCAAAGGGTCTGAAGCCTGCCACCAAGACCGAAATGGCCGCCTTTCCTGATAGCCTCACGGCGGATAATACCCTGCAAAACAACAACCTCCAAGCCCGCAACCAGCTCATGAACGATAATGTTGATTTGTTCGATGCGCTGTTTGATACCATGCGGGATGTAGCAGAGGCGGGGAAAGTGATTCATAAGACGATTTCTGGTACGCCGGAACGGGTGCCGGATTTTACGATGACGGTGTTGTTGAGGAGGGTGAGGGCGGAAAGGAAGGCACAGAAAAGCGGAACACCGCAAACGATGATGGGTGGAGGGTGAAGTGGAAAGTTCCAACTTACTACAGCTTATGTTCTTTAAATTTCGCAAGAATCAATTATTAAGGCGGTGTTCAGAAATTTTATTTAGTAAATGAGGCAAATCAAGGTGGTAGCAAAATAAGATTCTAAGATGGTGATTTTTCAAAATAGCACCTCAATTTTTAGAAAATTGAACGATTTAAAAGCCGTATATCCATCAAAAAATCTTGGAGTAGATCATTGATTATCAACTTAAAAAGTTCCGAACGCCGTCTAAATAATCCATTATGAAAGCACCATCTATCATTCCTGTTGTATTAATATTATTTTTTTCACTTATACTTGGGAGTTGCTCTGAGGAAAATGAGCAATTTCATAAAATAGATTCTAGCATTAGAAAACATGCTCTAGTTATTGGCATTGAACGAGTAGACCCCAGCAAGCATAACGGCAAAAAATACACGTATGGAACATGGAAGGCTGAAAAGGATGCTGAGGAATTTGTAAGAATATTAAGAAAAAGTGATTTTGATTTAATTAAGCATTTGCAAACAGAGTCAACAGAAGAAAACATCAAACATAGCATAATTGAGTGCTCAAAAAATCTAAAAGATGGCGATTTGTTTTTAATATATATTAGAAGTCACGGCATTCAAATACCGGATACCCCGCCAATTGATGAAACCGACAGCGATGGACTGGACGAAGCTATACCAGTGTTTGATGGACTGTTGGTAGATGATGAGATAAATAGGTTATTGAACGAAAACTTTGTTAATAGTACAAATATTATCCTATTGAGCGATTTATGCAGCTCGGAAACTATTTACAAAATTGAAAAAGCCTCACCGTTACAGGTTTACGAAAAAAGTGATGATTTACATACATACAACCTTTTAAATATTGCAGCTGCAAGTGACAGTAAATTGGCTCACAGTATTTCAGATATTATAGCGGATAGATTGAGATTTGGGCACGGAGATTTCATAGATGCTTTAATTAAAGCATTGAAATATGATCAAGTACTCAACTACAAGGAGCTTTATGATAGAATCAAGCCACGTATGGTAGAAGCTTGGAATTCAGCTACTCCTACGTATTCAATAGTCGGAGATGAATCTTTTTTTGTTAACAACTTTAACTTAATTTATTAGCCATGAAAAATTTATCCACAACTTTATTTTTTGTTTTATTTTTTATTTCTACTATAAAGGGACAAGATGTGATTTTAGATATTGGTCAATATGAGCCAGGTTCGAAAATTGAAAAGGATATTGATACTGGAAAAAAAATCACATTTTACTATACCAATGCTCTAAGTAGTAAACAATACACAGTATCGATTAATAAAAAAATAAAAATTCCTACTCCATTTGTTCTTGAAGGAACTCAAGGTGACCCAAAGGAAGGATGTGAGACTATTCTGACGAATTTTTTAGGCGATTATCCTAGCTTGACAGAAGAGAAGGAAATATATAAGCAGAAAAAAGAAATTCTTGATAAACTTAAGGAATGCGATGCAAGTTACAAAGAACAAGTTGAAAATCTTGCTAAGGTTAAAATCGATGAAAATTTGGAAGTGTTAAAGGATGAAGAATATTGGATTACAATATCACGAGAGGGTGCAACTTGGACTTTTGTTTTTAAAGGTCCTTCATCAGGTGATTGGGGCGTATACTATGGTTTTACTTTTGCTATTGATTTGAAAGAGCGAGACACATACTTTACAAAGGAAAACTCTGACGATACATTTACTATTACAAAACAGGAAGACAGGGAAAATCGGATTAATTATTATCCTACCGTCGGTTACCAATGGCAAAAAAATTCCAAAAAAAATTTTACATATGCGTTTCAAGGAGGGCTGGGGAGCAATTTGGAAGAGGTTGTAGTGATGTTGGGAGTTTCAGCCATTTATCATTACAATCTTAGCCTGTCCGCAGGTGTGATTTTACATAAGATACAATTTTTAAAAGGAAAATACAAAGAGAATGAAATTGTGGATGATAATCTTGACTTTGACCAATTGCACGATTATCACTATAGGCCGAACCTTGGTATTAGCCTAAATTTTAGATTTGCAGAAAATCCATTTAAAAAAGCCGCTGAATAGACTTCTCAGTGGTTATCAATGCTACCTTTATTTGATTTCGAGATGTTAAAATAAGCGTTCTAGCTTAGTGTAATAAGTTTAGAGCAACATAGCTTTACTGCTACACCTGTAGCAATCACCAATAAACGCCGATTCACTCCCACGAATCGGCGTTTTCATTTTTTCATATCTTCGCCCCTTCAAATTCAGAAAAATGACCATATCGCTAAACTGGCTCAAAACATACCTAAACATTGACCTCACGCCAGAGGAAATCTCGAACCTGCTCACCAGCCTCGGCCTCGAAGTGGAGGGCATGGAGGAAGTGGAAAGCATCAAGGGCGGGCTGGAAGGCGTCGTCGTGGGCGAGGTGAAGGAATGCTGGCGGCATCCGAACGCCGACAAGCTCAGCCTCACCAAAGTGGACATCGGCACAGGGGAGCTGCTGCAAATCGTTTGTGGAGCGCCCAATGTGGCCGCCGGGCAGCGGGTGCTCGTGGCTACTGTCGGTACCACGCTCTACCCCACGGGCGGCGAGCCGCTCACGCTGAAGCTCGGCAAAATCAGGGGCGAGGAATCGCAGGGCATGATTTGCGCCGCCGACGAACTCGGCATGGGCGAAGACCACAGCGGCATCCTCGTGCTGCCCGCCGATACGCCCATCGGCACCACCGGGCGGTACTATTTCAAACTGGAAAAAGACGTGGTGTATGAAATCGGCCTGACACCGAACCGCTCCGATGCTACCTGCCACCTTGGCGTGGCAAGGGACTTGGCTGCTGCGCTTCAAGTGCAGTTTGGGCAAACGGGCGGCGTGAAAATGCCAGCGATAGACTTTCCAAGTTTTCAAAACTTGGAAAGTCTGATACCCGTCCAAGTTACGGTGGAAAATACAGAAGCTTGCCCCCGCTATGCAGGTGTGAGCATCAAGGGGGTGACCATCGGTGAGTCGCCGGATTGGCTGAAAAAACGGCTGCTCTCTGTCGGTGTGCGGCCCATCAGCAATATCGTGGACGTGACCAATTTCATCCTGCATGAACTGGGCCAGCCGCTCCATGCTTTCGATTTGGATGAAATCGCTGGGCAGCGAATCATCATAAAAACATTGCCGGAAGGCACCAAATTTCAGAGCCTCGACGAACGGGAGCGCAACCTCAGCGAGTACGACCTGATGATTTGCGACGGCGACTCGAAGCCGATGTGCATCGGCGGCGTGTTCGGCGGGGCGAAGTCGGGCGTGAAGGAAACGACCCGCAATATCTTCTTGGAGAGTGCCCATTTCAATGCAAAATGGATACGCCGCAGCAGCACCCGCCACGACCTGCGCACGGACGCCGCACGGGTGTTCGAGAAGGGCAGCGACCCGAATATCTGCGTCTATGCCCTGCAACGGGCAGCGGCCATGATGGTGGAATTGGCGGGTGGCGAAATCGCCTCGGAGGTAGTCGATGTTTATCCAAAGTCTATTGAAAATCAGCTTATTACCGTTACGTTCGATTATGTGAATCGGCTTATTGGAATGGAAATTCCGAAGGAAAAAATCAATGAAATACTCTCGGCGCTGGAGATGAAAGTGGTGGCGGAGACCGAAGATTCGTTCACTGTCAGTGTGCCAACGAACAAGGCCGACGTGACCCGCCCTGCCGATGTGGTGGAGGAAATCCTGCGGGTGTACGGCCTCGACAACGTACCCGCCCCGGCGCAGATCCGCAGCAACATCGTGAGCAGCGAGAAGCCCGACCCGAACAGCGTGCGCAACACCATCGCCGACTACTTGGTGGCCAACGGGTTCAACGAGACGATGAGTCTCTCGCTGTCGCAATCGGCGTTTTACAAAGATGTGTTGCCGAAGGAGGAAAGCGAACTCGTTTTCGTGAACAATACGAGCAATGTGCAGCTCGACATCATGCGCCCCACGATGCTGTTCAGCGGCTTGGAGGCCGTGGTGAACAACCAAAATCGGCAGCAGATGGACTTGAAGTTGTTCGAGTTTGGCAAAACCTACCATCCGAAAGGCGGTGAACAAGCGAAGTACAATGAACCGCAACACCTTGCGCTGTTCCTTGCAGGCCAACGTTTACCGGAAAGCTGGCGCAACAAAGAGAAGGTTTCGGCGGATTTTTTCACCCTGAAATCGTTTGTGGGCAATGTGATGGCGAGGGTGGGCTTGACGAGCGGCTACCAAGAAACGGCCTTGAAGGATGATACTTTTTCTTACGCCCTGAAGCTGCACCGTGGGCCGCAGGAATTGGCGGTGATGGGCAAGGTACAGCCGAAGCTTTGCAAAAAAATGGGCATTCGGGGAGAAGTTTTTTACGCTGACCTCAACTGGGATGCCCTGCTGACGGCAGCGAAAAAACAGTCCATCAGTTTTGCGGAGCTGAACAAATTTCCGACTGTGCGCAGAGACCTTGCAGTGGTGATTGGAAAATCCGTGAAATTTAGCGACCTTGCCGCCGTTGCTAGAAAAGCTGGCAAAAAACTGTTGAAAGACATCAATTTGTTCGACGTCTTTGAAGACGAATCGAAGCTCGGCGAAGGCAAAAAATCCTATGCTTTGGGCTTCACCTTCGAAGACACGACCCGTACCCTGCAGGACCAGGAAGTGGATGCTGTGATGACGGAGATGATGGAGGCAATGGAGGGTAAACTTGGGGCGCAAATCAGGCGTTAATAGCACATGACCCAACAACTCGACAACATCGAACAAAAAGTGCGACAACTGGCAGCAGCAATGGATTCGTTGCGCCAGCAAAATGCCACACTTTTGAAAGAAAATAACAAGCTCAAAGCCGAATTGGAAGCGCAGCACGAGCGCATCGGTGAATTGACAGAAAGACTAACTAACTCGCAGCAGGCATTGGCTGGGCAGCGGGGAGATGATTCGGAAAGTACCCAAAAGTTGAAAAAGCA
>CAYTZS010000155.1:0-12593 GCA_964442355.1 uncultured Saprospiraceae bacterium | reverse complement strand
TGAGTGGCCTCATTACCCCCTCGCTGGACGAAATGGTACACGTGGCGAAGGAGATGCAGCGCCGGAGCTTCACCATGCCGCTCCTCATCGGCGGCGCAACGACTTCTCGCACCCACACCGCAGTCAAAATCGAGCCGCAGTACAAGGGCCCGGTCGTGCATGTGCTGGACGCAAGCCGCAGCGTGGCCGTCGCCTCTACCCTGACCGGCAGCGACGACGATGCCCGCACCAACTACATCCTTGAAACAAAAAAGGACTATGCCGCTATCCGGGAGCAGCGAGCGAACCGCACCACCACGAAGAAGTACCTCAGCATCAAAGAGGCCAGGGCCAATGCAACGAAGATAGACTGGACGGGTTATCAGCCACCCAAGCCAAGTTTCTTGGGCGTGAAGGTTTTCGAAGCTTATGATTTGGAGGAGTTGAGCAATTATATAGACTGGACGCCTTTTTTCGCCAGTTGGGAACTGCGGGGCAAGTACCCTGACATCCTCATGGATGAAACGGTCGGCGAACTTTCGAGGCAGCTGTTCACCGAGGCACAGTCCTTGCTGCGCAGGGTGATTGACGAAAAATGGTTGACGGCAAAAGGAGTCATCGGCTTTTTCCCTGCCAATGCCATCGAGGGAGATAGTGCCGAACTTTACGAAGACGAGGGTAGGGGAGCGGTCAAGGGCAAGCTCCATTTTTTGCGCCAGCAGGTGGAGAAAACGGCTGGTCAACCCAATGTGAGCCTCGCTGATTACATCGCACCCAAAGGCACCGAGGATTATATCGGCGTTTTTGCAGTGTCAACAGGCTTCGGCATTGATAAATGGGTCAAGCACTTCGAGGAGCAGCACGACGACTACCACGCCATTTTGTTGAAGGCTATTGCCGATCGTTTAGCAGAGGCATTTGCAGAACGGATGCACGAACGGGTGAGAAAGGAGTTCTGGGGCTACGCAGCGCAGGAAAACCTTGACAGTCAGTCACTTATCGAAGAGAAATACCAAGGTATTCGACCAGCGCCAGGCTATCCAGCCTGCCCTGAACATACGGAGAAGCGTACGCTTTGGCAGTTATTGAATGTTGAGGAAAATACAGGAATCAAGCTGACGGAAAGTTGTGCCATGTGGCCTGCGGCGGCAGTGAGCGGCTGGTATTTCTCACATCCTGACAGCAAGTATTTCACCATCGGTCAAATTTCAAAAGACCAAGTGGAGGATTACGCCAAGCGTAAAGGAATGACGGTGGAACAGGCGGAGAAGTGGTTGGCTAGCGTGATGAATTACGATGCCTAGAGTTTACTCCCAGAGGAAGTTGCGGCTGTTTTTGATGTACTGCTTCACGTTCAGCCAAAATGCGACGAAAAGGTAAACGATGATAGGTGAACCAAGCGCCACGAAAGATAGATAGATAAAATACATGCGGACCCTAGCAGAGGCTAAGCCCATCTTGTCGCCGAGGTAACTGCATACGCCAAAAGCGGAACGCTCCATTAAGTCCTTCATCGTCTTCATGTCGTAAAAATAGTTGGTTTTCAAAAAACAAAGGCAGATGTCGGAAATAATTCACGACACCTGCCTTTTGTTTAAGAAAAAGCCCAAAATTTTATTGAAGCTGGACTTCTTTTTCGGCCATGAGTTTTCGAATGTTGATGAGCGCATAGCGCATCCGTCCAAGCGCTGTGTTGATGCTAACTCTAGTCAATGCAGCAATTTCCTTGAAGCTCATGTCAGCATAGTGGCGCAGAATGACAACTTCGCGTTGTTCAGCTGGCAACATGTCTACGAGGCTCCTAATGCGGTCGTGTGTTTGGCTGCGCATGATGAGTTGCTCAGCATTTGGGTCTTGAGAACCAAGTACGTCAAAGATGTCGAACGAATCGTTGACATGGACGTGCGGCCTACGTTTACCCCGGCGGTGGTAGTCCACACAAAGGTTGTAGGAAATACGTAATGCCCATTGACTGAATTTGCCTTCGTGGTTGTATTTACCACTACGCAAAGTGTTGACGATCTTGATGAAAACTTCTTGGAAGATGTCTTCGGCTAGCGTCTCATCTTTCACGAAGAGATAGATGGACGTGTAGATTTTCTGTTGATAGCGGTCAAGCAATTCTTTGAAGGCTCTTTCATCGCCTTCAAGGTACTGAGCTATCAGTTGGTGGTCATTTACTGGCATCACTTGCATAACTAAAGCAAAAGTTAGTTAAAAAAACAGTTTGCGATTTAGTGTAGAAGTTTATGCCGTATAGAAAATCTTATTTGAAGTGAAAATTAAAGGAATGATGTAATGCTTAGAGCAATTAAGACGCCAAAATACATCATTCTTGAAAGAAAAAATGAACTTTAGCTATTTTAACAAAAAATTAAGCCACTAAAAATACTAATGGGAGATTTGGGTACTGGGTCCCAAATGACTTTTGGCAGTTTGAGCGTGCCATCCATTTGCAAGCATGAATTCCTACATTTGTGCTTTGAAACCAAACTTTCAAATGTCAAAAATCAACAATGAAATTACTCGGGTTCACTTCTATCATCATCCTTTTAGCAATACTTTCAACACCTATTTCTGCACAAGTGGGCAACCTTAAAGATGTGCCATCAACA
Organism: uncultured Saprospiraceae bacterium; assembly: GCA_964442355.1. Taxonomy (GTDB): domain Bacteria; phylum Bacteroidota; class Bacteroidia; order Chitinophagales; family Saprospiraceae; genus UBA6168. The sequence continues at coordinate 9,999 of CAYTZS010000155.1, read as the reverse complement.
GAAAAAAAACCTGATAATGCTAAAAAAATGACCAATAAGCCACCTGAGCTTCGCAAATTTTCGAACACTGAGCTTGACAATTTTCCAAATTATAAAGGCAAAGACCTTGGTCTGACCTATACCAAGAAGCAATCAATTTTTAAGCTTTGGTCACCACCTGCCGATGAGGTTATTATGTACCTCTACGACCAGCCCCTTGAGTCAAAACCCTATGGAAAAGTACAGATGGACAAGGTCAAAAATGGTGTTTGGAAAGCAAAATTGGTGGGAGATTTTGAGGGAAAATACTACAATTTTCAAGTTCGAATCGACTCCTTTTGGTTAGAACCTACTGTTGACCCTTACGCAAAGGCTGTTGGCACAAATGGTGAACGGGCTATGGTTGTTGATTTCCAAAAAACAAACCCAATTGGCTGGGAAGCTGACAAACGCCCGCCACTGAAAAGCATATCGGATATAATTCTTTACGAGTTGCATATCCGTGATGCTTCTATCCATGCTTCTTCCGGCATCAAGAATAAAGGCAAATACCTTGGCCTCACCGAGACTGGCACGAAGACGCCAAATGGATTCTCTACGGGCATTGACCATATTAAGGAGCTTGGCGTTACGCATGTGCATGTTCTGCCCGCCTTCGACTTTCGCTCTATTGATGAAACGCTGACCTATGATGCACCCTACAATTGGGGTTACGACCCTCAAAATTACAATGTCCCAGAGGGAAGCTATTCTACTGACCCCGCAGATGGGGCAAAACGAATTTTGGAATTTAAATCAATGGTGAAAGCCATGCACGACAACGGATTGAGGGTAGTAATGGACGTTGTGTACAACCACACAGGAACTACGATGATGTCGGTGTTCAATCAAACCGTGCCTCATTATTTCTATCGACGTGACGAAAAAGGAAATTATTCAAATGCTTCAGCTTGTGGCAACGAGGTTGCATCAGAGCGTCCAATGTCCCGAAAGTTCATGCTGGAATCTATGCTCTTCTGGGCGAAAGAATACCATATTGATGGCTTTCGTGTGGACTTGATGGGCATTCATGACATTGAGACAATGAACCAGATAATGGTTGAGCTTCGAAAAATCGATCCCACCATTTTCGTCTATGGTGAAGGCTGGACGGCTGGAGGAAGCCCTTTGGCAGAGGAAAAACGGGCAGTGAAAGCCAATGTTTTGAAGCTGGATGGCATCGCTGCTTTTTCCGACGAATTCCGGGATGGCACCAAAGGGCATGTTTTCACCCCTAACGCCAAGGGCTTCATCAATGGTGAAATAAAGCTGGAGGAAAGCGTAAAATTTGGTATCGTAGGAGGTGTAAGCCATCCACAAGTTGACTTGAAGAAGGTCAACTATACCCAAAAAGCTTGGGCTAAATCGCCCCAGCAGTGCATCAACTATGTCTCCTGCCACGACAACCATACCCTTTGGGATCGCCTCACATTATCCTGTCCCAGAAATACCGAGCAGGAAAAACTTAACATGAACAAATTGGCTCAAACAATGGTCTTCACCTCACAAGGTGTTCCTTTCTTGCATGCAGGCGAAGAGTTTGTTCGTACCAAAAACCTTGTTGAAAATAGCTTCCAATCGCCAGATAATATCAACTGGATTGATTGGGACAACAAAGGGAAATACCAGGACCTCTTCCAATACTACAAAACGCTTATACAGCTCAGAAAGGAGCACCCAGCCTTCAAGATGACGAGCCAAGAGCAAATTCAAAAACACCTCAAATTTCTTGAATTTTCACACGACAATGTGGTGGGCTATGTTCTCGGCGAAAATGCCAATGGCGACAGTTGGAAACGGATATTGGTGATTTTCAATGGCAATGCCAATGGCAAAAAACTCGACATCCCCGAAGGCAATTGGAAAATCATTTGCACCAACCATCGCATTGACTTGAATGGTATGGGTATGAACAAAACAGGTTTTGCTATGGTACAGCCATACGCAGCCTATATTTTAGTGGAGGAATAACCGACAAAAATGAATGCCCCAGTACCTGTTGAATTCTATTTGATGTTGCTGAAAACACAAAAAAAGTCGAGAAGACAAACTCATGAAAGTTGACATTTTAGCCATTGGCGTACACCCCGATGATGTGGAACTGAGCTGTAGCGGCACGTTGCTGCGGCATATCCATCAAGGAAAAACGGTTGGCCTTTTAGACCTTACCCGTGGAGAACTAGGCAGTCGGGGTTCGGCTGATTTACGGGATGTGGAAGCTGCTGAGTCTGCACAAAAAATGGGAGCCAGTTTTCGCAGAAACCTAAGCATGGCCGATGGATTTTTTCAGTACACGCAAGAGAACCTGTTGCGCATCATCGAGGTCATCCGGTGGTGCCAACCTGAAATCGTACTTGCCAATGCCCCCGATGACCGCCACCCTGACCACGGGCGTGCTGCCAAGCTCACCGCTGATGCCTGTTTTTATTCGGGATTGATAAAGATAGAGACTAATTTCGAAGGCCAGCCACAACAGCAATGGCGTCCAAAAGCTGTCTATCATTATATTCAAGACAAAGACCTGACGCCCGATTTCGTGGTGGACACTACGGCGTTCATGAACCGAAAAATCGAGCTGATTCTCACCTTCCGTTCTCAGTTTTACCTGCCGGAAGCCTCGGAGTTCAGCAACGAACCAGCTACCCCCATCTCTGGTAAGGATTTCTTGGAATTCATCCAGTCAAAAAACCGGGCTTTTGGCAGGCGCATCGGGGCCGAGTTTGGTGAAGGATTTATCGCCGCGCGCACCCCCGGTGTCAACGACCTTTTTGACCTTCGGTAATTTGCAAGCTCCAAAAATTCCGCTTCAATTTAAATCAATTTGTTTTTAAATTAAAACAAAACGCTATCTTGCGGTGACTTATTAAATAGCATCACCATGAATGAATTGTCGTTTTGTTTTTTGTTTTTAGTGCTTGGCCTAGTAGTTGGAGCGCTCCTGAGCTGGCTTTTTGCCCGGATGAAATTTGCTGCCAACCACCTTTCCGAACAAGATTTACAGAAAAAATACGTAAGTCGCCAACAGCATGATGCTGCATTGGAGCAGACTAAATTTTTACATAATGAGCTGAAAAACAAGCAACAAGACATTGTTTTTCTGGAAAAATCACTCTCGTCAAAGGAACGTGACCTACTTTATTTGGAGGAAAAATTGAGCACATGGAAAAAAGACTACGAAAACTTACAGCAGCGAGCGCAATTAGAATTTGAGAGTGTAGCCAACCGATTGCTGGAGGAAAAGTCCAAAAAATTCAGTGACCAAAACGAAAAGCAATTAAACGATTTGTTGCATCCATTGCGTGAGAAAATCAGGGAATTCGGGCAGGATGTGGAGCGGCGATTTACGGACGAGGCAAAGGACAAAGTTTCCCTCAAAAAAGAAATTGAGCAGTTGATTGGGCTCAACCAGCAACTCAGCCTTGATGCAAAAAATCTGGCAACAGCGTTGAAGGGCGACTCAAAAGTACAAGGCGATTGGGGCGAAATGCAGCTCGAAATGCTGCTTGAAAAAGCTGGACTTGTGCGTGGAACTCATTTTGAGGCACAAACTTCATTCAAGGACAACAACGGCCAAGAAAAACGTCCTGATTTCGTGATTCACTTGCCCGATGAAAAGCACCTGATTGTTGATTCAAAAGTTTCTCTGAAAGCCTACGAAAAATTCTACAATGCTGATAATGAGGAACTTAGGAGCCGTCACCTGAAAGAACACATAGACTCAATTCGACAGCACCTTCGGGATTTGAGTGCCAAGAACTACACCCAACTCCATCAACTCAACTCCCCAGATTATTTGCTGATGTTCGTGCCCATTGAGCCAGCATTTGCGGTCGCCCTGCAACACGACAACCGCCTTTTCACCGATGCATTGGAGAAAAACGTGGTCATTGTCACATCATCCACGCTACTAGCTACCATGCGCACGGTGTCGTATATCTGGCGGCAAGAGCGACAAAAACGAAACGTGCTTGAAATTGCCCGGCAAAGCGGTATGCTCTACGATAAGTTTGTGGCCTTTGTGGATGATTTGCGGGAGGTCGGTACTCGCCTCGACCATGCTCAAGCTGCGCTAAACGGTGCGATGAACAAGCTCTCCGAATCTAAAAAATATGGTGACACGCTGATAGGTAGGGCCCAGAAAATCAAAGAATTGGGTGCAAAGGCAACCAAATCACTGCCCGCAGATTTACTCCCTGATGAATCAGACTTGAATGAGGAATTGGTCGAGCTGCCTGAAAATGTGTTAAAGTAGCTCCAAACAATTGCGCAAGCTGTGTTGCCAATGTGGAATTTCCAAACCAAAGGCATTTTTGATTTTGGCCTTGTTGAGCAAGCTGTAAGGTGGGCGTTTGGCAGGTGTTGGGTAGTCTTTCGTTTCGATTGGTTTTACCTTGACAGGCATGTTTTTTTGGTCAAAAATTGCGACAGCAAAATCATACCAACTAGTTACGCCTTCGTTGCTGTAGTGATAAATACCTGTGAAAAATTTACTGTCAACTTCTTGATTTTCAGCTTTTTGCGCAATGGCAAGTAGTGCGTCAGCCAAATCACGGGCATAAGTTGGCGTGCCTATCTGGTCATATATAACCGAAATCTCTTCCCGTTCAGCCCCTAATCGGAGCATTGTTTTCACAAAATTATTGCCGAAGGAAGAATAGACCCAAGATGTACGGAAAATCATGCTGCCCCCCGGGTGACTGCGCAATACCGCTTCATCGCCATTGAGTTTGGTTCGGGCATAAGTTCCTTGCGGGTTGGTCAGATCCGTTTCAATATACGGCTTTGTTTGTTGCGTGTGGTAAACGTAATCCGTTGAGATATGCAGCATGAGGGCCTTGGAGTAGGCACATGCGAGCGCTAAGTTTTCCGCTCCGACCGTGTTGACTTTCCAAGCAAGATTGGTCTCGGTTTCTGCCTTGTCTACGGCAGTGTAAGCTGCACAATTGATGCAGTAGTTGGTTGGATTTTTTGAAAAGTAAGTTTTGACAGCAGCCATATCGGTGATGTCCAACTCAGCTAAGTCCACGAAATTAAAGTTGAAATCGGGGAACTTGCTTGCGAGTGTTTGAAGCTCCATCCCCACTTGCCCATTGCATCCCGTCACCAAAATTGTTGGTCGCTTCTTTTTCATTGTTAGTTCTTTCCCCGCAGTTTCTTATCTATTTTAGATGTTGGCCCAAAGATGGGAAATTCCTATCTCTTTCAGCAACTATTAGTTGACTGGGCTCCAACTCCCAATCAATGCATAAGATTGGGCAGTCGAATCGAATGCCACCTTCATGGGCTTTGGAGTAAAAATTGTCGCATTTGTAAAAAAAAGTAGCCGTTTCGCTGAGTACTACATAGCCATGTGCAAAGCCTCTTGGCACGAACAATTGCAGCTTGTTTTCGTCGCTCAATCTGCATTTGTAAACTTGGCCAAACGACTTTGAATCAGGTCGCAGGTCAACTGCAACATCAAGCACCTCACCTTGCAAAACCCGAACTAACTTGGCCTGCGCAGCATCGCCAGTTTGGTAATGCAGCCCCCGAAGCACGCCCTTGGTTGAGTACGCTTGGTTGTCCTGAACGAAATTGACCTTCAGACCTGCCTCATCTTCCCAAGTCTTGGCATTGAAGCTCTCGAAAAAATGACCCCGGTCGTCACCAAAGACTTTGGGTTCAAACAGCAGTATATCAGGTATTTCTGTTTTCCGAAAAGGCATTATTTTTAGTTATGAACGGTGAGTTATGGGCGATGAGTTAGTCGCTCATCGCTCATAACTCCTATCAATTACTTTTCCCTGAAGAAAATCGTGATGGGCACCCCAGTGAATTGGAACTTCTCACGCAACCTGTTCTCCAGGAATTGCTTGTAGCTGTCCTTTACGTGCTTGGGGTTGCTGCAATAGAAAACGAAAGCAGGATAAGGTGTTGGCAACTGGTTGACAAACTTGATGCTCACTGTCCGACCCCGATGCGATGGCGGCGGTGTACGTTCTATTTCCGGCTGCATCTGGTCGTTCAAGTGAGAGGTTTTTATTTTCCTTGCCCTGTTTTCCACCACTTGCATTGCTTCTTCGACAGCTTTGAAAATCCGCTGTTTTTCGTGAACAGAGATGAACAAAATCGGCACATCGCTGAACGGGGCAATCTTTCGTTTCACCTCCGCTTCGTAATCCCGTGCCGTGTTTGTTTCCTTTTCCACCAAGTCCCATTTGTTCACCAAAAGCACAATGCCTTTGTTGCGTTTTTGCGCCAAACGGAAGATGCTCATGTCCTGCGCTTCCACACCAGTTTGGGCGTCAATCATCAGGATACAAATGTCTGCCTCTTCAATTGCCTTTATGGCCCGCATCACTGAATAGAACTCTAGGTCTTCATGAACCTTGGCCTTTTTTCGAATTCCAGCGGTGTCCAGCAGTATAAATTCCTTGCCAAACTTTGAATACTTGGAGTGAATCGTGTCACGGGTTGTACCTGCAATATCCGTCACGATGTTTCTGTCTTCACCAAGCAAAGCATTCACAAGCGACGATTTGCCCACGTTCGGCTGCCCAACAATAGCGAATTTTGGAAGGTCGGTTTCAATGACCGCATCCTCCGTGACATGCTCCGTGACGGCATCCAATAATTCGCCCGTACCACTGCCAGTGAGGGATGACACAAAGAAAATCTCCTCAAACCCGAGGCTGTAAAACTCATTCGCCAGCAGGTAGCGCTCGTGGTTGTCCACTTTGTTTACTACCAACAAAACTGGCCGCTTTGAGCGGCGAAGGAGGCGTGTCATGTCCTCGTCGAGGTCAGTGATGCCCGTGGTAACGTCCACCATGAAGACGATGACAGATGCTTCGTCAATGGCAATTTGAACCTGTGAGCGAATTGCAGCCTCGAAAATATCGTCGGAGTGTGCGACGAAGCCACCTGTGTCCACAACATTGAACACCTTCCCATTCCATTCGCAAGTGCCATAATGACGGTCACGGGTCACCCCACTGATGTCGTCAACGATGGCTTCCCTGCCACCAACCAAACGGTTGAAAATGGTTGATTTGCCGACGTTTGGTCGGCCTACTATTGCTACTATGTTTCCCATTCAAGTAATTGAGAATGGAGAATGGAGAATTGAAAGCGGGGTAGTGATAATCCATTTTCAATTCTCCATTCTCCATTAATTTTCGTATCCAAAATGCTTCAACATTCGTTCGTCGTCCCGCCAATTGTCACGGACTTTTACATGGAGGTCGAGGAATACCTTGCTTTCCAGCCATGTCTCGATGGACTTGCGGGCTTCGGTGCCGAGTTGTTTGATGGATGACCCGTTTTTGCCCAAAATTATCATCTTCTGGGTTTCACGAGACACGTAAATATGTGCCATGATTTCCACCATTGCTTCACCTTTGGTGGTAGTGGTTTCTTTGAAACGCTCGACGACCACCTCGGTTGAATACGGGATTTCCTGCTTGTACTGCTCCAGGATTTTTTCCCGGATAATTTCACTTACGAAAAATCGCTCTGGTCTGTCGGTCAATTGGTCTTTTGGGTAGTATTCTGGCCCTTCGGGTAATGCCTGCTTGATGCTTTCGAGCATCTGGTCCGTGTTGGTTTTCTGCAATGCGGAAATTGGGATAACCGCTTGAAATTCAATCCTCTCTGTCCACCATTGCTTAATTTCTTCAACCATTTCGGCCTTGGCTTGGTCTATTTTGTTGATGATGAAAAACTTGGGGACTTCGCTGTCCTTCAACTGTTGAAGGACAGGGTCGTTGTCCTCGTATTTTTCATAAATATCGGTGATGAAAAGGAGCAAATCAGCATCCTCAAAAGCCGAGTGGGCGAAACGGTTCATCGCCTCCTGCATCTTGTACTTTGGGTCTTTGATGATGCCGGGTGTATCCGAGAACACCATCTGGAAATCGTCGCCACTCACGATGCCGATGATACGGTGTCGTGTCGTCTGTGGCTTGGAGGTGATGATGCTCATCCGCTCGCCCACGAGGGTGTTCATCAGCGTACTTTTGCCGACGTTTGGGCGACCGATGATGTTGACGAAACCGGAACGATGGGCTTGATTTTCTTTCACTTAAGCTTTCTTTGATTTGACTTTTTGTGGCGCAAACACTACCACTCCCAACGGTGGCATTGTCACTTCGACGCTGTATTTCCGGCCATGCTTCTCCTCTTTCTTAGCTTTGATAGGCTTGGCGTTAACAATGCCCTCGCCACCGTACTTTTTGTCGTCGCTGTTCAGTACCTCCACCCAACTACCATTTTTTGGTACGCCAAAACTGTAGCCCTCCCGCACCACGGGCGTGAAGTTGCAAGCGACTACGACCACATCGTCTGGGCTTTCGCCTTGGCGCTGGTAGGTGATGACGCTGTTTTGCCAGTCAGCGTGCTCGATCCACTCAAAGCCGCTGGGGTCGAACTGCTTTTCGTAGAGCGCCTTTGACTCCTTGTAAAAATGGTTGAGATCACGCACCCAAGCCTGTACGCCCTTGTGGTAGTCGTATTCAAGCAGGTCCCAAACCAAGCCACGCTCGATGTTCCATTCGCTTGTCTGACCGAACTCGCCGCCCATGAAAAGCAGGTGAGTGCCGGGGTGTGTCCACATGTACCCGAACATCGCCCGAAGTCCAGCGAAACGCATCCACTCGCCACCAGGCATTTTGTCAATCAGCGGGCCTTTGCCATGTACCACCTCGTCGTGCGAGAGCGGCAACATGAAATTTTCGCTGAAAGCGTAAATCAGGCTGAACGTCAGTTCGTGGTGGTGGTCTTTGCGGAAAAGCGGGTCAAGCTGCATGTACTTGAGCGTATCGTGCATCCAACCCATCATCCATTTTTGGTCAAAACCTAAACCGCCTTCATCCACTTTACGACTTACGGCGGGCCATGCGGTGCTTTCCTCAGCGATGGTGATGACGTCTGGGTGGTCACGGTGCGCCATTTCGTTGAACTCCTTCAAAAACGAAACCGCTTCCAAGTTTTCCCGGCCGCCGTATTGGTTGGGAATCCACTCACCTTCCTTTCGGGAGTAGTCGAGATAGAGCATCGAGGCCACTGCGTCAACACGAAGGCCATCAATATGGAACTGTTCAAGCCAGAACAGGGCATTTGAAATCAAAAAACTGCGTACCTCCCAACGGCCGTAATTGAACACAGCGCTTTTCCAGTCGGGATGAAAGCCCTTGCGGGGGTCAGCGTGGTCGTACAGGTGCGTACCGTCAAAGTCGGCAAGGCCATGTGCATCGTAAGGGAAGTGCGACGGCACCCAGTCCAAGATGACGCCGATACCTGCTTGGTGAAAGGCGTCCACCAACGCCATGAAATCTTCAGGGAAGCCAAAGCGGCTTGTAGTTGCAAAGTAGCCCGTGATTTGATAGCCCCAAGATGGGAAGTACGGGTGCTCCATCACTGGCAAAAATTCGACATGCGTGAAGCCCATTTCCTTAACGTAGGGCACCATTTCGTCAATAAGCTCCAAGTAGCTGAATGAATTGAAGCCCCCCGCTTTCTTCTTCCAACTGCCCAAATGAACCTCATAAACAGAGTAGGGCTGTGGCTTGCCTGCATTTTCGGCACGCTGCTTCAACCATGCCTCGTCCTTCCATTCGTAAAAAGGGTCCCAAACGATGGAAGCTGTATTGGGCGGTACCTCCCAAAATCGGGCGAACGGGTCGCCCTTGGTGAGTCGGCGCTTGTCACGGCTTTTGATGCTGTATTTATACAATGTGCCCTTGCCAATATCGGGAATCCAGCCCTCCCAAATGCCTGTGCCATCAGGGCGCAGGAAGAGTTTGTGCGATTTTTCGTTCCAAAAATTGAAATTGCCAACAACGGAAACCTCCAATGCACTGGGCGCCCAAACAGCGAAAAAAGTACCCCATTCGCCCTCCAGTTGGAGTGGGTGGCTGCCCAATTTGTTATACAAACGGAAGTGCTTTCCTGCCCGAATCAGTTCGATGTCGAAATCAGTGAGTAGGCTATGCGGTTTGACGT
>CAYTZS010000154.1:0-12634 GCA_964442355.1 uncultured Saprospiraceae bacterium | reverse complement strand
GGTGGATAGGCTTGGGCGGGTTGAACGGAGTTCTAAACTGGCTGTAGGCGGGTTAGTGATTAATGCTCATTGCACAGCTAAAAATCAACACGATGGTAAAAGGTCATGCTACAAATGCTGCCCCCGACATGCGTAGGCCAAGCCACTCATTCCTCCATCCGCTTTTTGATACTTAAAGCCAACTCCCTCACTTCCAGCAGTTCCTTCCGCATCTCATCCTTTTCTTCTTGGGTGAGTTGCGAATAATCCACGCTCCTCAGTGCATCCAAGTTCTCGTGAATCTTTTTGAAGACAGCCTTTGGCTTTATTTTGATGGTGGAATCAGTTCCCATATCGTTGATGTAGCACCCAACCGGGCCTTTTTGTGCCCTACCCTTTCGCTTTGGTGCCCAAAACGGTGCAAAGTCAGGGCGCTTTTTTTGATTATTGACAATCAATTGATTATCAACCAGTTAAATCAAATAATGTCGCTTTTGTGTATTTTTGATGTACTTTTGAAGCAATAGCTTGCAGTTCTTTACTAAGCGCTTCTGCCTTTTTACTAAGCGCTTATGCTTGTGAAGTAGCAGCTTGTACCGCTGGAGTAGGAGTTTCTACCCGTGACGTAGGGGTTTCTAGTACTGAAGTAGGAGCTTGTACCTGTGACGTAGGAGCTTCTAGTATTGAAGTAGGGGTTTGTACCTCCGGCGTAGGAGCTTCTACCCGTGACGTAGGAGTTTGCAATCTTTGAATGATTTTTGGCAAAAAAACGACAAGGCAAATAAGGAGCGAGAAGCCTCAAATCACTAATCACTATTCACTAATCACTACTCCCCCATTTCCACCATCTCCTGCTCACACATTTTCCCGTTGTGGCGCAGCCATTCGGTAGCTTGGAAGACGCTCTCCCCGTAAGTCTTCATTTGCTGGGTGAGTTGAGGCAAGGACTTGGAGTAGTCCTTCACGTCCCCGGTACGGTAGTGGTAGAGGCTGGTGACGCCGTTTTCACGGGCCACGTACATGTACTCGGTGTTGAGCACAGCGAATTTGTCGTCGGCATACGAGCAGGCGAAGGGGCGCTGCTCCCGCAACAGGTCAATGCCGAAGGTGTTGTTGACGTAGGGCAGTTGGAGCATGCCCATGATGGTCGGGAACACGTCCACTTGGCTGCCCAAATTAGGCAAACTGCGTGGCTCGCCGAGCAGTTGCGGAGCGTAAAAAATAAGCGGCGAGTGTAGGTAGCTGAGCGGCATATCGTAGCGCTTGTCGAGCGAAGAGCCGTGGTCGGCCACAAACACGAAGATGGTGTTGTCGAACCACGGTTTCTGGGAGGCCATGTGCAGGAACTTCTGCACCGACCAGTCCACGTACTCCACGATGCCGAGCGTGGCCTCCTCATGGCGGGGCTTGAAGTAATTTGGGATGACGAAAGGCCCGTGGTCGCTACCCGTCATGATGGCCGCAAAGAAGGGTTTGCCCTGCTGGTGCAAGCCGTCGAGGTCGCCCACCGCATGTTCGTAGAGGTAGTCGTCAGGCACGCCGAGGGCACTCAGTACCCGGTCTGGCGGGTAATCGTCCTTGCTCACGATGCGGTCGTAGTCGTTGGACAGCAGGAAGGGCGCCACGTTGTCGAAGCCCTTGTCGTGGGTGGTAAAATAGATGGTGGAGTAGCCATGCGACTTCAGCGTGGTGGCGATGCCGGACATCGGCTCCACTTTTTGCAGCGGGTGTTTGCGCTTCACCACATGCTGCGAAAACAGCGTGGAGTACACGCCCGCAAACGTGTGTATGCCAGAGGTAAAAATGCTGTCGAACGTCAGGGCCTGCATGGCCAAGCTGTCCATGAATGGCGTCAGGTTGTTGGGGTTGCCGTAGCGTCCCATCTTGCGGGCGCTCATGCTCTCCATCATGACCAGCACCACGTTGGGCTTGTTGTTGTTGGTATCTGCACAGATAACCTGCCGAGCAATGGGCGAGTCGTATTCCTGAGCAGCGGGTATTTGGAGGTATCCCTGCACGTTGCGCACAGCCTCACCAGCACCCATGAGCCGCACGTGCTTGGCGTCTGTTTTGGAGTTCACAAAGCTTTGGGTAAACGTATAGGCGGGGTTCAGGCCCAGCATGTTGATGAACCCGTAGTCGGAGGAGTAGGCAGCACTGGCAGCCAAGTGCGACTGGAGCGAAAACCTGCCCCAAATACCAAAAACGATCAGCGCCCCGAACACCAAGAACCATTTCAGCACAACGGAAGTGGGGTTCGTTTCCACCCTGAAAAGGATGTTGCGCATCAGTTGCTTGTTCCATTTGAACACAAACCAAGTGGACAGCGCAAATGGGAAAAACGGCCAGATGTAGCGCCATTCCTGCAAAATCATGCCGCCCAGCATGTCGTTGTTGCCGCCCTTGTCCGCCGAAATAAAGATGGAAGTGCTCACCCTCGTGTAAAAATGGTGGAAAAACGGCAGGTCGGCAGCGCAGATGAAAAGCGCCACCCCGACGCCGAGCGTCACCAGCCCGGAGGCCAGGCGATAGACTAGACGGCTGTTGAGGCCAGTGAATGCATCGGCTGCCAGCAGCAGAAATGGCAGGGTCAGGATGTACCCCATCACCACCGTGTCGAAACGGAAGCCCATCAGGAATGCTTTCAGGGCCAGCACGATGCCTTGTTCGGTAGGGATGAAATGGAGTTGGTGGAATTCCTGCAACAGCAGGATGAGGCGAAAAAAAGTGAAACAGATGATGCCCAACAGGTAAACCCTCGATAGGTATGCCAAATGCTTGGGGAAGGAGGTCGTCATGCCCCGCTCCTTGCCGATTTCCAGTGTTGCTCCGTTCATTTAATGTAAGCCGCTACGCTTTTCGCTGATTGTCGCCAATATTTTAGCAGTGTGTTCGATACCTATCCTAGTTTTGGCCTGCAAAAATAATCAAAACCCCTTGCCGATGGCAGGTTTTCCAATTTACGATGCTGCCAGTTTCACAAACCCCCACACCAGGCAGCCGATTTTTTGCGGCAATTTTTTATGAAAAAAATTTTCATTTCACGGCAATTGGAAGACGACAGCGTTTTTTACAAAACACTGACAACCAATGGATTGGTTGTTCATGGTGAGTCACTTGTGAGCCTTCGAGCAGTTCCTTTCGGTAACCCACCACCTGCCGACTGGGCTTTTTTTTACAGCCAAAACGCTGCCCGTTTTTTCGTCGAAAATGTCTCGTCCGAAACACTGTCCAAACTGAAACTAGCAGCTCTTGGCCCTGGCACAGCAGCGGTGCTCACGGCGCTCGGCCATCCGCCACAGTTCGTTGGTGATGGCGACCCCGACCGCACGGCCTGGTACTTCATGGGCGCTGCAAAAGGCCAAACGGTGCTTTTCCCGAGGGCCAGCGACAGCCGGAAGTCGGTACAGTCGTGTCTTGGGGAACAGTACACCGTGTTGGACCTCGTGGTGTACGAGAACACCCCTCGCACCGATTTCGAGCTGCCCAAATTCGATGTGCTGACCTTCACCAGCCCCCTCAACGTGCAGGCTTTTTTTGCCAAAAAAACATGGCAAGGTGAGCACGTCGTAGCCATTGGCAACACAACAGCCAAAGCACTGGCCGACCTCGGCATCATGGGCGTGGTCGTGGCCAAAACCCCTTCAGAGGAGGCACTCGCAGCAGCCGTGATGCTCGCAATTGGTTGATTTACAGACTTATAATTACGGGGTAATGCCAACGTCTCAACTGAACCAGTTGTTGATGGCAGCAACGATTTTGGCACCGAACACGATGGTGAGCGTCCATTTCGTCACGAAATAGACAAGGAAGATTATCAACGCTTTCTTCCCGTGCTTGACATAAAGCTTTTTGAGTCGGTACTTGACTAGCATTTTTCAATTTTTGAATACCTACCTAAAACATGCACTTGCGCCGATAGTTCAGTGCAAGCGAATCAGGGCAAATAAATCTTTCTTGGTCTGAGTGAATGAAGTAGGTGCGCAATGATGCAACCAAAAATTGCAAGTCCAAATATGGTAATTATTCGGTAACAAGCCAGCAATTTAAATGCTCGAACGAAAAACTTATTTTCCGGGGGTAGCCCGCCAGTCCAATTTGTTGATGAGGCCCTCCAAGTAATCTTCAAAAGCCTCCAGTTCTACGGGGGCTTGGTGGGTGTTGATGACGATTTTTTCCATGTCGCCCGCCCGAATGAAGGTGACGGTGCTGGGCAAGTCGGCAACCTTTTGGCCCTGCGGGTAAGCTGCTGCAAAATCCCAGAAATTGGCGGCGTGGGCCTTGTCACGGATTTCCTTCAAAACCTCTTTGCTCACAACGGTCTCGTGCCATCCCTTCCGCTCCACGTTCAGTTGGCCGTACCAAGTCACCTTGCCGTCCGAATAGAACTTCACCTGATAAACCGGGCATTTCCCGAAGCAAGCCGTTTTTTGATACCCAACGACTTGGTAAGCTTCAGGCTTTGGCTCGGTAGGCTTGTCGGAGGGTTTTTCCGTTGGCGTGGGAGTGGCAGGCGGCGTTGGCGTAGAAGCCGTCTTGCGGTGGCAGGCGACAAGTAACGAAACGGCCAAAATACCGATGGCGAGCAATGGTTGGAGTTTCATGTTTCTGTAAATTTTCAGCTGCGAATTGCGAGCGATAAAACGAAACGGCTCATCGCTCGCAATTTGCAGCGCCTCAAGTTATTTCTTCTTTTTGGAAGCGGCATCACGCTGGGCAGCAATTGACTGCTGCTGCTTCATGGCTTCTTCGAGGCGTGACTGGAAGCCGCCCTTCTTTTTGGGCTTGTTTCGATTCTCCTCCAACTTCACTTTTATCTTTTCGTGGTCAATTATCCAATGCTTCGTGATGAGCGTCTGCGCAATGTTTAAGACGTTGCTGAACACAAGGTAGCAGGTCAGACCGGAAGCGAAATTGTTGAAAAAGAACAGGAAAAATACCGGCATCAGGTACTGCATCCACTTCATCATCTGGGCATTGGCACCTCCCATGTTGCCCATGTCCATGTTCTGCATATTGTAGTAGGTGTACATGATGGTTGTAATCACCCACAACAGCGTGAACAAGCTGACGTGTTGGCCATAAAACGGTATTTCAAACGGCAACCAGAAGGCGGCATCGAAGCTGGAAAGGTCGGTGGCCCAGAGGAAGTCGGCCTGCCGGAACTCGATGCTGGCTGGGAAGAATCGGTACAGCGCCAACCACACGGGCATTTGCAGCACGATGGGGAAGCAGCCACCGAGTGGGTTTACGCCAAATTCCCGGTAAATCTTCATCGTCTCCATCTGCAAGTTGGTGGGGTCGTCCTTGAACTTCTCCCGAATGCCCGACAACTGTGGCTTCAGTGCCGACATTTTCGCTTGCGAGTGGAGCATTTTGTAGGTTAGTGGGTAGAGCAGCAGCTTCACGATGAACGTGAGCAGCAGGATGACGATGCCTTGTGAACCGACCAATCCCATCAGCCCGTTGAAGAGCGGGCGGATAACCCAGCGGTTGAACGTGCCCATGATGCTCTGGCCAAACGGGATGATGTCCTCCACGTTGGAGCCATAAGCCCGCAGTGTCTCGAAGTCTTTTGGCCCTAAGTAAAACTGCATGGCAAACGATTGCGCATCGGCTGGCAAAGTCAGTTCTGAGCTAACTTTTTTCAGGTCGTTACTTTCTTCCCCGACCAGCTCTGTGCTCATACTGGCACCGCTGAAGGGAGCGTCCTTAGCCAAAAGCACACTGGCAAAAAACTGGTTGGAGTGCGCCACCCACTTGAGTTTGTCCTTTGATTTGTCAACTTCGTCAGCGCTCGTGCAGGAACAATAATCGTAGTCGTCGTCGGCTGGCTTGTAGTAAACGGTGGAGTAGTTGACCTCGTACTTGAAGTTTTGTTCGAGGCGGTCGAGGTAGTCCACCCATTGCAGGCGGATAGGCGTACCCGCACTCAAGCCTGCTTGGCGCAGCTCGTACTTCACTTCGTAGCTGCCGGGTTGGAGGGAGTAAACCTGCTCGAAAGCCAGACCATTTGCGCCCTTTGCGGAGAAAGCGATGGTATTTTCGCCTTGCTTGGCAGCTTGAAAAAACAAGTTGGCCGAGTTGACCTGACCACCAGCAGCGCCTGCCACTGGCAACAGGTAATCGAACTTGTTTTTCTCATCTTCCATCATCTTCAGCGGGAGCTTCACCTCCTTGTGGTTGGAGTCCAACTGCACTTTGAAGTGCTTCTTTAGCTCGACCTCTTTGATGCGGCCACCTTTGTTGGTGAAAAGGACACGCATCACGTCATTTTCCAGCACCTCCACTTTTTCGGTACCGATGGCTGCCTGAGCAAAAGCCCCAAACTGGCCAGCCAACTGCCCTACCCTCGCCGAATCAAAGGCAACTGTGTCAGTGCCTACTGGCAATGTTTGCAGCTTGGCTAGGCTGTCAGCACGGAGCTGTTCCACCTGCCGAATGGAGTCCAAGCGAGCCTCATTGGCCTCTTTCAATTTCTTTTGCTCCGGCCCAATGACCAATTGCATGGTCACCAAAAGGCCGAATATCAAGACAAATCCAATAACCGTATTTCTGTCCATTAATGTTGTTTTTGCTAGCGACTGTTAGGTTCGAGCTTTGAGTAGAAGTCTTCATGACGCCCACCGCTTTTGCCTTGCCGCTTAAAATGCCCGCAAAGGTAAAATTTTCCTGTTTGCGATTACACCAACCAGACGATTGGCCGGAATTAATGGACGGAGGGTGCAGGTTTGGGGTACACACCAAAACCTAGAACCTAAAACCCAGAACCGTTTTACCTTCGCCAAAAACACTGCATGAATACCACCGCCGACCGACTGCGAACCCACTTCACTGACCTGCACGAACATCTGCCACCACTACCACCCGAAGTTGAGTGGCTACTGCCATTGGCCAACCTGCCAGAAACTGGGCGTGTGTTTGGGGCCTTTTTGGAAAAATACTACGCCGATGAGCGCTCCCGGACGCTTATTTTGGGCATAAACCCCGGAAGGTTTGGGGCGGGTGTGACCAACGTGGCCTTCACTGACCCCGTTCGGCTGCAAACCGAGTGCAGCATAGAAAACAGCTTTGAAAAAAAGGAAGAACTCTCCGCCCAATTTATCTACAAAGTGGTACACGCCTACGGCGGTGTGGAAGCATTTTATGCACAGTTTTTTGTCAATTCCGTCGTGCCGTTTGGCTTTGTAAAAAATGGCGTGAATTACAACTACTACGATGAAAAACCGCTACAGGAGGCCATGTTGCCCCTGATTCGCCACCATTTGCGGGGGCTTTTGGGCTTGGGCATGAACGCTGAAATTTGCTTCTGTCTCGGAGAGGGGCAAAACTTCAAGTTCCTTTCAAAATTCAACGAGCAGGAGGGCTTTTTTGGAAAAATTATCCCCCTACCCCACCCCAGGTTTATCATGCAGTACCGTCGGAAGCGGGTGGATGAGTTTGTGCAAGTTTACTTGGATGCTTTGGTCAGGTGAGCGGGTGAGCGTTAGCATAACCGTACTCATTGGCTCACTTTCTAGCCAGTCTTGCCATAAAAAAACCATCGAAGCCATGCACTGCTGGCGAGATTTTCTGCTGCTCGAGGAGTTCAAATTCGGTGTTTTCGGCCAAAAACCGCTCCACTTGGCCCTCGTTTTCGGAGGGCAAAATGCTGCACGTAGCATACACCAACTGCCCACCGGGCCGAATAATTTTTGAGTAGCTCCGCAATATTTCAGCCTGTGTAACTCGCACTTTGTCAATGAATTCCAATGACAATTTCCATTTTGCGTCGGGGTTGCGCCGCAGTGTGCCGAGGCCAGAGCACGGCACATCGAGCAGCAGCCTATCGGCAGTACCGTGTAGCCGCTTGATGGTCTTCGACGACTCGATTGGGCGCCCCTGAATGATGTGCGCCCCATTTCGGCGGGCCCGTTTGCGCAGCTCCTCCAGCTTCCAAGCCTCCGTGTCGAGGGAGATGATGCTGCCCCGGTTTTGCATCAGCGCAGCGAGGTGCAGCGATTTGCCCCCAGCACCAGCGCAGGCGTCCACCACCCGCATCCCCGGCGATACGTTCAAAAACTTGGCGATGCACTGCGACCCAGCGTCTTGCACCTCAAAAAATCCTTGCAGGAAAAGTTGGCTTTGGAAGATGTTGCCCCGACGATTCAGCACCAGTGCATCGTCTGCAAGCGGGGTTTCTTTGGTTTCCCAACCCTCTTCTGCGAGCTTTTTTTTCAGCTCCAACTTGTTGGTTTTCAGCGTGTTGGCCCTCACCACCACTGCCGCTGGAAAGTTCAACGCCGTCAGCTCGGCATTCCAAGCATCACCGAGTTCTGCGACGCCTAGTTCATCGAGCCAGTTGGGTACGGACTGCGTAGTTCTTCGGTCGGCAGCCAAGGCGTTGCGGCGCTCCAAGATGTCCTTGGGGTTCAGTCCAGCAAACTCTGGCCAGTCAGGCAACTCGAAACCGTAGGTTGGAGAGTTCAGGTTTTTCAGCAATAGGTTCACCCCAACGAGCCGAATTACGTCCGCATATTTCAGCTGTAGCCCATCGTCGTTCGCCCAGTTCCTGCCGTCCAACGCATTCACCAACCGCCACCAACGCACCATTTCATAGGTATTTTCGGCGATGAAGGCACGGTCACGGCTGCCCCATCGGGGGTCAGTCTTGAGCAGGCGCTCGATGACTTTGTCGGCGTACCAGCCTTCTTTGAAGGTTTCCTCTAGGCCAAAAGCTACTGCCTCGACGAGTGTTCGGTGAATTTTCATGCGGCGAAGGTAAGTAGCTGGGCGTTGTTTTGTGAACTTCCGTTGACTGTGTGCTAACTTCGTGGCGACAATTGCAACTTATTGCCACCTATTTATAAAGGTGCGCTGATACGTTTACCGAAAAAATAGGCACACACAGCGTTCCCATGACTTTCACCGACCAAATCGGCCAGACCATCCACCTACCCAGCCCGCCTCGCCGCATCATCTCGCTGGTGCCATCGCAGACGGAGCTGCTGTTCCATCTCGGCCTCGATGAAGCGGTGGTCGGGTTGACCAAGTTCTGCGTTCATCCGTATGAAAAATGGCGCACCAAGCCTCGCATCGGAGGGACGAAACAGGTGGATTTTGAAAAAATTGTGGCGCTGAAGCCGGACCTCATCATCGGCAACAAGGAGGAAAATGACCGCCAGCAAATCGAGCAGTTGCGGCAGCAATATCCAGTCTGGATGAGCGACATCTCGACCCTCGAAGATGCGCTGGACATGATAAAATCTTTGGGGGAAATCGCTGGAAAGTTGGCTAGCGCCCTGGATTTGACAAGTGCCATTCGCACCGCATTCCATGCTGTATCCGCCAATTCTACACTAAAAATCCCAGTTGCTTACCTCATTTGGCGCAGACCTTGGATGGCAGTTGGCAGTGACACATTCATCCACCACATATTGGCGCAAGCTGGATTTATAAATTCGCTGGGAGGGAAAACACGCTATCCCGAAATCACGTTGGAGGAGCTTGCCGAAACTGCTCCAGCGGTCATCATGCTTTCTTCGGAACCTTATCCGTTCAAGCAGCAGCATGTCGCCGAAATTCAAGAACTTTGTCAGACGGCAATCGTTAAACTGGTTGACGGTGAAATGCTCTCGTGGTACGGCAGCAGAATGTTGTTGGCTGCGCCATATCTCGCTAATTTGCGCAATGAAATCACTGAAGCGCTAAAAAAATGAAGTTATGAAACAGGTATTTACTTTCGTTCTCTTTTTGGCTTTTGGCGGGGGTTCCGCTTTCTCACAAGTTAGCGCTGCAGTTGAAGCCGCTCCGCAAGCATTTGAACCCACAAAAAAGCAGGACCAGCTCATCGTCCAGCTCCATGCCGGCTACACAGCGCCTGAATTTATCAACAACCTCAACGCCACTTGCCGCTTTGCGAAGCAGATGAACATTGCAAAAACATTGGCCGAGCGCCAACGGATTTTCTTGTTGGGCGCTTCGCAAATAATTGACCGAGATGCATTTTTCGATTTTGTGAAAAACAGCCCAGAAGTGCAGTCAGCCTCTTGGAACGTTGCCGTCAAATTCCGCCAAAACACCCCAAACGACGAGCTTTTTGGCGAGCAGTGGGACATGGAAAGAATTGGTGCACCGCTGGTTTGGGAGGTAACGACGGGTGGCCAGACCTTCAATGGCCATGAAATCGTGGTGGCCGTGCTTGACAAAGGATTCGAGATTACACACCCAGACCTGCTGCAAAACATCTGGCAAAATCTCGGCGAAATCCCCAACGATGGTATCGACAATGAAGGAAACGGTTACGTGGACGATGTGAGAGGCTGGAACTTCCGACAGAATTCTCCGATTCTGCCCATCGAAAGGCATGGCACCGGGGTGAGTGGCATAATTGGCGCACTTGGCAACAATGGCGTTGGCACGGCAGGCGTCAACTGGAATGTTAAAATGATACCACTCGCCATCGAGTACGCCGACGAGGTGGTGGCCGCTTTTAATTACGTGCTGGATTTGCGGGAGCGCTACAACCAAACAAACGGGGAACAAGGTGCTTTCGTGGTAGTCACGAACGGTTCTTTCGGCATCGACGGGGTTCGCTGCGAGGAGCAGCCGGGTTGGGGCGCCATGTACGACCCTCTCGGCGAAGTGGGCGTCCTGAGTGTCGCCGCCACTGCCAACGAGGACTGGGACGTGGACGAGGTAGGCGATATCCCCACCAGTTGCCCCAGCGAGTACCTCATCGCTGTCACCAACACGGACGAGGATGACGACCGGGCACCGGGTTCGGCTTGGGGCGCCACGCACATTGACCTTGGTGCGCCCGGACAAAGCACCTCCACAGCCAGCACCAATGGTACTTATCGCAATGATTTCAGCGGCACATCCTCGGCTTGCCCGCATGTGTCAGGTTCTATTGCATTGCTTTACAGTGTGCCATGCTCATCGATTGATTCACTTGCGCTGACAAATCCTGCCGAGGCTGCAAAACTTATGCGACAGGCCGTTTTGCTGAACACCGACGCTGTGCCCAGCCTAGCAGACGAGACGGCAACTGGTGGCCGATTGAATGTTTACGAGGCGATGAAGTACCTGCATGCCTATTGCATAGCAAGGGAACCTGAGCTGGCAGCGGGCAATTTCAAAGAAGTTTACCTAGGCAAAAAAGACCTGATAAGGGTGACGCCCAATCCAGCTAGTGACAAAATTTACATTGATTACGGCAACGTTGACTTTAAGGGCGTGAAAATTAGGGTGTACAACATGCTAGGACAGGAAATGCTCTTCGAACAGGCAGCTACTCCTGAACCTTTTCAGCCACAGTCCATTGAGATTGATGTTGCAGATTGGGCAGTAGGGGTGTATGTGGTGAACCTTTTTGACCTCACAAGAAAAATTTCTGTGAAGTTTGTGAAGCTTTGAACTTGACTTGAAACATTTGAGAAGATTTTTCGCTAAAAAATTTTTCTTTATCCTTGAAAGCGCTACTTTTGCATCCGCTTCCGAAAAAGTAGTTTTCAGAGGCTTTGAAATTTTGGAAAAACGAGCACTGGAAGAACTTCTTTTCAATGAAAAGTTGTTGAGTGCTTCGTTCAATACGGCTCCGTGGCTCAATTGGATAGAGCATCTGACTACGGATCAGAAGGTTAGAGGTTCGAGTCCTCTCGGAGTCACTACAAATGCGATTGCGAATTTCACATTTCGGCATGTGGCACAAAAGCGCTTCGTGGCATCAAATTGGAAACAGCAATCATTATGGGGCTAGCCCCATCAGAAATCAATTTTAAGTTATGTCGAGAGTTTGTCAACTAACAGGAAAGAGGCCGGTATCTGGCAACAAAGTATCGCACTCAAACCGCAAGACGCGTCGCCGCTTTTTGCCAAACTTGTTCAAGAAACGTTTTTTCGTTCCAGAAACAGGCGAGTGGATTGTTTTGAAAGTGTCTAACACTGCCCTTCGGAGCATCAGCAAGCACGGCCTAACAGCCTACTTGAAAAAACAGCAAGCAAGGGGTTTTGCACAAGACATCACCCTTCAATCAACCTCCTGCTGAATCAGCATTGAATCTAATACAGCACAACTGAAATAAAATGGCTAAGAAAAGCAAAGGAAACCGCATTCTGATCACACTCGAATGCACCGAGCAACGGAAAATGGATGTGCCAGGTATCTCTCGTTATGTCACGGAGAAAAACCGCAAGAACACACCTGACCGCCTCGAACTGAAGAAATACAACCCATTTTTGAAGAAAATCACTATTCACCGGGAGATTAAATAATCTTTTTGGAGCATGGTATTGTTCTTGGGTAGTAAAGAAATCAAAATTATAATTTTCAATTCCGTAAGTCATGGCAAAAGTATCAAAGAACGCAAAAGTTGCCCAACGTGCCGCCAACGTAGGTTCCGGGCGTGATTTCGTGAAAGTCGTTAAGAGTGTCAAGGACCCTAAGACAGGTAAGTACACTTACAAAGAATTGATGATTCACAAAGACAAGGTGAAGGAGTTCTTCGAGAAGAAGTAATTTTCCATTCAACCTTTTCGCTGTTCCATCTCGAAGGCTTTTCTTAAACCTGCTTTAAGAATAGCCTTCGTCGTTTAACGAAATTAGAAAATTGAGAAGTTGGCTATCTTTCCCCAAATTCTGAATTACTAGTTTTCCAATCTCCTTCAGGACATG
>CAYTZS010000153.1:0-12726 GCA_964442355.1 uncultured Saprospiraceae bacterium | reverse complement strand
AGCCAGGGAGTCTCTGGCTATCGTACCCAATCCTACCTTGATAGCCAGGGAGTCTTTGGCTATCGTACCCAATCCTACCTTGATAGCCAGGCTCACGCAGGAATAGGTTCCGAATGAACCTTCATAAGCTGTTCCGCCTTCAAAGGCACGATGGCATAAGCCACGCCACGATGGTCAGCAAACTCCACCAGAAAGTTTTCTGTGTCAAAAACCTCAACGACCGTGCCGATGCTGCCTTGCTGGAGGCGCTCGTTTAATAGAGGTTCTTTGAGTACCACCACATCAAGCAATTGGATTTCATTTTTCATAAAGCACTGATTTACAGGATAAAACAACTGACTAATCGAGGGAAATCTTCTTCATTTAGGATAATCCAAGCCGTCCTAATGATGACTTCTCTTTTATTTCGGATGTACGGGAAATCAACCCGCCACATCTCCCCAAAATTAATGGATTTTTCAAAAACTGCTTCATTTGTGAGAACCGCCGCTAAGATGGCAGATATTAATTCTGCTCCATCCTCGGCAGTCATGCCAAGCACTGACCGAAACACATTTGCTTTGTGCCTACCTTCGATATGTTCTTCAGAAAGGCAGTAGCCGTAAATTTTCTCGTCAGCAACAAAGGCATTTTCAGCATTTGGTAGATTCATCGTTCTTTAGTTTTCAGTATTTGCCGGCATCACCCCATCGAAACCATCTCCAACTGTGCCCCTTGTCTCTTTGCCCGCTCGGCGTTCTTTTCCAGTTCAATGGAAAGAAATAAAAGTCAGGCGGTGAAGAAGTCACTGCCTGACTTCGACCGCTCTTCAAGTGTAAGTAAAGACCCGCCTGCCCAGCTTAATTTGCTACCCTTTGCCCCTAACAACACCTCACTTTTCAAACTCCACGATGTACTCCGAGCAGTATTTGCCCAAATCGGAATACTTGAAGAACAAACGGGCTTGCTTGCCAAGGCGGAGGCTGGTTCGTTTTTCCTGCACGTCTTCGGGGGTGTTCAACGGCTGCAGGGATGGGTACCACATCACATGCCCCGGCTTTTGGAGCAGCAATTGCGGCTTGGTCCAGTCCTGCGAGTGGTTGTCAGTGCCGAGGTCGGCGTGTTGGTTGAAGGAAATGTACATCTTGTCGCCGACCCATGACTGGCCCTCCACATAGCCCATCAGCATCACCCAACAATTGAGGTAGGAGTTCCAACTGACGGAAGGGCCCCAATGGAAGCCGCCCGTGGGTGAGGAAGCCGGACCGCCGCCCGCATCCCTGGGCACTTGCAGCGATGCCACGGGCTTGCCAACGCCATCCCAAGGGGCATTGAAGCCTTGGCCGTCCCAGCGCTTGGCTTTGCCCTGCGGGTCGTCGAGGTCGGCGATGGCGATGCGGGCCACGCTGATGCACTGGCCGCTCCACTCTGTGTCGGCATTGTAGGTCTTGGCATCGTAAACGCCTGGATAGCCGTACTCGCCATAAAACAGGTAGAGGTAATCGCCGACGGCAACCGCCGAGGGGTCGCCGACACCGCCCGCAAAGGTCTTGGAGGTATTGTGCGGCTTCAAAATCATGCGGGGCTGCTTGTCCTCGATGAAAAGGCCCTTGTTCTCCCACGACCAGCCGCCGTTGGTGGACTTCATCACCCCGATGCGGCAAACTGCTGCTGGCGTGATGCGCTCGGTGAGGCCCAGCGGCCAATCCTTGTCAATATAGCCCTCGCCCGTGGCGGGGTCGAAGGGCAGGGTTTCCGGATAGTTTTCGTTGTGGTAAATGGCGTAGAGGGTTTTGCCCGACGCATCCTTGGGGTCTTGGTAAATGGTCTCGAACCAGACTGCCCCATGCAGGCCGGGCGTTTTGACGGGAACGTTCTTCGGCATGTTCGGGGCCACGTAGGCCGTTGCAGGATTGCTGAAGGCCTCGTCGGCGTTCTTGCCACTTGAAAACTTCAGCTCCTTGGCGGCTCCCCAAACAGGGTCTTCGCCGTATTTGCCGGGGAAAATCCGGAAAGTATCGCCGACCCAAGCCTCAGCCATGTTGCAGTCCACGAAGTTGTTGAACCGAAAAGTGTCCGTTTGGATGAGCTTGAAGCTGGGCTGCTGCCAAGTGGTGTCCGCTGTGGCGGCCTGGTCGGCATCGGCTGGTTTGTTTTGTTGGCAATTGGTGAGGCCAAGCATGGCCAAAATGCAGGTGGCAGATGTTGCGAGGTGTGCTGGTTTCATAATCGTTTTGCTTTTGGGCGAAGATAGGAGTTGGTCTTGTTTTTTCAAACAGTGTTGGGCGCTGCAATGCATGACATGGTGCTTATCGGGGGACGTGAGAATAACGGCTACAATGAGCGACTGGAACCAGCAGGCAAAAAAATTACAACCTGAAAATGCGGTCGTTTTCAAGTTGCAATTTTTAAAACGTTTGGCATAAGGTTGAAATTATGGTGGTTGGCAAGCGCCTCACCCCTCCATGTCGTGGATGGCCCGAAGTACATCCCGTCGGCTGATTTGCCCCAACAGCTTTCCTTTTTCGTCCACGACCAGCAGCCTTTTGTACACTGTGGTCAGAACGATGTTCGCTACCTCGTAGATGTCAGCGGTGTAGGATACCGTGCGCATGACGTTGGACATGTAGTTGGCTACCGTCCGGTTTTCGATGGGCAGGTTGTGGTAGGCACCATCGAACAGCACTTTCAAGCAGTCCTTGTCGTCTATCAGGCCCACGACGTCCCGCTGCTCATTGAGCACGGGCGCTCCGGTAATCTTGTTGTTCAGCAGGGTGTTGACTACCTCCATGATGGGGGTGTCGAGGTGGAAGGTGATGAGTTTTCTGGTCATGTAATCGGTGACAAGCGGCTTTTCAGCTACTGCTCTTGCACCGTCCTCTTCAATTGCTTTTTGCTGGAAATTTTTCATCGGCGTTCAGTTTATTTTACCACGAAATAAATTACACGACAATGTAACGATAGATTTTTAATTTCAAAAATTATTTGCTTCACAAAATACAAGCTGCTACCTAGAGAGTCACTCGCTCCGATTTTTTACACCTACCTGTTTGATGAAAGTTCGGCTCTAGCTGGCTTGTTGGCATTATGAACACAAAATCAACCCAGTTACGCTGCAGCAGTCAACACCACGACTCCCAACAGTACGGTGAGAATCGCAGTTCCAACAGTTATTAGGATTCCTTTTGCAATTCCTTTGGACTTTTTATTTCCCTCGCTGGACAAAACAATCAATGAAATTACAATGCTGCTTGCAACCAATGGGGCACCAACAATAGTTGCGATGGCACTACCGGAAAATGAAAAGAGCAACCAAATTATCAATCCAACAATGAAAAAAACCAGTCCTATCGTGGCCAAGGTGCTCGCCTTTTCCCCTTCGCTTGTCGGTCGCATTTTGGCTTTCTTGGCTTCCCATACCATCCGTATGCGCTGGAAGAAGCACAGCTGCTTCACGTTGGCCCGTTTAAGGGCAATAGGAGCTTCCTGTGAGGCACATTGAACGGTTGGCGAGGTTCCGATGCTTGATGATGCTGCGTAACCTGTCAAAGCGGAAAACAGCATAACCGCCAATACAAGCAATCTGAACGGACTAATAATGGTGACTGATTTCATGGTATGCAAGTTTGAAACATCCAAGCAGTTTTTCATTTCAACCGATAAACAGGCAGGGGTTAAGTAAAAAATACCCATGCCCTACCACCCACTAAATGCTGTAATTATCAAAACCAAAAACAACAAGGAAAGCAAAAGCATCACACCCCAAACAATTACAATAGCTTTGGCAATGGCTTTTGACTTTCGGTTTTCATCCCCAAAAAGGACTATAAGTGCAATCACCAAACTTGCCAACATTGCCAATGATGCAATCGTGCTGATGACAGCACTCGCTGTTGAGACTGCACTCAGCAGCAGGCTCAGCCCAATACTGCCAATAAACAAAAACAAGGCAGCCTTTGCCAGGGTGCTCGCCTTTTCCCCTTCGCTGGTCGGTCGCATCTTGGCTTTCTTGGCTTCCCATACCATTCGTATGCGCTTGAAGAAGCCTATTTTCTTGACCTTAACATCTTTGAAGGCGGTCGGGTCAGCCTGAACAGCCTGTTGAAAGGTTGGCGGGTTGGGGACTACCGACATGGCGGCATAGCCCGGTAACGAAAACGTCAAAAAAAGAACGGTGAGAAGTTGGAACACGAAGGTAGAAGTGCTTGAATTCATGGCTGTTTTAGTTGGTGAACTCTGCAACAAGTGCCGATGAGCAAAGCTACCGATTTTGTGATGTATTTTTAGATTAGTGGATAATTGGCAAAGGCCAAATCAGTAATACCGGCAATAGATGACAACCAAACCTACAAGACCACCAAGCGCCGTACCCAACGGCCATGCTCCCCGGCGAGGGTGGCCCAATACATGCCGGGCGGCCATTTGCCCACCTCCACTGTAAGGCTTTGTTGGCCAGCGGGCAGTTCTTTTGAAAAGATTCGGTGGCCGTTAAGGTCGTGGAATTCCAGTAGGCACGGGCCGATGGCTTGGCCCAGTTCCAGTCGCACCATGTCGGCGGCAGGGTTTGGCGAGAGCGACCAGTTGCCAGTCGCTACGGCGGTAGTAGCCGAGGGCAGCTCGCAGCTTTGCTCCGTTATCTGGTCGTCCATCCAGTCCAGTCGGGCAGCAATCAGGCTTTTGCGGGCGGCCACGTTGCCGTCGAAGTCGGCGTAGTTCAGCTCTGGCCAGCGCAGGAAGTTGCGGGCGGCAGGTTCGGCCAGCAGCAAGTGCAGCGAGTCCACCATTTGCAGGAAGTTGGTGGTCGCCCACGGGCCCTGGCGCAGCTCCTGCCAGCGGCAATAGCGCTGCTGCAAGAACGCCGAGTCGGTGTGCATGATGCTCCACCAATCCGGGAAGGGCCAACCCGTGTGCGTCAGTTCCCAGACCCAGCCATCCACGCAGCAGAAGCCCCGGTCGTAGTCCCAAGCCGGGCCAATCTTTAGCTTGCCGCCGTCCGTGATTTTTTCTTTGTAAAGGAAGGTGCTGCGCCCGTAGCTGTCGTAGTTCGTGCTGAATTCGTTGACGAACATAAAGTCAATGAAGCTGCTTTCGTCCACCCATTTGCGGTAGCCCAGTGCTGGGTCGGCGAAGTCGGGCTGGTGCAGGCTCAGCTCGAAGCTGTCCACATAGGCCCGGATGTACTGGGCTTGGGCGGGCATGATTTCGCTGCTCCTCGGCTCCACGTACTTGTACTGCACGGGCAGGTTGCAGGTGCCGAAGTTGATGGGCAGGTACTGCGAGTCCCAAGCACCGGGAGCGCCATTGTGGTTCATCTCGATGATATAGCCGCCCGTGAGTTCGTCGCCAGCGACGTCTTCAGGGTTCAGCTTCGCAATATCCACCCGGTTGTTGTCCCGTTTCACCTTTTCGGTCAGGTTGTACACGCCAAGGTAGTCGCCGTCGAGGAACACCTCGCAGTACATCGTGCGGGGCGCATAGCGGCCCATGCGCCGGGCGAATATATAGGCCAGCGCATTGGACATGAGCGTGGGGTCGAGGTACTCGGCCTTCAGAATCCAGTCGTTTTCGGCGGGCAGTCCGAGCAGGCTGGTATCAATTTCCAGCCCAGCATCATCCACCAAGTCAAAGTCGTAGTTTTTCTTGGGGTACCAAGGCCCTGTATAGCCTTGTAGCTCCACCAGTATTTTTCCTTTGTAGTCAAAAACGGTGTCCGCCAGGGTGTTCAGCTGTCCGTTGCCCTTGTTGATGATGTGGAGGTCTGCCAATATTTTCGGCTCGTTCGGGATGGTTTGGCCGCCCGTCAGGATGTGTACCAGCGGCAAGTGCGTGCCCGGGAACACCACCGGCCCCGGCGCTCCCGCTTCAAAGCTGATGCTCCAGTCCTTGAAGTAGCCCGCATCGGCAAAGACGTAGGTGTCCAGCAGCAGTATTTTCCAAATGCCGTTGGGATTTTGCCCGTTGTTCACGTTGCCCATGGCGCCCATCGGCCTGAACACGCCCGTGTAGGGCGGGCTAGCAGTGCCGACCGACGTGGGCGCATCGTCACGCAGGCAGCAGTCCTGCCAGTTGTCGCCGTCGCCGCCAATCCCAGCAAACAGCAGGAAGGAAGTGCCGTCGGGCGCTATCAGTCGCACGTCCATGTCGCTGTTCCAGCTGTGGTTCATGTTAAGGCACACCTGCACCAACCCGAAATCGGTGTTGATGGCATCGGGCAAGCCACTCACCGCTATCTCAAAGGCGATGGGCGTGCCGTCGTCCGGGACGGGCTGTTCCACGGTGGCGGTAAAGGTTTGTGCAAAAAGGCCGGGCTGGAATGCCAACAGGCAAACTAGGAGGAATGACAAGCGAAAGGTGTCAAGCGCACGACTGGCGGGTGCTTGTCGCTCGATTGGGTTGAAAATGGCTGTGGTTTTCATGTGGGCAAATGTAGCAAGCGGCCTCGCATCCTTGCGTTTTTTCCAGCAGGCTGTATTGTGCGTTGCAATTTGGGGGGGTGGGAGGTTGAGAGGGTTTAAAGGGTTTATGCAGCGTGAATTATAGTCATTTAAAAACTTATTGCGCAAACGGCGCAATATTTCTAACGCAAGGACGCTAAGGCGCTATGGCGCTATGATAAAGAATTTATTGTTCACCCTCTGTATCATAGCGTCTTTGCGCCCTAGCGTCCTTGCGTTAGAAATAATCTTCGCCAAAGGCGAAAACTTCAATTAGTCATTCAATAGACTATTATCACATTTGCTGCTTGGCGAGGGTACGATGGGTTAGGTTCCCCTTTAGGGGTCAGGGGCCTAAGCTACACAAATACAATCCACGCACCAATGCCAGCAAAGCACGCCCCAGCCAACAGCCCCCCTCCCCCTTGCATCACATCACAAGCCCGTGTATTTTTATCCGAAATTTCTCACACACAAATAGCACAAAATGCCGTACAAATCCTGGTTTGAAGACTACCGTGAACCCGACAGCCCAGAAAGCGTGGCCAAGCAAGTGGCAGAAGCCAAAGCCGATGAGGCCGAATGGCGAGCCAATGGCAAGCCCCTCACCAACGAGGACCAAATCATGCATGTTTATGCTTATCAATGCCAAGAAAAAGAACTATTTGCGCTCGGCGAGCACATCATACAGAACCATCCTGACCCAGCGGATGCTTGGTGGCTCGCTCAGAGCGTGTACCAGTACTATGGCATCTATTATATGATGGTGAGCAAGCCAGCGGCGGCGGCACATTGGCTGTTGAAGTCCATCGAAAGCGGGAAGCCCTTCCCCTACCCCACTTATTTGACCTTGGCGGCTGCCTATGCGGAATGTGACGATACCGAGCAGGCCGACCATTGGTTAAAGCTCTACATGGACTATGAACGAAAAGAAGGGGGTACTTTGTCGACGACCGATTGGGTGAACATCGCCAAATACTACTACGACACCCATCGGTATGCCTGGGCACTGGATTTGTTGCTCGAAATCAAGGAAGTGCAATATAAAGGGGATTTATATGGGTTGGTCTTGGCGAGAACCTACAATAAACTGGGAGAAATTGAGAAATGCATAGCCACCTACGAGCAGCATTTGGCCCTTTACAAATACGACGCACAGGCGTTTGGCCAGCAGGCCTTGGCCATTTATGAGGGCTACCACGATGCGGAGCAGTCAGAAGCCTATTACCTCAAATCAATTGAGTACTCCGCTGCCAATTGGATTGAGCACAAGTCATGGGATTCCGATGTGTACCGCAACCTCAGCATCATCTTCGCCAACGAGGGCAATTGGGAAAAAGGCTTTGGCTACCTAAAACAACGTTACATGACCAAATATCCACCCAACGAGGCAGCTGTGATGGTGGAGATGATTGAAAACATGCCAGCGATAGAGAGCGATGAAATGGGAGCCGAGCTTTACCATGTCATCACGGCATTCGAGGAAGGTCACTTGCGGCCCACCAGCGACCGCTTCACGGAAGAGAAAACGCCCGAAAACCCAAACGACGAGGTAAAGGACGCCATCAAAGGCAAGGCCGATTTGTCCGGTTTGATGGATTTGGGGGATGCGTCGGCGAATTGATGGGTACGTAGAGACGCACGGTGTGTACACGGCCAATTATCACATTGGTGCATCAAATTTTGACAATCAATTTTATATTTGTCGAAAATCTTTGACCATGTATAATTTTGAAAACAATCCAAATGAAATTCCCGAAAAGCGACATTCTACGCTGGAAAAAGCGGTAATGGTATTCACGATAATTGGAGTAATAATAACGGCTTATGCTGTTTTTTACAAAGAAGACAAAATCGTCATCATCAAAGGGGAAGAAAGGCAGCAGCAGGAAATACCCGCAGCTGCTGCCGAACCACCCGAAACTGCCCAGAAAACGGTAGAATCAAACACAATCAACATCAAACCCAGTAAAACAAAGGCAAGAAAGGCTATACAACTGTTCAAAAAAGGGGAATACAAAAAAATAGGAATAATAGCCACGAATGAAGTTGGATATGACAGCTCGCTTGGCCAACGAATAGCAGCACAACTTGGCTCAACGGCTTCCTATACCGTTATTTTGGACGATTTCGTCCAGCAGGGATTTTTCAGGAAAGTAGCAAAGGGTGATTTGACTGCCTTGGCTTCAGCACAAGCACAAGTGCATATGAAGTATATGCTGATGGTATCGCAAGGTGCCATCCAAGAATCCAAGACTGATAAGTCAAGTTTACCAACACTGCAAAGGGAAATGCTGAAATCAGAAAGCATGATTCAATCATCCTATCAAGCTTGGGTGATTGATGTTGCCGCAAACAAAGAAATTAAGCATTGGCAAGGAACTGTCAATGAACCTAGTGTTGCCAATACCCCTAAAGAAGACATAGTACGTGTGGCCATTGCGAGGGACATTGCCAAAAAGGGGCTCGGCATCAATTAGTCAGCATTTTCACATTATTCGGGTACGGCGTGAACTTCCAATTATTCAAGTGTAAGGTAAACCGTACTGTTTATCCGCCTTAGTTTCACCTTTATTTTGGGTGAGCCTTCGACATCGGCAAGCTGAATACTCTCGATAAAAACTCGCATCTTCTTTGTGAAACTATCAATCGGATAATAACTGGAAGTTTCCTTGTTGACCATTGGAATCCGAACTTCATCAAAAATGATGGACTGGTCTGAGCCTCCTCGTTGGTCAAAGAACAATACCAAATTGGGTTGCGAGCCCATCCATTCCGATATCAACTCCGATATTAAACCTTTTGTAGGTTGGCCTTCGACAATCACGGCTTCTGCCGTCGAGTGGAGGTCGAAAAGAGCATTGTTGCTGATATTTATCTTCATATCAATGGGTTGCCCCGTCTCCACCATTCTCACCAAATCCATTTGTAGGTTGGTCACATAATCCTTCAAGAAAAACTTGGTAGCATTTTTCACCAACTGTACCATGTCCGCCTCTTTTGCGATGCAGTTGCTATCTTCAGTACGGGTCGCCAACAGTTCGCCTGAACTGGTCAGAAACGATTTTAATGTCACCCTGGCCTTGTGGGTACCATCAGGGCATACTAGGTGTTCCACATCCAATTCAACGTAAACATCGGGGGCAGCAAATTCCAAGAAAGCCGCTTTCGTATCATTCAACTTTTCCTGCATTTGGGCGTCTACCAAGAATTTCTGGTACTTGGCTGCAAAGTCCAGGGTTTTCAGTTTCATGCCCAACAGTTCGTTTTGCACGATGGTGATGGAGTTCCGCAAATCG
The DNA here is from genome assembly GCA_964442355.1 of uncultured Saprospiraceae bacterium. Lineage (GTDB taxonomy): Bacteria > Bacteroidota > Bacteroidia > Chitinophagales > Saprospiraceae > UBA6168. The sequence goes on along the minus strand of CAYTZS010000153.1, from coordinate 3,014 downwards.
GGGCTTTTCTGCAACTTATCACTGATAATCTCGCCATCGTTCAAGTAAGGTATCACCATAAATGAAAAGTTGCGAATGGCCATAGGTGGCTCTTGACAAAACAAAAGCGATGGCAGCACAAACAAAGTGTACGACAGGATAATGGTCTTCATAAGGATGGTCAGCCTAATTACCAAAGAGTGAATTGGGTTTGCGGTATATTACTTTTAGCTTATCGGGATTGGTTTTCCACTCTTCCATGATGAATTCTTCGTTATCGATGATTTTGCATGGAACCAAATCAATACCTATTCGCTTTACTTTTATTTTTCCAATTTGAACATCGTCTTTGTACTCAACGCCCGCAATCGTGCGAGTACGTGTTGCTACCACCGTAAGTATGTCATTCTGATTAAACCCAGTTGATTTCCCACCAACGATATACACTTCAGTAACCTTCTTTTTTCCTTCTGGCACTGTTTGAATGTCGCCAATTTTCATTTCCAACGGAAATACATCATCAATGAACTCTCGGATATTGTTTTCCAGCTTCTCCATGCTCCTTGAAATGGCTTCTGCTGGAGTTGAAGCACTAGATGACATAGCCGTGCCCAGTGTTTTCAAGATTTTGTCAGTAGGTTTGGACTCGTCATAAGCAAGGTTGTTTAAGGTATTGCTACCCGATGGGCTAACAACCGCAGAAGCAATTACTTGGCCCGTCTCCACGCTCAATACCCTAAAAAATACGGATAAATTGCCCTCATACCCAATCACTTTGTCTGTGTCAGCCTTTTTAAGCGTGACGGCATTGATAGAGTTGATATAGGTAACCAAAATATAATCGGCACCAGACTGTTTGCCCTGCTTAACCACATTTCCCTCCACAAAATCCATCCCCTGTTGCATCTTTTTCTCTTTCACTATTTCCTTTTGACCTATCAGCCTGTCTAGCACATTCACCCGTTGCGTGCGTTGTAAGGCATTCAAGATGTAATTGTACAGCTTGATGGCATCGCCTTCGTTGGAGGTGTGCTCGCTGAACCCAATGGGAGCAATAGCAACTGTTCGTTTGATTTGCTGTGCAGAAAGTGGCGTGCAGAATGCCAGGACAATTAACAGCAATGGGAAGAAGTTTGAGTTTTTCATTTTCTTGTTTTTTATATTATTGATTAAAAGTTATACCAGCTATTTTCAAATGCTAGCAATCATAGGCAATAGGCAATATTTGCTCCCAACTTGTTATATTGGGTGAATACAACATCCAAACTAATGGAAAATATTTTGCTTCTTACACACAGCGCTTAAACAAAATTATTTTACGACTAAGCACCTATAAACAACAAAAATTGCAGGGCTAAGGTAAAAATACTTTGCTTGTTGGCAAATGGTACAAGAAAAAACTAGGAGGACATATCCATTCCAAAATCACCCCTATCTTCGCCCCACAAAACAACCTTGCCATGTCAAACGCAATCAAAAGCCTGGAGCCACAAGCGCTGTGGAGCCATTTTGCAGACCTCAATGCCGTGCCACGCCCCTCCAAGCGGGAGGAGCGAGTCATCAAGTTCATTGTACAGTTTGGGGAGCAGCTCGGCCTGCCCACTTCGGTGGACGCCGTCGGCAACGTCATCATCAAGAAGGCCGCCAGCAAGGGCATGGAGGGCAAGCCCACGGTGTTGCTCCAAAGCCATTTGGACATGGTACACCAAAAGAACGCCGACACCCAGTTCGACTTCGAGACCGAGGGCATCCGCATGGTGATCGAAGGCGATTGGGTCAGGGCCGATGGCACTACGCTCGGCGCTGACAACGGCATCGGCGTTGCCAGCATCATGGCCATCCTCGCCAGCGACGACATCCAGCACCCACCCATCGAGGCGCTGTTCACCATTGACGAAGAAACGGGCCTCACCGGGGCCAAGGGACTGCAAGGCGGCCTGCTCACCGCCAAGTACATGCTCAACCTCGACACCGAGGACGACCGGGAACTCACCATCGGCTGTGCTGGTGGCGTGGACGTGACCGGGGAAGCTACCTATTCACAGCAAGCCACGCCTGCCAACTGCACAGGGTTCAGGTTGGGCGTCAAGGGCCTGACGGGCGGACACTCCGGCATGGACATCCACCTCGGCCGGGGCAATGCCAACAAGTTGATGAACCGCTTGCTTTGGAACGGCTCTCAACAGTTTGGCCTACACGTGCATTCGATGGACGGTGGCAGCTTGCGCAACGCCATTCCTAGGGAATGTTTCGCCGTGGTAGCAGTACAGTCGGCGCATGTCACGGGCTTTCAGGCTTTTATCCAAAAAGAAACAGCGGCATTGAAAGCCGAGTACCATACCACCGACCAAGATTTGGAAGTGGTTTGCGAAGCTGCTCCGCTCCCCGAAATGGTATTTAGTGCCGATTTTCAACAAAAGATTTTGGGCGTTATCTACGCTTGCGCAAACGGCATCCACCGCATGAGCCCCGATGTGGCCGACCTCGTGCAGACCTCCAACAACCTGTCGAGGGTGCTGGTGAAAGACGGCAAGTTCAGCATCCAGTGCCTCACCCGTGGCTCCGTGGACAGCGAGAAGATGGACCTTGCCAATGCCCTCAAGGCTACGATGGAGTTGGCTGGCACAAAAGTCAGTTTCGGCAGTGAGTATCCTGGTTGGACCCCCAACCCGTCGTCAAGGCTGGTGCAGCTGATGAGCAGCATCTACGAAGAAATGTACCAGGCCAAGCCCCATGTCTATGCCTGCCATGCGGGCCTAGAATGTGGCATCATCGGGCAGCATTACCCCGGCATGGAGATGATTTCCTTCGGCCCCAATATCCGGGGTGCTCACTCCCCTGACGAAAAAGTTCAAATCAGTTCCGTGCAGAAGTACTGGGGGTACTTGTTGCGGACATTGAAGGAAATTTAGGGTCTTTCCGAATGTACTTGTAAAGTGCATAGGGGGCTTACTTTTACTCCCCTGTTGCGGGGGGGCCGCCCCCCCCACAGGGGAGTGATTAAAAGGGTTTTAAATAGCCACACGGGGGTTTAA
>CAYTZS010000152.1:0-13282 GCA_964442355.1 uncultured Saprospiraceae bacterium | reverse complement strand
CCTCAACAACGACGGCTTCCTCGATGTGGTGTCGGGGCAAACGGTTTACCTGAATAGTGGAAATACCAACAATTGGTTGAAAATCAACACGATAGGGACAGAGAGCAATCGCAATGGCATCGGTGCCAGGGTGGAACTTTACGGCGCTTGGGGCCGCCAAATCCGGGAAGTACGTTCCGGTCAGAGCTTCAGCCCGATGAGTTCGATGACCACGTTTTTTGGTATTGGCCAAGCCACACAGGTAGATTCGGTGGTGGTAAAATGGCCCTCTGGTATCCGCACCGTGCTGCTAAACCCCGAAATTAACGTCACCTTAAACATGCCTGAAGCAGGGTGCCTGCTACCTGAAACGCAAATTGTGGTAAACGGCGATACCGAGCTTTGCCCCGGCGAGTCTGTGGAGCTTTCGCTGCCTGACGGCTTCGGCTATGAGTGGTCCAATTTAGCTACTACCCAAACCTTGACAGTCTCGCAGCCCGGCAGCTTCAACGCTGTGCTGACCGATGGTACTGGCTGCATTTCCTTTACCAATACCATTGATGTTGAAATGGTGGATGAAATCGTGCCGTTCATCACCACCGAAGGGCAGGACATTTTCTGTGAGGGCGGTTCAGTGGTGCTCAACGCCACAGGCGGCGCTAACCCTGTTTGGTCAACTGGCGAGGTTGGTACGAGCATCACGGTTTCTGTATCGGGCAACTACTTCGTTTCCACGGATGCGATTTGTTCCGACGACCCGATTACCTCTGTATCCATTCCCGTGACAGTGCTTGACGCCAGCGAGCCGGTGGTTACTGGTGCAAACATTGCCCCCGGCGACTCCGTGCTGCTTACGGCCACTGGCCCCAACCTCGAGTGGTACAATGCAGCGACCGGTGGCAACCTGCTTGGCTCTGGCAATTCGTTCCAAACGCCGATACTTGACCAAACGACCACTTACTTTGTGGAGGCGCACCATTTGTACCCTGGCGAGATTCAGTCTGGTGGCAAATTGGACAACAGTGGTGCAGGTGGCTTGCCCACGCAGGGCTCCTATAACCTTTTTGATGCTTGGGAGCCGTTTACCCTGGTGAGCGTGGTCGTGTACGTGCCGAGCACCGCCCCAACGGGCATTCGTACCATCCGCCTTTATGATGGAAATAATGTGCTTTTGGATGAAAACATGTTTGACTTGGGGCCCGGCACGCACGAGCTCACGCTGAACTTTGAGGTGCCCGTCGGCGACAACTTGTCGCTGCGTTGCGTGCAGAACAATCTGTTCAGGAATACCAACGCAGTGACGCAATTCCCCTACGCCATCGGTACTGTGGGTGAAATCACGAACGATGCCCTCGGCAACGAGTACTACTACTATTTCTACAACTGGAAAGTGCAGAAGCAAAGCTTCGAGTGCATTTCGGATAGGGTAGCGGCCACGGTGGGTGTGTCCGCAAATGAAGATGCGTTGACACAGGAAGGAAGCGTAGTTGTTTCACCTAACCCAGCTTCCGAGGCCATCCGGGTGGATGTTGGCGGCAGTGCAAAGGTTGGGTTGTTGCGTATTTTGGACGCTACTGGCCGTGAAGTTGCCCGTGAGCAACTGGCCAATAACTTGGGAAATATCGTGTCGCTGGAGGGTTTCATCCCTGGTATTTACCTAGTTATGGTGGAGACTGGAGCAGGCATGAGCACCACAAGATTAGTGGTGGATTGATGGAATAAAACTGGGACGGTGCATCATTGCCGCCGTCCCAGTCTTGGCTTTTGGCACAAAAAAAGGGCGTTGACAAGTCAACGCCCCCGGAACTGAGTTATGTTAATAGTTATTGTTTTAAAAATTTGCCCCGTTGAAGGGTTTTGCCACCTTTCTCATAGGTGATGATGTAAAGCCCCGCCGGGAGTTCTCCAATATTGAGCGTTAGCTCGTTTCGGTGCCCCTTTTCCAACTTGCCCATTGGTATGCCTTTAAGTGTGGATAGCTGTACAGTGCCACCAATCACTTCCGCATCGAGGAACCTAACAGTCACCCAGTCAAAGCAAGTCGGTGAGGGATACAGGGTGAAGTAAATGCCCTGCTTTTCGAGGTCCTTTACCCCAGATGTTTGCTGTGTGGTGTCACCCGGTGGATTGATGACGGTGGAGTCACCTCCGTCGCCTGTCGTATCAATGACGGTGGTATCGCCACCAGTGCCAGTGGTATCAATGATGGTGGTGTCGCCTCCGTTGCCAGTGGTGTCCATTGGCGGATTGATGACGGTGGTGTCTTGCGGAGAAGGGGTACAGCTGGTCGTGTTACCAGTGTAGTTGCCAACGTAAATGTAATAACCAAGCGGTTGTACGCCTAGGTCTAGCACCGTTAGCTCGTTGCCGGGATTCGAGTTGACGGAGTTGGGCAATTGGTCGAAGGGGTCAATGCCATTGTGGATGAGCTCTGGAGCGCTAGTTACATTGCCTTCCAAAACGAAGGAGAACAGTAGCGTTTCAGTGTCCGGCTGGTAGATGATTTGCGGGCTGTCTGCAATGAACCCAACAGAGACATACTTGAAGCCAAACGCCTCGCTGGGATTGTTGACTGTTGCGTTCTGGCCCCAAGTGCCTGCATGGTTTGTGAAGTTTGAAACAGACAAGTTCGAAGAAAACTTGATTGTTACTTGCCCCGAGCCAGTGATAGTGCTGCCACTGGGTGTCACGTTGTCGCAGGTTCTCACAAACACACCCCATTTATTCGGGACGCCAGGAATTGATTCGATTTTTAAATTGATTTGGGCCGATGCAAGGGTGCTTATCGCCAGCAATGCCACATAGAGGAGTGGTAGTAGAACTTTGTTCATTCGTTTAAGTTTTTGTTAAGCCAATCTTGTTGCCAGGGAATGAGAAGGGAAGTCCGTTGGAATAGGCAATGTTTGTGCCATTTATTAGGTAGTGCTCAATTGTGTGAAATAGGTTCGCAAAATTATCGTCGGTTTTTGTTGTATTTTTTTTGAAAAAAATGATAAAAATTTCGTGAAATAAAAAATGGGAATACCCATAGTTAGGTAAAATTATTTTTCAAGAAAATGTCAAGTTTCAGAATCCATGTGTAATCTTTTGCGTAAAAACTACATCGGTACTTGCTTGAAACAATCATAAATGCTTGAATTTCAACAAGATAAGGTTGCGATTTGGATAAATTGTGTATAACTTTGCGGCGCAAAATAAAAACTGCCTTTCCAGCCGTTTAAAAATGAAAAAAATGGCACGGCTGCAAACATTTCATGCGAACACTACATAACGCAAACAAGCAGCCAACAAACCTACCGTCCAAAATTACCTACTGAATAACGCCAATCAAATAGCTACTACTACCATTTATCATAAACCATTATTCTTATGTCAACCATGTTAAAAAAAGACTTTTCCAAGACGAAACCTGTTTGCAAGGTTACTTTCACCCTGCCACTCGAAGCTGCTCAAGGCGGTAAAGAAGTGCGCATCCTCGGCGACTTCAACGAATGGAGCTGGGAGAAAGGCTACAAAATGAAAGCTCAAAAAGCTGAGTTCACTACTGAAGTTGAACTTCCTGCTGGTCAGGAATTTCAGTTCCGTTACCTGATAGACAACCACATCTGGGAAAATGATTGGAACGCCGACAACTACCTGCCAACGCCGTTTGGTGGCTACAATTCTGTGATTTCCCTTCGTGAAGTAGCTGCCGTTGCTACTGCAAAAGCTGCTGCTGCAAAACCTGCCGCTAAGGCTGCTGCACCAAAAGCAGAAGCCAAGCCAGCTGCTCCTAAAGCCGCTGCTGCACCAAAGGCCGTTGCAAAAGTTGCTGCACCAAAGGCAGAAGCCAAGCCAGCTGCCCCTAAAGCTGCCGCTGCACCAAAGGCTGCTGCAAAAGTTGCTGCACCTAAAACTGCTGCTGCTTCACCAAAAGCAGAAGCCAAGCCAGCCGCTCCTAAAGCTGCTGCCGCACCAAAGGCTGCTACCAAAACCGCTGTGAAAGGCGGCAAGAAGTAATAATTAGCCCAAACTCATTTCCAAAATAGGCCGTTTTTTCGGCCAACCCGGCGGCGCTTCCTTGGAAGTGCCGTTTTTTTTTGCCTACGCTGAAAATAAAACAAAAAATGTTTTCTTGAAACAAAACATTGCAATACCTTCGGGTTTCTTATTACACCTTTTTTTCACAACTAAAATCAACAACTCATGGAATTCAATTGGTTAGCCGTGCTCGTAGCAGCACTTGTACCCACCGTTATTGGCTTCGTTTGGTACCACCCGAAAGTGATGGGCACCATCTGGATGAAAGCCGCCGACATGTCAGATGAGAAAATCAAGGGCGGCAACATGGCCCTGATTTTTGGTCTGTCCTTCTTGTTCAGCTTGATGCTGGCCGTAGAGGTCAACTTTTTGGCTATCCATCAAATGAACGTTCCTGGTATTTTCGCAACACCCAAAGGAGGCGCACCCAGTCCAGAAGACAGCCAGTTCCTCACCGACTTTATGGCCAAATACGGCTCCAACTGGCGCACATTTAGTCATGGCATCGTGCATGGAATCATCAACTCTTTGTTTTTTGCACTGCCGTTGCTTGCCACCAACGCCATGTTTGAGCGCAAAAGCTGGAAGTACATCCTCGTAAACTTTGGCTATTGGTTGATAACCATTTCTATAATGTGTGGAATCGTCTGCGCTTGGGTATGATGAATTTGCGATTTGCGACTTGCGGCGGTCAACCCAACTGCAAGTCGCAAGTTCCAATCCCTTTTTGACATGACTTTTACTGCTGCAATCGGAAACTTCAATACGGCGCTTTGGGGTTTTCATCTTGTCGTCCCCGAGGAATATGCAAAGCCCTTCTTGGATGGCAATGACCGTCGAGTGGTCTGCACTTTGAACGGCAGCTTGGAGTTCCAATGTGCCTTGATGCACAAAGGTGACGGGCATTTTTTCATCAACATCAACAAAAAAATACGGGACAAACTCAAGCTGCAGCTTGGCTCGATGGTGGAAGTCACGCTCTGCAAAGACGAGAGCGAGTATGGTCTGCCCATGCCGGAGGAGTTTGCCGAAGTGCTTTCACAAGACGAAGCAGGCAACCAGTTGTTCCATGCACTTACGCCCGGCAAGCAACGCAACCTGCTCTACATTGCCGGCCAACCCAAGACATCGGACGTGCGGCTGAAACGAGCCGTCGTGTTGGTGGAGCACCTCAAGGCGAACAAAGGCAAAATTGACTTCAAGCAATTGAACCAAGACATGAAAGCTGCCAACCAATCAGGTTTTTGAGCAAATTTTTATCCTCAAATACATTCAAGAATTTTGCGTTCGATGCCTACCTTTGCACCCGTTTTCAAAAAACAAGCAAGAAAGATGATGGGTGTCCCACAAATCCTTTTTGCCTTCAATCCTACAATCCTTCAAAATGGGAAGAGCATTTGAATACCGCAAAGCGACTAAAATGAAACGCTGGGCAGGCATGGCCAAAGCGTTTACAAGGGTAGGCCGCCAGATAGCACTCGCTGTGAAATCCGGTGGCGGCGACCCCAACTACAACCCACGTCTGCGATTGGCCATCCAAAATGCCAAGGCAGCCAACATGCCAAAAGCAAACGTGGACAACGCCATCAAGAAGGCCACTTCCAAGGACTCAGAGAACTACGAAGAGGTCATCTATGAAGGCTATGCTCCGCACGGCATCGCCATTTTGGTGGAAACAGCCACCGATAATCCGACCCGTACCGTGGCCAACGTCCGACACGTGTTCTCCAAATACGGCGGCTCGCTCGGTACTTCTGGTTCCGTGAGCTACATGTTTGCCCACAAAGCCATTTTTGCAGTGAGCAAAAGTGCCATTGGCGACCGTGACGAGTTCGAATTGGAAATGATTGATGCTGGCTTGGAAGAAATCCGTGAAGAAGACGACCAGTTTTTGCTCTCGGCCGATTTCAGCGACTTCGGCACCCTGAACAAAGCGCTTGAGGACAAAGGGATTGAAATCCAGGAGTCGAAATTCGACCGTGTGCCTTCCATGCTGAAAAAACTCACGGACGAGGAAGTGGAGGACGTCATCAAATTGATTGAAAAAATGGAGGAAGACGACGATGTGCAAAACGTCTTCCACACGATGGACATGTCCGAATAATTGAGGAATTGAAAACGGAAAATTGAAAATTTGTCTCAGACAATTTTCAATTTTCCGTTCCAAGTTTCACTATCTCACCTCACCGCACCCACTGGCAGCCTGCCATCGTATTTCCCTGTCAGCACAGGCGTTTGTGCCCCGGCAGTGTAGCTGCTCACCTTCTTTTTTACGTAGCCAAACAATTCGGAGATGTTCACGATTTTGTCGGCATCGGCATCGGCTTCGCCTTTCAGGCCCTTTATCAAAAAATGGCTGAAAACACCGGAGCGCAACCCAGTGTCTTCCAACGAAACCTCTTGCCCTTTTGATGACATGAACAGCGCCATGCCGCCCTCACAATCCTCGAAAGCCTTGTAGTATTTGCTGAGCATATCGCCGATGGACGGCTCCTTGGCAGCCAACATGTCGGGTGCGAACTGTCCGCCGATGAGCGAGCCAGAGTGGCAGGCATCGCCGAGCACCAGCTTCTGGCGGGCACGGCTTTGCTCAAGGATGTGCCGGATTTCCGTGTGCTCCAATCGGTGACTGTAGCCATCGAAGTCCACGGGCACAAAAGCGCCCTCGATGCCGTGGCCGGAGAAGTAGAACAGCACCACGTCGTTCTCGTCGGCTTGGAGAAAAACGCTGCGCATGGCTTCGAGCAGGTTGTCACGGGTGGCGTTGTCATCCACCAAAACCTGTACTTGGTTGTCGGGGAGGGCACCGCCTTCCGGGCTTTTCAGGAAGGCGTAAAACTGGTAAGCATCATCGTCGGTGTAGCGCAGCGTGGGCATGTGGGTGTAGCTGGCCACGCCCGCCACCACAGCCCATACCTTCACCTGCGGGTCGAAATTTGGGTTGTCGTTGGCGGTTTGGTTTTTGGAGGTAACATCGGTGACTTCCACCGTCTGCTCATCTTCACAGATTACCGGGGTGTTGGCTTTCGATTTGCCGTTAACCCACTCACCATTGATGGCCCTGCCGTTTTCATCATAAAAAATGCCTTTCCCATGCTTGGCATTGTTCATCCAACCGCCTGTGAAGTAAGTGCCGTTTTTGTAAAACATGGTGCCCTTGCCGTTGAACCGGCCAGACTTGAACTGCCCTTCGTAGCGGTCGCCAGTGTGAAAGGAGTAGGTGCCGAGGCCCTCTGGTGAATTGGCCACCCAGTCCCCGTCGTACTTGTCGCCGTTGGCGTAGCGCATCACGCCCTTGCCGTGGAACTGGCTTCGCTGGAACTCCCCAAAATACTCGTGTCCCTCGTTAAAGATGAACTTGCCCTCGCCCTGCTGCCAATTGTCCTGCCAGTGACCGACGTACTTGTTGCCGTTTGCGCAGTAGAGTATGCCCTTTCCGTTCGGTTTACCGTTGCTGAAATCGCCGATGTAGCGGTTGCCATTTGGGTATTGGAAGGTGCCGTAGCCATTGTGGCAGTCGCCTGTTACACAGCCTGTTGGGTTGAGGCGGGTATCGTCAAATTTGCCGTTTTTGGCATTTGCCAAGTGCTGAAAAAGGAGGGTAATTCCCACTACTGCTGTCCATTGCATTGCATTCCTCATTGTTCCGAGTTTTGATTTTTAATAAAAATCTGGTTGCAAAAAAGTAGCAGTGTTGCATAAAGGCTGAAGCGTTTAGAAACTTGAATATTTGAGAAGTTGGGGGCTGGGGTGATGGTTAGGCAACTCGTTTTTGAATTGGTGTATCACAAACGCAAAGCTGTTGGGTGATTATTTTACCACGAAAAATATTTACGAAAAAAATCATTTGGTGGGGCGCTACCTTATCAGCTTGGTTTCAGAAATGAATGGCTATTTTTGCCCAGATTTTACTTGAACCTTCATTTCAAAAATAGAGCGACCATGTTCAAACAACTTTTTTTCCTGACCATTTTTGCTGCATTTCTCTCTGCCTGTGGCAGCGAGCAACCAGCCGACACCACTTCTCAAACCGGACAGTCACAACTTTTCGGCGACACCATCACTACCGACGGGGCCGTTACGATGGGCGAAATGGTGACCAAATTGCAGGGTGTAGATTCGTTGCCCGTGAAGATAAAAGGCACTGTCGAATCAGTATGCCAAGTGAAAGGCTGCTGGGTTAACTTGCGCGACGAGCAGGCTGGTGACATGTTCGTGAAGTTCAAAGATTACGGTTTTTTCTTGCCAAAAGACATCGCTGGCCGGGAGGTCGTGATGGAGGGCTATGCTTTCCGTGAGACCACTTCCGTGGAAGACCTCAAGCACTATGCTGAGGACGAGGGCAAGACCCAAGCCGAAATTGACGCCATCACCGAACCAAAAGAAGAACTCAAGTTCTTGGCCAACGGCGTGGTGCTGTTGCCTGACACGAAGAAATAGTTTGAATTGTTCTGAGGGGTTGGTGGGGTTGATTCGTTCAAGGCGAATCAACCCCACCAAACAAATCAAGCTCATCAAACCAATTAGATATCACTATGCAATTCAACCTAAAAAAAGACCTCTGTTTCTTCGACTTGGAGTCCACCGGCCTCAACGTCATCCGTGACCGGATCATCCAAATTGCCATTATCAAGTATTTCAAGGATGGGCGGGAGCCAGCCGAGCTGGAAATGCTTATCAACCCAGGCATCCCCATTTCTGCGGAAGCAATGGCCGTGCATGGCATCACGCCCAAGGACGTGGCCAACAAGCCCGTTTTTGCGCAGGTGGCCCAGCAGATTTTTGATTTCATTGGCGATGCGGACCTAGCTGGCTACAACATCAGCCGCTTCGACCTGCCGCTCATCATGGAGGAGTTTGCCAGGGCAGGTCTCCACTTCGACCCAGACAAGCGCCGCTTTGTGGATGTGCAGCGCATTTTTTACAAAATGGAGCCACGCAACCTCAAGGCTGCCCTGCGTTTTTACTGCGACAAGGAAATCGAGGACGCCCACGATGCGATGGCCGATGTACGTGCCACGATTGACGTTTTCAAGGGGCAGCTCCAGCGCTACGACGGCGTTGACTTCCGGGACGATGACGGCAATGTGACCCCTGCCCCCATCGTCAACGATGTACAGTCACTCCACGATTTCACGCAGGACACCAAAACCATTGATGTGACCAATCGCCTCAAGTACAACGAGCAGGGCGAAATCGTCTTCAATTTTGGAAAATACACTGGCGTAACTGTGAAGAAAGTGTTGGAGCAAGAGTTCAATTATGGGCACTGGATTTTGAGTAAGGAGTTCAGTGTGCAGGTGAAAAACATCGTGCGCAAGATGATGAAGGAGTTTGAAAAACGGTGAACTTGAATGGTGAATTGTGAACGGTGAACTGTGAATAGGCCAAACGTTCACCGTTCATAGTTCAGCATTTACCGCTTCATAGTTCAGCATTTACCGCTCACAATTTTTGAGAGAATGATAAACTTAGCATCCATATCCACCACCCCGCCCAAAGATGCCGACAAGGGCGACATCAAGCAGCTAACTGATAAATACTGCGAGCGCATCGGCGAACTGAACGAGGTAATGCGGGCGCAGCAAAAGCACTCGCTGCTCATCATTTTCCAGGGGATGGACGGGAGCGGGAAGGACGGTGCAGCCAAAAACGTCTTCAAGGACTGCACGCCGTTCAACCTGAGCGTTTATGCCTTCAAAAAGCCGACGCCCGTTGAGTTTGCGCACGATTTCCTGTGGCGGGTACACCAGCAAGTGCCAGCCAAGGGCGACATCAAGATTTTCAACCGCTCGCACTACGAAGACGTGCTCATTCAGCGGGTACACGGTTGGATTGACGAAGCGCGGGTGAAAAAACGCATGGCCGCCATCAATGCTTTTGAAGAGTTGCTGGTTTTTGACAACTGTACAACCTTGCTCAAGTTTTGCCTGCACATTTCAAAGGACGAACAGGAAAAGCAGTTGCAACAGCGCATTGATGAACCTGAAAAGCGCTGGAAGCACAACGATAATGACTGGAAAGAACGGGACCATTGGGACGACTACATGCGCTGCTACTCCGATGCCATCAACGGCAGCACCATCCCTTGGACCATCGTGCCAGTGGACGATCGCTGGTACCGAGACTACGTCATTGCGAAGAAAGTTTGCGAGGCGATGGAAGCGATGGACTTGGCTTACCCAACTTAAAATTAAACCCCACCTGTCTGCAATATGGAAAAAGTCCGAATTGACAAATGGCTCTGGAGCGTTCGCATTTTCAAATCAAGAACCTTGGCTTCCGATGCCATCAAATCGGGCAAGGTGCGCATCGGCGAAGCCAATGCAAAGCCTGCCGATAGTGTGGTGGTCGGCCAAATAGTTCATGTGAAAAAAGACGGCTTCAACCTGGAGTTTTTGGTCAAAAAGCTGATTGACAAACGAGTGGCGGCCACCCTCGCCGTGGAGTGTTACGACAACCTCACGCCAGTTGAAGAAATGAGTAAGTACAAAGACTGGTATGTGGGCAAGCAAGGTGTAGAATTCCGGGAGCGTGGCACGGGTCGCCCAACGAAGCGGGAACGTAGGGACATTGACGGCTTCAAAGGCGAAAGGTTTGAGTTTGAATGGTAAGCCAGAGTCGTGTCAAAGCGAACAGATTTTCCCACTTGAAATTTGGTAAACTTGAATTTTTCGAGTAGAAACTAAGGGCTTTGGCGCAGCGATTCGACCAATATTTGCATTTTGGCCAGTAAGGAAATGTTAAAACACACTTCGGCACGGCATTTTCTGGTTAAGTGACAGTATTTTACCAGCGTTTTTCAAGAGGGGCAAGATGCAAGCCCGCACATGCCTTCAGCCATTGATATTTTTTCACCTTCAATCTAAAATACATTTATGAAAACGAAGCTCTTCCTTCTATCTACTGTGATTATTGGTACTTTTTCGTCTTGCTTAAAGGACGAAACAACCACACTTACCCGCAATTATACGCCTGAGGAGTACGAAAAAGTCAGCAAGCACCTCAATCTTTCAGTAGAAGTTGATGACTACACCCTTGCTTTACCCTCAACCCTCGGCGGCTTCCCCGTCCAAGTTGACAACAAGCAAGCTACCCTCGGCAGGGTTCTTTTCTACGACAAGCGCCTCTCCGTCAACGGAGAAGTGAACTGTGCCTCTTGCCACAAAGCAGAACTGGCTTTTACGGATGGCGAACAGTTCAGCAAGGGCGTGACCGAAGAGCGTACCTCCCGCAACACGTTGGCGCTCGGCTCCTTCCCCAGTTTCAATGCCTACTACGGCTTCGGTGGTACCCGCATGTTCTGGGACAACCGGGTGGCTTCCGTCATGGAGCAGTCTGCCGAAACCATGAAAAACCCTGTGGAAATGGGCAACATTGACCTTGCTGCTTTGGCAGATGAACTCGTCAAGGAGGAGTATTACGAAGTGTTGTTCAATAAGGCATTTCCAAACCAGAATTGGATGACCAACGAAGAAAAAATGCTGCAGGCGCTTCAGACTTTTGTCAGCTCCATCGGCTGTTTCAACTCGAAATACGACCAAGAGTTGATAGATGCGAACGGAAACAGTACCGCTCAATTTGCAAATTTCACGGCACAAGAAAACCAAGGCAAACAGCTTTTCAACCAGCACTGCGCAAATTGCCACAACCTCGGTGCTGGGTTTGCTACCACCATCGTTGCAGCCAACAACGGCCTCGACCTCAATTACGAAGACGAGGGAATTGGTGCAATCTCCAACTTGTCCACAGACAATGGTTTGTTCAAAGTGCCGATGCTCCGCAACATCGAGTTGACGGCTCCATACATGCACGACGGGCGCTTCGCAACTTTGGAGCAAGTAGTGGAGCATTACAACAGCGGAGTCAAAAACCACCCAAACCTCCATCCAGAACTAAAATCTGGCGATTCGCCGAAACAACTAAACTTGAGTGCTAATGAAAAACAGGCGCTCGTAGCGTTCTTGAAAACCTTGACTGATTCGGAGAGCCTCTCACATGTACGCTACGCTGACCCTTTCAAACAGTAGTTGGTTGATTGGAATGAAAAAAGGCCGACTGGATTCCAGGCGGCCTTTTTTTATGGTTTTTGTACAAATATTTTTTCCAAAACCAAGAATTCTAAGGGCATCTTCGGCACCCCGACCCTCGGATCACCATCAAATGGTTTTCGTTCCCCAGTCTGTCGGTAGCCTTGCCGCTCGTACCATCCAATCAGCTCGTGCCGCAGGTGGATGACCTGCATGAAAACACCTTTGCAGCCCACTGAACGTGCATGCGCTTCGGCTGCATAAAGTAGCAGTTTACCGATGCCATTTGCTTGCTGCGCAACATCCACGGAAAACATGCCGAGGTAAAGTCGGTCGCCTTTTTTTTCCAAATAAACACTGCCCACGATGCCCGTGGAAGGGTAGGCAAACTTCAATATCCAAACATTTTCTGTGGCTAAAATCTTTGCAAGGTCTGCTTCGTCGGTGCGAATATCGCCTGCTATCAAGTCGGCCTCTGTCGTCCAACCAGCACGGGACTGTTCGCCACGGTAGCAGCCGTTAATCATTTCCACCAACCTAGGAATGTCGTTAGGAGTGGCTTCCTCGATGATAAAATTCTCGTCTTGCATGTTCGTCACACAGGTTTGCTTAGAACATTTTGCGAATGAAGCAGCGTTATCGAAAAGGCTAAGCATAAGGGTTATGAACCATAATTCAGAATACCCGAAAATTCAAAATTGAGGTCATTAAAATGCTGAAAACCAGCACTTTGCATCAATTGTCACGTAAATTTAATCATAATTCAATTTTCAAAAAGCCTCTGATACCAACAAAATAAAAAAACAAAAACCTTGCTTAAATAGGTACCCCGAACCTACTTACTTCATCAGCGTAACATCGCCCTTGTACAGCCGGGTTTGCCCATCAAGGAAAAGTATCTCGGCCACCCAGACGAAAACGGCGGGGTCCAGCTGCTTTTCCTTGAACCTGCCATCCCAGCCGAGTTGAAGGTCGTTGGGCGGAAAGTTGTATTGCTCGAAAATCAGTTCCCCCCAGCGGCTGAAGACTTGAAAGCCATTGATGCGCTCCACCTGTGGTCCAGCAAACACGGTCAGTTCATCGTTGATGCCGTCGTTGTTTGGGCTGAAAGCGGTGGGGACATACACTTCCTGTACTTTTTCCACCAGCACCGTCACCTCATCAATTGCCGTGCAGCCGTTCACGTCCGTGACGGCCAGTGTGTAAATGATGTCTTCCAGCGGAGTGCTGATTGGGCTGGGGCAGTCCGTGCA
>CAYTZS010000151.1:0-13363 GCA_964442355.1 uncultured Saprospiraceae bacterium | reverse complement strand
AATGCCATCAATATCACGGGTATCAATGCCGTAAGCACAGAGTTTGAAAATGACGGCAATTGCTCTGGGGGCAGGTCTTGGGTTTTAAAGAGTTTTTCGTTGGGCTGCACGTCAAGTTTGCGCATGGCCTTGCCGAAAACAACACCCGAAAGTATCACCGTGGGCACGGCAAGCAAAAGGCCGTAAAGCAGCGTCAGTTGGATATTTGCCCCATAAAAATCAACGATGGCCGTGGGTGCGGGGTGCGGTGGCAGAAAGCCATGCGTGACAGAAAGCGAGGCGATTATGGGCAGCCCGACATACAGAATCGGCAGCTTGGTCTCTTTCGCCATGGCAAAAATGATGGGCAGCACCATCAAAAAAGCCACGCTGTAAAACATTGGTATCCCAACGATGAAGCCCGTAAGCATCATTGCCCAAGCAATTTTGCCTACACCAAAACTGTTGGTCAACTTTCGGGAAATCACCTGCGCAGCCCCACTCTCCGCTATCACCCCACCCAACATGGCGCCTAAACCGAGTATGATGGCTAAGCTGCCCAATGTGCTGCCCACGCCTTTCTGGATGGCAGCGAGGCTTTCGGCAGGTGTGAGCCCCACCCCTACCCCAACGCCCAACGAAACCAACAGCAAAGCAAGGAAAGCATTGACACGGAGGCCCAAGATGAGCACAAACAATGCGGCTATGCCGAGGAAGATTATCAACAGTGGCATGGTTCAGCGATTACTGGTATTTACGATTGCTTAGTTGGCAGGCCGAAAAGTAGGGAAAAAGATTTATTTGGGGTGTTTTGCTAAAAAGAACAAGCCCTGTTAACGCTACAAGGCATCAACAGGGCTGCATTCACAAATAACTCAATTGCTAATTATGGATTTCGAATCACGATATCTCCAAAACTGATTTTTATGGAGATATTGGATTTGCCAATTTTGGAAGAGAAAATGGCTTTCTTCAGCTCACTTGTATTCTGCAAGTAATTGAATTTCAAGTCATTGGGCACAGTGATAGTGCCATAGTGAGCAGTGAGCGTGTAACCGTAATAATTGGGTTTTGGGTCAAAAAAATAGACGTCAGACTTTTCGGCGTTGATGTTCATCGTCAGCAATTCAGGGCTGGGATTGGTAAAAAACTTCATCACGCCGTACTGCGAGTTGATGTTCCAAGTGCCCTTGATGTCGTAAAGGGTAATGTCCGAGCGGCGAGAATTGATGGTCACGTTGCCGTCCACGTCCCTGCCTTCAATGTCGCCGAAGCGGGTTTCGATGCCAACTTGGCCACTCACGTTTTCCATGTTGATTTTGGAAAATTGGCTGTTGACCCGCAACGAGCGTGATAGGTTACTGATTTGCGAAAGGCCATAATTGTTCTTGAGATAAACCGGGCAATCGGCAGGCAGGGTGATGGTGTAAATGGCTTTCAAGTCGGAAGTAGTCTTCTTGCCGCCTTTTGGAGAGGTTACGTAATTCCTGAAATACAGGTTTTTGCCAGCTTGTTCCGTACTGTAAACCATTCGGTCGAGGTCAGCTTGGGCAGCTTTCTTGTCGCTGTTTTTTGAAATCAACTCAACGAGCACTTTCACCTCGTTGCGGTTCCAAGTCTCCACCTTGATTTCTGCCTTTTCGCCCTCGATGTTCACCTCCGTACCGTTTTTGTAGGGAAAGGTGTTTTCCATGACCTTGGTCACCACCTGCAAGGTCGTCTGGGCCTGTATTTGCATTGCAAACAGCAGCAAGACGTTGATTATCAATAACTTCAGGAAGTTTTTCATTACAGTATTGTTGGAAGGTTGGATGGCCAAATTGTCGTACAAATCGGCCATCCAACTTTCAAATTAGCATCACCATCATTTTCTTCAAAACATCGTTGCGCTCCAGTTCGATTTCCTTGATTTGGAGCACTAAATCTGCATCGGTGCTGAATTCTCCGATAGCGGCCTTTAGCTCATCTTTGGCGACAGTCAGTTCTTCCAATTCGCTTTGCAACATTTTGAATTCAGGCTGTTCGCACACCACTTTTTTCGCTTCGCAAAGGCTGAGGAACTCGCCAAATGCCTCCTCATCTTCGTCCCAGTCGTGTTTGAGCAGCAACGGGTCAACGGTTTCCTCGCTGTACTTCACGGCTACCACGTTCATTTCGACCGATTTCGTGCGGTTCATTTGCCAGTAAACCACGAACAGTGCAGCCAACGAAGCTGCCACAGCTACCATTTTGCGCCAGCCGAAGCGGACAATTTTGGCTCCAGGCTTCTCGGCCTCCAACTGATATGCGATGCCATCCCAAACACTTACCGGAGGCTCGTACTGCGGTAGCGACTGGAGCAATTGTGCAGGCACGACGGCTTCCAAACCGCCTTCCATTTCCTCCTCAATATGCTCCCAAAGCATGTCTTTTGGCTCGTACTCTGGCAACGATGAAAGTGCCTCAATCAGCGTTTTTTTATTTTGTTCTTCCATCTTTTACACTTTTCAACTCACTGATAAACAGCGAGTTGTTTAAATCCATTAACTTCTAAAGCGTTTCAGACTTGGTCTTTCAATATCTCCCGCAGCCGTTTTTTTGAATAAAAAAGCTGAGACTTGGAGGTACCTTCTGAAATGCCCAACAACTCGGCAACTTCCTTGTGGCCGTAGCCTTCCACTTCTACCAAAATGAACACAGTTCGGTAGCCTTCCGGCAGCGAGAGGATGGCTTTTTCGAGGTACTCTGCATCGAGGTAGTGGCCCCAATCCACCTTGGTAGCAGCAGGCACATTCTCGATGGGTTCAAAAAACTGCTTGTCTTTCCTCAAATGGCTGTATGCCGTACGAACGATGATGGTTTTTATCCATGCCCCCAGCGTGGATTCCCCCCGAAAACTGGTCAGCCCCTTGAAGACTTTCACAAATCCTTCTTGAAGTACGTCGTTGGCGGCCTCAAAATCGCCAGTGATGCGGTAAGCGAGCGTGTACATGGCCTTCCGGTACTTGTCGTACAGGTTTTTTTGTGCAACTCGGTCGTTCGCTAGACAGGATTGCACCAATTCCTTTTCGGTCATGTTGACTTGGTAAGTAGTCATTAATCGAAGTTGGTTCTTATTCAATTGAACAGATTATAGTGTTTGTGCAGGTTTGCTTGGGTTGTATGCAAACAAAAAAAGCCAGGAATTATTTTCCCGGCTCATTTTGAAATGAAGAAAATGTTTGGCTAAAAAGAAAAACCAACGGTCATTAACCACCTAGCTGGTCTTTGGGAGAACTGAATGTCTTGGCCGCCAATGCTCATGTGGTCGCCAAATCTGTTGAAGTTTCCCTCGTAGCGCAGGTCAATGAGCAACTTCCAAATATCGAGTCCAAAGCCTGCTTGATAGCCAAGATTGAAATCGTTGAAACGGCGTTCGTAGCCACCAATATCCTCCAATTCCGATTTGCTGGCAAGGTACACGTGGCCTGTTGGCCCAGCTTCCAGCCTGAGTGGGCCAAGTTTGTAGCCCAGCATCAGCGGTATGTCGAGGTGCTGGTATTTTTCAGTCAAAACATCGTTCATCAGCCCATCTGCAAAATCCGTGACTTGAAAATCAACAGAAGTTGAGTTGAATGCTACTTCAGGTTGCAAGTACAGGCGCTCTGAGAGTTTTGCTCGACCGAAAACACCAACGTGCACGCCATAATTGGCGTCCTTGATGGCTAACGAAACGCCGTTGGCTTCTATCGTTTCGGAGGCCAGTTGCGAAGTGCTTACACCACCCCGAAAGCCAAAGCGGATTTGCGCGTTGGTTTGAACTGCGAGGATGCTAAGTAGGATTGACAGACAAATCAAGTTTTTCATGGCGATTTTGTTTTAGTTGTTTGTTTAAACGCGGTGCATTGCCGAATTGGTATGCAACCCCGCCGAGCAACTAATTTTTAACCGGCCATTAACACCTGAATGTTTTATAACGTCAACGGTCATTCCCCCTACCAATCGGTACTTTTATGCCAGCCCCAAAAGTTAGCACGGCTTTTCGCTGGGTGTACCGAGTGTCCAAATTGTGTACGCCAGCATCCAACCCAAATTGCACCTTTTTACCAATCAGCAAACCCACGTTGCCTCCCAAATAATTGATTTTGCCAACCAAGTCTCCTGTCCCAAATTGTCTCGTGTAGCGTGGATTGATGTAAATGGACAATGCCTCGGTTGGGTGGAGGGAGAAATACAGCGGCAATTGTAGGTTCCACAATGGGGCAACTAGGCCAAAAGTACCAATGCTCAAGCCCACAGCAGCAGCGACTGGCGATTGCTGGTCGCCAATGAATTGATAGCGCCCATCAATCGCAATATTGGTGTTGGTATTCAACTTGAGGCCAATATCAAACTTATCGTGGAAGCCAAACCGTCCACTCAACTCCATATTCGGAAAGTAAATCACCTTCAAATCACTGGTATCGTCTTGGTCAATGTCCAAGTCAAATTTTGGAGTTGAAGAGGCGTTTAATGAAATGAGCACCTCACCATTGTTTTTGCCGACTGTTCGACCGGTTTGAAACCCCGTCAACGAGGCACAATTGGTAAAAAATATCGCCATGAAGGTGCCGAGTACCAAGAACCACAATTGTTTTTTCATTCAATCATTTTTTATTGTTGAGGCTTGGAGGGCGGCCACGATTTGGTTAGCCGCCAATTCTGCACCACCTTGAAAGTCCAAGCGTTTTCTTACCTTTTCATAGCCCCCCAAAACTTGGTGACGTTTTGCTGGCAACATTAAATTTTCTAGGGTTCGAGCTGTTTTTTCAAGGTTGAAATCGTACTGAATCAACTCCTCCACTACCCTTTCGTCGGCTATCAGGTTGACGATGGAAATAAACTTCAAGTCTTTGTTCACCAACTTTCTGGCAAGAAAATAGGAAACGGTTCCGCCTTTGTAGCAAACCACTTGCGGAACTTTGAACAATGCCGCTTCCAAAGTCGCAGTGCCGGAAGTAACAAGTGCTGCACTGGCGTTTTGCAGCAGGTCGTAAGTCTGTCCCTCCAGCAGTTTTACCGCTGGGAATTCCGTCAAAAAAGGCACATAAAATGCCTTCTCCAGCGAAGGTGCTCCTGCCACAACAAATTGATAATCAGGGAAAAGTGTGGCTGTTTGCAACATCACTTCCAGCATTCTAGCTATCTCCTGTTTGCGGCTACCTGGCAGCAGGGCGATGATGGGCTTCTGTGTTGACAAATCATTTTTGGTGAAAAAATCAGGCGCAATCGGGTGACTGTCAACCATTTTCACCAACGGGTGGCCAATGAAGCTGACCTCCACACCATGTTTTTTGTAAAAATCCACTTCGAATGGAAAAATCACGAACATGCGCTCAACGCATTGCCGGATTATTTCAACCCGACTGGTATGCCAAGCCCAAAGCTGCGGCGAGATGTAATAGAAAACCCGAAGTCCATGTCGCTTTGCCCACTTCGCCATGCGAAGATTGAAGCCAGGGTAGTCAATCAGGATGAGGCAGTCAGGTTCAAATGCTTTGATATCCGTTTTTGCGAAGCGAAAATTGCGGAGGATGGTCGGCAAGTTTTTCACTACCTCCACGAAGCCCATGAACGCCAAATCACGGTAGTGTTTCACGACTTTCGCTCCAGCTTTGGCCATCAAATCACCACCCCAGCAGCGGATTTCGGCGGCGGGGCCTGCATTGCGGAGCGCCTCCACAAGCGCCGCACCTTGCAGGTCGCCAGAGGCTTCGCCAGCTATGAGGTAGTATTTCATAAATGATTTAATTCAGGCGGCGAAGAAAAGCCGACTTGCTGACATTTGTCACCCCTAAACGCCATTTGTAAAACAAAAACGTACCTTGGCAGCCATTTTTTATCAAATAAGACCTGAATTATGCCGCAAAAGGACGTCCATTATTCCGACTATCTCCAACTGGATAAAATACTGAATGCCCAACAACTGGAAAGCGACTTGAACGAGGCTCACGCTCACGATGAAATGCTTTTTATTATCATACACCAATCCTACGAGCTTTGGTTCAAGCAAGCCATGTACGAAATCGAGTCCATTGCTGAAATCATGGGGCAACAGTCCATCAACGATAACTCACCCGACCTGCAAACCATCGTTCACCGCCTGAATCGGGTGGCTGTTATCCTGCGGGTGGCTGTCCACAAAATTGACATCATGGAGACGATGACACCGATGGACTTCCTCGATTTCCGCAACTTCCTGCGCCCCGCCTCTGGCTTTCAGAGCTGGCAATTCAAGCTGGCCGAAGCTCGACTTGGCCTCCGTTACACCGAGCGCCATGCGCAGGAATACTACATCTCGCAGCTGCGACAGGAGCATGTGGACATGATAAAAACGGCAGAAAGCAAGCCCTCCCTGCTCGACCTCGTCAACGAATGGCTGGAGCGGATGCCATTTTTTGAAGACAAAGAAAACTGGCCTGATTTCCAAGCCAACGAAATAGAACGCCATCCTTTTTGGGTGGATTACGCAGCCCGTTACGTGGAAAGTTTGATGCCCAACGAGCGCTACAACCTTCGTTTTTTCAACCAAGTTTTTTTTGGGGAGGAAGAAAACCCTGAGCGCCGCCTGAGCCCAAAGGCTTGTCGGGCAGGCTTGTTCATTTTCTTGTTCCGGGGCTACCCAATGCTGCAAACGCCGTTTCAGTTGCTGAACCTGCTCCTCGAAATTGACGAGCAGCTGTCAACTTGGCGCTACCGCCACATGAACATGGTGCACCGCATGATTGGCACACGCACCGGCACTGGCGGCTCCACGGGCAAGGACTACCTCAAGGGGGCATTGGACAAGCACTATATTTTCAAGGAAATTGCCGGGCTGACCAGCTTTTTGATTGAACGGCAGAATTTGCCGAAACTCAGCCCAGTTTTGGAGGGAAAATTGGGTTTTAGAATGTAACTAAGTGGCCGTCCAAGTTTTGGAACTTGGACGGCCACACCCTCAAAAAACATACTTCCCAAACATCACCAGCCACACAATCACCAGCACTGCCACGACTACCACAATGCCACGAACAGTATTGTGCAAGTACCTTTTTTGGTAGTAATTCAACAGAAAAACGTCCATTGCGATGGCGAAAATGGCGCAGGTTCGTTCCCGAAACATTGGCCGAAAACCGCCCGAACTGACCCAACCTTGACTTTCCAGCAGGCCGTACCCGCCATACAGCAAACCAAAAGTGGCCAGTGGCAGTACCAGCGCCAAAACCAAGCCTAGTGGTAAGGAATTTTTTTCAAACATGATTGTGTGTTTTTGCCAAAGCACCATGCTCCAAAGGCTTCAATCCTGCTAGTGCATCGTAGCGAGTGAGGTCGTGGCCAGATGGCACCACGGAAATGTATTTGTTTTCGAGTGCCCAAACGTCGGTATCGCTGCCCTCGTCTTGGTTCATGAACTCGCCCGTCAGCCAGTAGTATTTCTGGCCACGAGGGTCGGTGCCCTCCACGTAGCGCTCAATCCAACGAGCTTCGGCCTGCCGGCAAATTTTGAAGCCCTTCAGTACGGTAGCTGGCACAGCTGGGATGTTGACGTTCAACAACTTGCAATTGCCCATACCATGCTCCAACACAAACTCCATGATTTCCCGCAAATAAGGTTTACATGGCTCAAAATCAGCACCCCACTCGTAGTCTAGCAGCGAAAAACCAATCGAATTGATGCCTTCCAAGGATGCCTCCATCGCTGCCGACATTGTGCCAGAGTACAGGATGTTGATGGAGGCGTTGGAGCCGTGGTTGATGCCAGAAACACAGAGGTCAGCCTCACGTTGGTGAAGCAGCACGTGCTTGCCCAGCTTCACGCAGTCAACGGGAGTACCGCTGCATTCGTAAGCCTCAATGCCCTCAAACAATTCTACTTTTTTTAATCGAAGTGGGTCTTTCAATGTGATGGCATGGCCTTGGCCAGACTGCGGGGAGTCTGGCGCCACAACGATTACTTCGCCCAGTTCACGGGCAACCTCCACCAGCGCCTTGAGGCCCGGGGCATTGATGCCATCGTCATTTGTTACAAAAATCAGTGGTCGGTATGTCATATTTTATGGTCGCCAAACTCGTGTTCAGCTTTTTTGTCTCTTTTAAACGTCGAATTTGGGTTTGATATCACCTGATTCGGGGCAAAAATAGGCTTATCAAGATGAACTTGGGCACACCAATTTCAACAAACGAAGCATGGCCGCCCTTTCGTTTTCCATTTGCGCTGGCGACCAATTAAAATGGGATTGAAATGCATGTAACACCGCTTCCAAATGCAAACGAACCCGGTGGATGTTAAAATAAAGCATCCCGGTGCGCCGCTCAAAAAAGTCGGTGGGTGTCAGCACCATTTCGTGCTCTAGGCAATGGCGAAGTTCGGCGAGAATTAGCCGTTCATCCGTTATTTGACCTTTGGCAAATGCACTTTCAACAATGCTCTGAGCTGCCCGTCCATAGTTTTCGACCAGGTAGCTGGCGGTAGTTGCCTTCGCTTCGGTTTCGTCTAATTTTTCTGCGATAAACCTTTGAAAATCAAGCACTTCTTGAAAATTGACAAATGGTACTTCTGTCAATGAAACATGCTTGGTCATGCAAACAATAGGGGTTTGCTTTTGCTTTTTCAAGATGAGGTTCACCAGTTTTTCCGCCATTTTCCGGTAGCCCGTCAGCTTACCGCCAGCTACGGAAATCAGTCCCGATTTTGAGATGAATACCTCGTCTTTCCGGCTCATTGCTCCGGCTGATTTGCCTTGTTCGTAAATCAACGGTCGCAAGCCCGCCCACGTGCTTTCCACGTCCGAAAACGCCAATTTCGTATTTGGAAACTTGGCATTTGCGGCATCCAGCAAGTACTGCACCTCCGCTTTTTCCGCAAAAACATGGTCGGTATCGCCTTCGAAGGGGGTGTCAGTCGTGCCGATGTACGTAGCTCGCTGACGAGGAATGGCGAAGACCATGCGCCCATCTGCTACATCGAAATAAGTAGCTTGATGCAAGGGCAAGCGTTCCCAAGCAACCACAATGTGAGTCCCCTTTGAAAGAAACAATCGCTTGTTATTCAACGACTTATCTTTTTCTCTCAACTTGTCCACCCAAGGCCCGGCAGCGTTCACGATGGTTTTGGCGGCGATGGAAAAAGTTTGCCTCGTCATCACATCACATCCCAGAACACCCGACAGTTGTCCGTTTTTTTCCTCAAACTCAACCAGCTCGACATAGTTCAAACAGACAGCACCGTGGCTGATGGCTGTTTTCACCACTTCAATGGTCAGGCGGGCATCGTCAGTGCGATATTCGGCGTACAAGCCACCACCAAGGAGGTCATTTTGTTCTAGGAGGGGTTCGATAGCCAAAGTCCGTTGTCGAGAGAGCATTTGGCGCTTGTCAATGCCCTTGACCCCCGCCAGAAAATCGTAAAGCCATAGGCCGAAAGAGGTTCCGGTTTTGCCAAAAGTGCCGCCTCTGTAAATGGGCAGCAACATTTTCTCAGGCTTGACCAAGTGCGGTGCCAAACGGTGCACAATGGCACGTTCCTGCCCCACCTCAGCAACAACCCTGAACTCCAGTTGCTTCAAGTAGCGCAGACCGCCATGTATCAACTTCGTGGATTTACTACTGGTTCCAGATGCAAAATCACCCTTTTCGACCAGTGCAACGCTGAGTCCACGAGTAGCTGCATCGAGCGCAATGCCTACCCCGGTGATGCCACCGCCGATGACCAACAAGTCAAATTGACCCGATTTAAGTTGATTAAACAGTATTTCTCGTTGTGAAAGCATGATTTTACTACATTTCGGCCGAAAACTACATCTTGGGAGCAAGATACTAGCCTAACACATAAAGCCTGTTTTAAATTTATGAAAAATCGTCGCAAGCGGCAATTCGACATTTTTTGCGCCGGAGAATTACTCGTGGATTTCATCAGCAGCGGCTATGCCGAATCGCTGGATGAAGCCAAGACTTTTGAACGGCACATGGGCGGCAGCCCTGCCAATCTTTGTATGAACATGGCCCGTTTGGGCAACCGCACCTGTCTTGCAGCCAGCGTAGGCAATGACGACATGGGCAGTTTCTTGCTAGATTTCGTAAAAAAAACAGGCGTGGACTGCACCTACCTCCACCAAGTCGCCGCACCGACAACCTTGATTTTGGTCACAAGAACTAAAACAGTTGCCAATTTTGAAGCCTACCGACTGGCGGACGCCATGATTTTTCAGGGGCAAATGCCAGTGCAGCGGCTGAAGCAATGCGCTATTTTTCATACCACCTGTTTTGCCCTCGGCAAAAAACCTGCACAGACCAACATTTTAAAGGCGGCAAGGTTGGCAGTCAAACATGGCTGCCAGTTGAGCATTGATGCCAATTACGCATCCAAGATTTGGCCCGAACAAGCAGAGGCGCAAAAAATCGTTGCCGAATTTTGCAACCTCGGCGCCATCGTGAAGGTCAGTGAAGTGGACTGGGAGCGACTTTACGGCAATCCTTTCGACAAAGCCGAATTTGCGGCAAGGCATTTCATCAATTTAGGGGCCTCGTTGGTCTGCGTGACGATGGGCGGCGATGGGGCTTTTGTTTCAAATAGGCATTCCGGTGAATTCTTGCCTGCACGAAAGGTGGAAGTCAAAGACACGACTGGTGCGGGCGACGCCTTCTGGTCGGGATTCTTGACGGCGTGGCTCGATGGTCACTCTCCCATTGATTGTGCAAAAGCTGGCCGCTGCATGGCCGAGTTGAAAATCGGTACATTCGGAGCGCTGCCAAACACTGTTGACAAAGCATTGATTTACAAGGATTTTTAAACACAAACTCAATTAATGAAAAAAACAACCTTCATTTTTTTACTCTGCCTCGTTGCACAACTGGCCATTGCACAATACCAGTTTACCATGACCAGCGATTGCAACTGCACTTCTATCAAAAATCAACAAAATACGGGTACTTGCTGGAGCTATGCTACCTCTTCATTTTTTGAATCTGAATTGATTCGGATGGGCAAAAAAGAGGATTACGACCTGTCGGAGATGTTTTTCGTTCGTCAGATTTACCTCGACAAAGCACAGAACTATGTGTACCGTCAAGGCAAGGCGCAGTTTGGTCAGGGCGGACTTTCGCACGATGTCACAAGGGCATTCTTGGAAGCAGGTGCCGTGCCGGAGTCAGTTTTCAGCGGCAAACTTCCCGGCGAATACATGCACGACCACTCCGAAATGGAGGTAGCCATGAAAGGCATGCTTGACGTCATCACGCAACAGAAAAGGCCAAGCGGCAAATGGCTGGCCAGTGTGGCTGGTATCATGGATGCTTATATGGGCAAGGCTCCTGATAAATTTACGGTGAACGGAAAGGAGTACACCCCGAAAACTTATGCCGCCTCTCTAGGCATCAATCCAGCGGACTATGTGAGCTTCACTTCCTATACGCACCACCCATTCGACCAGCAAATGGTACTTGAAATACCGGACAATTGGTCAAATGGCACTTACTACAATGTACCATTCAGCGAGCTTGTTACTATCACCAAAAACGCCATTTCAAACGGATACAGCGTGGCATGGGACGGCGATGTCAGCGAAAAAGGGTTTTCTGCGAGCAAGGGTGTTGCGGTACTGCCCGTCAATGAAAAACGAGAAGACCTCTTCACAAAGCCGGGCGAGGAAATAGCAGTCACCCAAGAACTTCGGCAGACGACTTTCACGGACTATTCCACTACCGACGACCACTTGATGCACATCACTGGCACGGCAAAAGACCAAAGCGGGACGACCTATTTTTACGTGAAAAACTCTTGGGGCGAAATCAGCCCGTACAGTGGCTACGTTTACATGTCTGAGCCTTATTTCAGGTTGAAAACGGTAGGAATCATGGTTCACAAAAACGCCGTTCCTCAGGAGATTCGGAAGCGCTTGGGGATTTAAAGAAACCAGCATTGCAATAACAAAAAAAGCGTTGAGACGAATTGGTGTCTCAACGCTTTTTTTTGTTGCAAATAATTGACTGTCAAGGATTTGCCCTACCGCCAGCCAGTTCAATCATCACTGAAAGTTCATCTACCAGTTCTTGGTCGTTGCCATTGAAGCCAACGCTCTTGAAACGGATTTTGCCTTCTGTATCCACCACGAACTTGGTAGGGATGCCTGAAACCCCGAAGCTAGAAACCACCTCGTTTTGCAAGTCCATCAACACGTTGAAAGTATAGGATTTGGAGGCGATGAAGTCACCAGCCAGCTTGGCTTTGTCGTCGCCGTTTTCCCAAGTGTCAATGAAAAGGAACTCAACATCCTTGCGGTCAGCGTATTTGTTGACGGCCATTTGCATTCCGGGGAACGATGCCTTGCAGGGGCCACACCAAGTTGCCCAAAAATCGAGCACAAGCACCTTCCCACGCAGCCCTTCCAACGAAACTTCCTCGCCTTTCAAGTTACGAAGCTTGAAAGCTGGCGCCTTTTCGTCCAGCATTTTTGCAGCGATTTCCTCCCGTTTTTTGACCTTGGCCTCTTTTTCAAGACTGACCACATACTTGTCGTAGGCAGATTCCAAGCTGTTGTTTGCCAAGAAAATCCGCTTGTGTTGCTCTGCCATTTTGGAGGTCGCTTTGCCTTCCGCTATGAATTTGGCAAGCAATTCCTCTGTCTCCTTGGCCGATTTGTTTTTTTCAAAAAACACCATGTAGCGCTCGTTCATCTCACCATCTTCGAACTTGTACTGCTCGCAAGCAATTGACTGGTACTTGAAAGCATTTGCGTAGTCGCCATTCTTGTAAAGCAACAAACCATAAGTGTCCGAGTACATGGCACGACCAAAGGCCAGGTTTTGCTTGTATTTTTTCTCGGAAGTTGATTGCGGTCTGGAGGCAGGGTTTTCGATTTCCTTTTCCATCAATTCAACTGACTTGGCGGAGAGTTCCATCCCTTTTTTGGGGTTCGTTGCCTCACCCTCCAAACTCTCACCAGACATCGCCCACGCTAAGCCGTTCAGCACACCAGCCTGCCTCGAACGGTCAGTTATTTGGGCGAAGTACTTTTCAAAATTCACCCAATCATCTTGCTTCCCGTACTCGGTTGCAATGCCAGCCGCAATTGTATTTTTTGACCTTTCAAAATCCTGAACCTTTGCAAATTTGGCTTTGAAATCAGCATAAATCTTGAGCTTTTCGTCCAATGTTTTAGCTGCACGGAAGGAGCTGAAAGCTTTGTTCATGGCATAGCTTCCGCTCATGAATTTTTCTTCAGCCAACTTTATCAACGACTCAACCTTTGCTTTGTCTCCAAGCCCGTCAGCCAAGGCAACTGCGACACGAAATTCATCTTCAGAAGCTTTTTTGTTGGTAGAAATCTTCTCCATCTGCGCCTTGCACGCGTTCATCGCCTCCTCGTTCTTCTGCTTGGTGGCCAAAACTGCATAGCTTCTTGCAAAC
>CAYTZS010000150.1:0-13388 GCA_964442355.1 uncultured Saprospiraceae bacterium | reverse complement strand
AAGCGACGCAATCTTACGGCTCAATACCGTGGTGGCATCCAAGTGGGCGAAAGTCGTTGCAGGAGCAGGGTCAGTCAAGTCGTCGGCAGGTACATACACGGCCTGTACCGAGGTGATGGAACCCCGCTTGGTAGAGGTGATGCGCTCTTGCATCAGACCCATCTCGGTTGCCAGCGTCGGTTGGTAACCTACTGCCGAAGGCATACGACCGAGAAGTGCTGACATCTCAGAACCCGCCTGCGTGAAACGGAAGATGTTGTCGATGAAGAAAAGGATGTCACGGCCACCAGTTGGGTCGCTGAGGTCGCCGTCACGGTAGTACTCGGCAACGGTCAGACCAGAAAGCGCCACACGGGCACGAGCGCCAGGCGGCTCATTCATTTGACCGAAAACGAAAGTCGCTTTGGAATTCTTGAGGCTTTCCTTGCTCACTTTGGAGAGGTCCCAGCCGCCTTCTTCCATGGAGTGCATGAACTCCTTGCCGTAGTCAATGATGCCAGACTCAAGCATCTCACGCATGAGGTCGTTGCCCTCACGGGTACGCTCACCCACGCCTGCAAACACGGAGATACCATCGTAAGCCTTGGCGATGTTGTTGATAAGTTCCTGAATCAATACCGTTTTACCTACACCGGCACCACCAAAGAGACCGATTTTACCGCCCTTCATGTATGGCTCGATGAGGTCAATAACCTTGATACCAGTGTAAAGTACCTCCTTTTCCACTGAAAGCTCCTCGTAGGTAGGTGGCTTGCGGTGAATAGGGTACTGCTTCTCACGAGAAACTGGGCCGATACCGTCAATGGCCTCACCCACCACGTTGAACAAGCGACCTTTGATGGCCTCGCCTACTGGCATGGAGATAGGAATGCCTGTGTCAACGACTTCCATGCCACGAGTCAGACCGTCGGTGGAATCCATGGCGATGGTGCGGACGCTGTCCTCGCCAAGGTGGCGCTGCGCTTCGAGCACAAGTTTTTCACCGTTGTGGCGGGTAACTTCGAGGGCGCTGAGAATTTCGGGGAGCTTGGAACCTTCGCCAGAGAAGCTAACGTCCACCACTGCACCGATGATTTGCTTGATATGGCCGATATTTTTCATAAAAAGGGAATGTTTTTTAATTCGTCAGATGAGAAATTTCCGCTTGCGGGAACCCCCCTCCCGAAAATCGGCGCAAAGATACACTTTCAGGGTAGTTTGCAAAGCCAATCAAAAGGAAAATGAAAAAGTTTGCTTGATTTTCGTGCGCTAGGATTTTTGCAAAAAATGCCGCCTCAGGCAATCTGAAATGGATAGTTTTGCCTCAAACATGATTTTATGCTCAAAATAGACATGCACACCCATATCATGCCTGCCCACTTGCCCCGCTGGGCGGAGAAGTTTGGCTACGACGGCTTCATCCACTTGGAGCATAAAGTGCCGGGCCATGCCGACATGATGAAAGGCACCACTTTCTTCCGAAGGGTGGAACAAAACTGCTGGGACGCCGACTTGCGCATTGAAGAGTATGCCACGCACGGCACGCAGGTGCAGGTTGTTTGCACCATTCCAGTGCTGTTCAGCTACTGGGCCAAGCCTGCCGACACACTTGATATTTCCCGTTTCCTCAACGACCATATCGCCGAACTGGTGGCCGAAAAATCCCGGCACTACATCGGCCTCGGCACCTTGCCCATGCAAGATACCGAACTGTCAATCAAGGAATTACTGCGCTGCAAAGAAATCGGGCTGGTGGGCGTTCAGGTCGGTTCGAACATCAACGACCTGAACCTCGGCGAGCCCCAGTTCCTGCCCATCTTCGAGGCATGCCAAGACTTGGGAATGGCGCTGTTCGTGCATCCTTGGAACATGATGGGCGAAAAGCACATGCAAAAATATTGGCTCCCCTGGCTGGTGGGCATGCCTGCCGAGACGAGCCGAGCTATTTGTTCCATGATTTTCAGCGGAGTGTTTGAAAAACTGCCGGGTCTTCGCTGCTGCTTCGCCCATGCAGGCGGCTCGTTTCTGCCCACCATCGGGCGCATCGAACATGGCTTCAACTGCCGACCCGACCTCGTGGCGCTGGACAACCCGGTGAACCCTCGCCACTACCTGGGCAAGTTCTGGGTGGATGGCATCACCCACGACCTAGCCATGCTGAAATACGTGCTGGAAATGGTTGGCGAGGACAAAGTGACGCTCGGCTCGGACTATCCTTTCCCACTTGGCGACTTGGAAATTGGCAAATTCATCGAGGAATCTGACCTACCAGAGGCGGTTATGGAGAAGATTTTTTGGAAAAACACACTGGATTGGCTGGGGCTGGAGGTGGGGCAGTTTGCGTAACTGTGCCGTTCGTCAGCTCATTTATTATTACTGAAATCAATAGCGCCTATCCCAAAAAATCTGAGGGATAGGCGCTACAACATTCCCACTCATCCTCACGTCGCCCAAGCAGCCCCTACCTCACTGTATGGGATACAGCCGTGGTAAGCCCCTGGAGAAGCTTCGTACTTCAGGAACTCGGTGGCTCCTATTTCCGAAGTACAGAAGCCAAGCACCGTCAGTTCCTTCATCGTCTTGAAGAAATGCGTCGGGGCGTCCTTGCTGCGGCTTGGGTCGTAGGCTTCTTTGTCGAACTTGGTCAGTACTGCGTCCTGCTGCTCAGGCGTGAGCGCAGCAAACGATTTGCCGTGGGCTGATTTCGCCTCGGCCTCTACTTTTTGCAAGCCATCCCGGAAGTCGGCCTTGTCCTTTTCCTGATAGAACTCGGCCATCATCTGGTCAATGAACGTATGCACACCGGCGTCTTTGGCGCCCGGCGTGTCCGTTTTTGGAATGATGCGCTCCACGATGGCCTCTAAGGTACTGCCCTCTTCGGCGGTGAAGAACTTGGGCGCCCAGTCAATTTTCGGCTCGGCTTTGCAGCCGCTCATCACGCCCGAAATGGCACTGGCGGAAAGCACCCCACCCAACAGGATGGAGGCATTTTTTATGGCATCTCTTCTGTTCATTTTTCTAAAGTTGATGAAGGTTGATAAGGGTTGATGGGGGTTGATGGGGCCGGAAATCAACCCTTATCAACCTTCATCAACTTTATCAACCCCAATTTTAAATATTTCCCTTTTTAAGTTCTTTCACGGCATAGTCACAAGCACGTGCCGTCAGCGCCATGTACGTCAACGACGGGTTCACGCAGGCGGCGGAGGTCATGCAAGCACCATCGGTCATGAAGACGTTTGGCACAGCGTGAATCTGGTTCCACTTGTTTAGCACAGACGTTTTCGGGTCTTTGCCCATGCGGGCGGTTCCCATCTCGTGAATGCCGAGGCCGGGGGCGTATTCGTCGTCATTTCCTTTTACGTCTTTCAAGCCGGCGGCTTCAAGCATTTCAACGGCACTGGCGACCATGTCCTTGCGCATGGCGAGCTCGTTTTCCTTGATTTCAACGTCCATCGTAAGCGTGGGCAGACCGTACATGTCCAGCACCTCTTTGTTGAGGGTGATGCGGTTGTCGGCGTAAGGGAGCATCTCGCCAAAGCCCGTGAGGCCAATGCGCCATTGGCCGGGTTCGTGCATTTCCTCCTTCATGGCCTTGCCGAAGCCCAGCTCCGCCACCAAGCTCTGCCAACCCGTGCGGCTCGCACCGCCTTGGTAGCCGTAGCCACGGAGGAAGTCCGAGCGCTTGGACTTGGCATCCACGTTGCGGAAGCGGGGGATGTAGATGCCGTTTGCCCGGCGACCAGAGTAGTACCTGTCCCCAAAATCGTCCGACTTGGCGCTGGCACCAGCCTTGAAGTGGTGGTCCATCACGTTGCGGCCAAGCTGGTCGCTGTCGTTGCCCATGCCGTTGGGGAAGCGGTCGCTGACGGAGTTCATCAAAATCCAGGTCGAGTTGAAAGCAGAGGCATTCACGAACACGATTTTGGAGTAAAACTCCATCTCCTTTTTCGTCTCGGCGTCGAGGATTTTCACGCCTTTGGCCTTGCCCGTTTTTTCATCATAAATAATGGAGTGGACGATGGAGTTCGGGCGTAGCGTCATGTTGCCAGTCAGTTCGGCAGCCTTGAGGCCACCTGCATTGCTGCTGTAATAGCCGCCAAACGGGCAACCTCTCATGCAAAGGTTACGGTACTGGCAGTTGCCACGCCCCAGTTTTTTCTGTGCCTCGGTCTGCTGCGTGATGTGCGCCGTGCGGCCCATCGTGACTCTTCGGTCGGCAAACTTGGCCTCCACCTTACTTTTTACGTCCATTTCCAAGCAGTTCATCTCCATCACTGGCTGAAACTTGCCATCGGGGAGTTGGTGCAAACCTTCCTTGGCGCCACTGACGCCAATCCACTCCTCCACGTAGTCGTACCACGGGGCGATGTCGGCGTAGCGGATTGGCCAGTCCACGCCGATGCCCTCCTTGGCGTTGGCCTCGAAGTCAATCTCAGCGTGGCGGTAACTTTGGCGGCCCCAAGTGATGGAGCGCCCACCTACGTGATAACCCCGCATCCAGTCGAAGCGCTTGACCTCGGTGTAAGGGTGCTCGTCGTCCTTGACGAACCAGTGCTTGTGGCCTTGGTTCACGGTGTAGCCGGTTCGGCTTTGCTTTTGGTAATGTTTTTCGATTTCGTCCTTGGATACCCTACCCCGATTGGGAAGGTCCCACGGAGCGGCATTCATGGTCGGATAGTCCTCGATGTGCTTGACCATGCGGCCCCGCTCCAGCACCAGGGTTTTCAGGCCCTTTTCCGACAGTTCCTTGGCCGCCCAACCACCACTGATGCCACTGCCAATGACAATGGCGTCGTAGGTGTTGTCTTGCTGCCATTTTCCGTTGATGTTACTCATGCTTTACGTACGTTTAGTTTTAATGAAAAAAATCAGTGTGTAGTTTCACATGGAAAGGGCATGGCTTTCGTGTTTCAAGGCTGTTGTGAAACAATAGGGGGGAAAGATAGGTAGTGTGCAGAATTTAAGAAATGTTTTTTTGAGCCAAGTCGATTCATTGAAGCCTGACAGACAAAAGCCCAGAATGGCGTTGGCGACACAAAAGCACAGCTCGCCGACATTTTTGCTTTTTTAGGCTGTTACAAAAGGATTAAACTAACCCATTGGGGTTGTGCCAAATTTATTTTTTCCCGTTCTTGCAGTGCCTTACACGAAATTCCTCGTTACGGCTACATCAGCACCTACTCACATAAATTTATTCGGCCTGTCCATGAAACGTCCGCTAATCCTGATTGGGGTTTTGGCCTTTTTGGCCTCCTGCACCGAGCGTACCGAGCGCAAGGAAGGATTTGGCGTACACGGCATTGACGTTTCGCACTACCAAAAACAAGTGAATTGGCCGCTCGTAGCTGCTCAGGACGTAAAGTTTGCCTTCGTAAAAGCCACCGAGGGCCAGTCCATGCAGGACACGCTTTTTTGCCAAAACTGGGACGCCATGCGGGCAGCAGGTGTGATGCGGGGTGCTTACCACTTCTTCCGGCCCGGCACTTCTGCAGCGGCACAAGCCATGAACTTCCTTGCCACCGTTGACCTCCAGCACGGTGACCTACCGCCAGTGCTCGACGTGGAAGTGACAGACGGCCTCAGCTCGGAAGCCTTGGCCATTGGCGTCAAAACTTGGCTGACAATGGTGGAAGATGCCTGGAAAATCAAGCCCATTGTTTACTCCAATCAAAAATTCTACAATCAATACCTCGCTGGCCTAGTGTACGACTACCCGGTTTGGTTGGCCCGCTACACCGACCTGCGCAAGCCTGATTTGACCGATGGCCATGCTTGGCATTTCTGGCAGTACGGCAACCGTGGTAGGTTGAACGGCATCGTTGGCGACGTGGACTTCAACGTGTTCAACGGCAACATCAACGACCTGCAAAACCTCACGCTC
The DNA here is from genome assembly GCA_964442355.1 of uncultured Saprospiraceae bacterium. Lineage (GTDB taxonomy): Bacteria > Bacteroidota > Bacteroidia > Chitinophagales > Saprospiraceae > UBA6168. The sequence continues at coordinate 7,525 of CAYTZS010000150.1, read as the reverse complement.
TGCCGACCCGACCCGCTGCTCAACCGAATGCCAGAACCATGTGTTGCAGCTTTGCCTGCCCCGCCACCTGGCGAACCTAGCGAGCCAATCGCTGCAAATCCGTAACTTCGCCGGACATTTGGTTTGACAGATTTTGAGGATTTGTCAAATCCTACGATAGCTTCCATCCTCGTCATTTTGCGAAAAAAAATCCTCGTCATCCGCTTTTCCTCCATCGGCGACATCGTGCTGACGACGCCTGTGGTACGTTGCCTAAAAAAACAGCTGGATGCCGAGGTACACTTCCTTACCAAGCAGCAGTATTTGCCACTGCTCGAAGCAAATCCACACATCGACAAGGTGTTTACCATTCAAAAAAGCGTGTGGGAACTGCTGCCCAATTTGAGGCGTGAGCGTTACGACTGCGTGGTGGATTTGCACAAAAACCTGCGGAGCTTTCAAGTTCGACTTGGGTTGTTGTTAAGGACTAAATGGCTGACTTTCAATAAATTGAACCTTGCAAAATGGCTGCTGACCGCCCTGAAAATCAACCGATTGCCCAATGTTCACATCGTTGACCGCTATTTGGCAGCAGCATCGCCCCTGGGCATAGTGAATGACGGGCTGGGGTTGGATTTTTTTTCTGTCCAATCACAACATCCTTCAACGTTCATCCCTCATTCCCCTTTTATAGCCTTTGCCATCGGCGCGCAGTACCAGACGAAGCGACTTCCGATTGCTAAAATCGTGGACATCTGCAAGGGTATTGCGGAGCCAATCGTTTTGCTAGGCGGACAAACGGAGGCAGAGGACGGGGAAAAAATTGCAGCGCAAACGGATGCACACGTCGTGAATTTGTGCGGGAAACTGTCGCTGCAAGAATCGGCAGAGGTGCTGCGGCAGGCGGCACTGGTCATCACCCACGATACGGGCATGATGCATATTGCGGCAGCTTTTCAGCGGAAAATCTTGTCCATTTGGGGCAATACGGTGCCTGCATTGGGCATGTCCCCGTATTACGGCACTGCCAACCCCGACCAAAACACGAGCTTTGAGGTGGAAGGGTTGCCGTGCAGACCCTGCTCCAAAATTGGCCACCAACATTGTCCAAAGGGGCATTTTCGCTGCATGAACGGGCAGGACGTTGAAAAAATCGTGCAGTGTGCAACCGCTGGGGTTTTTTGAGCACTGCACGGAAACTGTCTTTCGATGTGCAAATCCCCGAAAAATCAAAGTGGAGACACTTGGTTTCGCTGCTAACTTGCAGTGGCTTTTACCTCCAATTAAATAAGATATTCTATCTTTCGGCCTTTCGCCTTACGGCCCTCAAATCCGTTTAAATTTTTAATGAACATGAGATTGACAAAAACAATTTTACTCCTCGGTGTCATACTTGGCAGCTTCGGCCAACTCAGGTCGCAGGACTTGCACAACACGCTTTTCTACATGAACCCCTTGCACATGAACCCTGCGTTCACAGGGTCGTTCGAAGGCACTTTTCGAATTGGCGGCATTTACCGTGACCAAGCCCGAACGGCCATTGGGAAATCAGCATATTCGACGCCTACCCTCTATGCCGATGCACCAATTCTGATGATTGGCAAGCGGCACTGGATAGGGGTGGGCTTCTTGGCATTTCAGGACGTAGCTGGCGATGGTGAACTTACCACGACCTCAGGCCAATTGAGCGGTGCATTCCACCTTGCCATCGACAAGAAAAGCAAGAACGTGCTTACGCTTGGCGTACAGTGGGGCAGAGTGGATAGGAAAATCAAGAACCAAAACGGCTTCAGACCCGGCGATTTGCTCGAAATGGAATTTTCGAACCCCGTTGGCGCACAAACTGACGATGTGATTTTTGGCGGTGGCGGCACCTCAACCCCTGGAGGCAATGGCGACCCAAAAAAGACTTTTTCTGACGTAAACATTGGTCTGCTATTGAAATCAAAGGCCAGCAAAACCACAGACTACAACATCGGCGTGTCGGCAAGGCACATCACCACTCCGGGCAGCGACTATAACTTCAAGGCATCCACGCCCGACCTGAGCATGCGCATCACAGCCCATGCCCAACTCAATACCTCGCTGAACCCAAAATGGACGCTTACACCAGAGGTCTATTATTCAAACATCAGCCCAGCCAGCCAAATTCAGGCCCACGTATGGGCAGGCTACTGGCTCAAGCCGGCTGACAACATGAAGCTTAACGGCGGCCTCGGCTACCGGTTTGGCGACTCGGCTCAGTTGCTCCTCGGCCTCGACTACAAAGATTTCAAGGTGGCGTTGGGCTATGATTTCACGCTTTCATCGCTGTCAGATGTCAATAGCCGCCAAGGTGGCTTCGAAATTGCGGCTTATTACACAGGCAAGATTTACAAGAAACCGACTGTGAAACCCGTTATTCTTTGCCCACACCTTTGATTTAGTTGGCAGTCTGGGACTGCTGCTCCCAAACAATCGTAGCCATTTAATTGAGATAGCTTTCAATCTCTGAAAAAAGCAACTATAAAAATTATGAAAAATCATATCTTGATAGCAACGCTCCTGTTTTTTGGCGGCTTCGCCGCAATGGGGCAGCCGCTCAACCGCCCTACCTATGCCATGATGGTGCAGACGGCTGAGGCACAGATGGAGAAAAAAGACTACTACCGGGCGCTAGAATGGTACGAAAAAGCCTACGACGAGTCGAAAGATATCGAATTGACCATCATCATCGGCGACCTGTGCTACCTGCTCCGGGACTACAACAAGGCCGAAAAATGGTATGCCCGTGGCCTCAAGCCCACTAAGAAAAACAAGAAGGTGGCCGAGTACGCCGAAAAGCGTTTCGAGTACGCTCGATCATTGAAAATGATGGAAAAGTATGATGAAGCCATCGAGGAGTTCGACAAGTACATCAACGCCACGACCGACCCCGTGCGCAAGGAACTGGCCGAACTGGAAAAAGTAGGCTGCGAGTTTGCGAGGGTTGCAAAACCTGTGGACGGCGTGAGCATCACGCACGGCGGCAAGGAAATCAATGGCAAAAACTCGGAGTATTCGCCATTCCTCGGTGACGACAACAAGGAAATCTACTTCGCAGCGCTGGTCGGCGATGACATCATCGTTGTGGAAGAACAAGTTAAGGACGACGGCAAGGCTAAGATTGACCTCGGTGCCAAAGGCGATGGTGAAGGCACTTCAGATTACCATTCCAAAATCTACAAATCAACCAAAGGCGAAAAGGGCTGGGGGAAACCCACAGCGCTCGATGAGGCTGTGAACCGCCCAGAGTTTTTCAACGTGAACAACTCCATCTCACCAGACGGCAAGCGCATGTTTTTCAATCGGGAACTGCTGGACGGCCATTTGCTGAAAGAGAGCAAAATCTACATGAGCGAAAAAAATGGCGACACTTGGGGCGCTTCCAATGAACTCACTGGCATAAACGGCAACTACATCGCCAAGTCGCCTGCGGTGGGTGAGCTTTTCGGGAAGGAGGTGCTGTTTTTTGCCTCGAACATGGATGGTGGGCAAGGCGGTTACGACCTCTACTACGCTACTTACAAGGGCGGTGGCCAATACGGCGACCCCGTGAGCCTCGGCCCTAAAATCAACTCCATCGGCGACGAGGACACGCCATTTTACCGCGACGGTGTGCTCTATTTCAGCTCCACTGGCCACCCCGGCCTCGGCGGCTACGACATCTTCATGAGCACTTGGAACGGCACGATGTGGAGCAAGCCTGCCAATATGGGCAAGGGCTACAACTCCAGCGTGGACGACCTCTACTTCATGCTCGACAAAGAAGGCTACACCGGCGTGCTTGCGAGCAATCGTCCGTCGGAAGGCAGCCGCAGCGTACACAGCAAGACCTGCTGCAATGATATTTACAACGTACTTTTGAAAAAAATCGATGCAAATGTTGTGGCCTCAGCCTACGACCTCGAAACCAAGGAGCCACTCACACTTGTCACGTTTGAGCTCATCGAAATGCAGGGTGAAACACCAAAAGTACTTGACACCAAGACCAATGTGGAGGCCAACAACTTCGACGCAGTGCTGGAACTTGACCGGTCCTATTTGATTATTGCATCTGCTGAGAACTATGAAAACGACACCGTTCGATTTACCACGCTCGGTCTTTTTGATTCAAAAACTTACAACGAAAGACTCGACCTGAAGCCAGGGCGCATCACCAAGAAAATCGTTCGCAACGAGCCGTTCGTGCTCGAAAACATCCTGTACGACTTCGATGACGACAAGATTTTGCCACCTGCCGAGGGCGACCTTCAGGTAATTTTTGACCTGATGAACAAGTACCCCGACATGGTCATTGAGCTTTCTTCGCACACGGACGCCCGTGGTGCCGACGATTATAACCGCCAGCTTTCGCAGCGTCGTGCTGAGTCGGCACGCCGTTGGTTGACAGGCAAGGGCATTCCACGTGCCCGCATCGAAGCCAAGGGTTATGGCGAGGGGCAGCCAAAAACGGTGGACGCCAAGAGCAACGCCAAGCATCCCTTCCTGAAAGTGGGCGACGTACTTACCGAGGATTACATCAATGCCTTGCTGCCTGACAGCGTGAAGTTCGAAGCAGCTCACCAACTCAATCGCCGCACAGAATTCAAAATCCTCTCTGGCCCAACCAGTATAACCATCGAGGAAGAGCAACTCATCCAAATCGGCAACCGCAAGGTGGATCCGAATGCGCCGAAGGTCGAACCAAAGAAGGACGACAAACCTGCACCCGGCAACCGCAAGCCTGCCCCCAACCGCAACAACAATCGCCGTGGTGGAAACACCCCGAGTGGCGGTGGCGATAGCTTGAAGCCTGCCCCCATCAAATTGGATGTGGCTCCGCAGAAAAAGGACTCCATCATTGTTGATAAATTATCTTCGCTTTACGGCAAAAAAGACTTGAAAGGATTTCCCATCATGCAGTTTGAGAACCGGCTGCACGACATGGGCCAGGTGAAAAAAGGTGAAGTCAGGGAATACACTTTTCGCTACACCAACGTTGGCGACGTGCCCCTCGAAATTGACATCATCAGCGTTTGCGAGTGTACGAGCTACGAGTTTTCTCCCAGCACCGTGAAGCCTGGCGAAAAGGGCTGGATTAAGGTCATTTTCGACAGTAACAAAAAAGACGAAAGCGATACCAGCGACGTGGATATTTACCTGAAGAACATTGACCCGGAGCTTGACGCCCCGATTTTCGAGCGGGTGAAGTACAAGTTTGAGTTGGTGAAATGATGGACTTTTTTGCAAATGAAAAAGGGCCGTGCTTCTTCCGAAGCACGGCCCTTTTTCATTTGCAAATTATTCAATTCATCTTGAATGGTGGCGCTAGCTTAAACTCAGGGATTGGGACATCGAACTTGGCATCATCCGACAATCGCACCATTTGAAACGCCCCGTACATCTTGCCCAAGTCCGTCATGAGCGGGCACCACGATGTGTATTGGTGGCTCTCGCCGGGCACCAGCACCGGCTGCAAGCCAACTACGCCCTCACCCTCCACTTCCCGCTGTACGCCGTTTGACTCCACGATATGCCAATGGCGGCGGAGTAATTGCACGGTGTCAGAACTTTGGTTGTGGATGGTGATGCGGTAAGCAAACACATAGCGATGCTGAATCGGAATGGATTCATGCGGAAGGTAGAAGGGCTCTACACTGATTCGTATGCCTTGTGTGGTCAGGGTTTCCATAGAAAATTCACGGGTCAGTTATCGGTTTCGTCCAGCCAGTTGCCGACGAGTTGTTCTGCTTGTTTCAGTGCCAGCGCAAGTTCGTCGTTCACTAGCACTTTGTCAAAATGCCCCTCAAAAGTAAGTTCAAAAGTTGCCTTAGCGATACGTTTTTGAAGGCTTTCTGCACTTTCCGATTTCCTTTTTTGGAGTCGGTCTAGCAAAACATCACTTGAGGGTGGTTTGATGAAGATGGTCAGGGTTCGGTCGGGAAAAGCTTTTTTGACATTCAGTGCCCCTTTTACGTCAATGTCGAATACCACATGCTTGCCAGCTGCCCAGAGGCGTTCAACTTCACTTTTCAGCGTACCGTAAAACTGATTCTCATAAACTTCCTGCCATTCCAAGAATGCATCTTGCGCAATAAGTTCTTTAAACTTTAGCACGTTAATATAATAGTAGTCTTTCCCTTCCTCCTCGTTGGGCCTTTTACTGCGAGTGGTGGCCGACACTGAAAACGCAAGGTTTTCGAAAGCACCCAGCAGGTGGTGTACGATAGTGGTTTTCCCAGCTCCGGAAGGCGCAGTAACGACGATAAGTTTTCCTTGGCTCATACGGAGTTGGCGACTTGTTCTTTGATTTTTTCGAGGTCGTCCTTCATTTTGACCACGAGTTTTTGAATGTCGGCAGAGTAAGCTTTTGCTCCAAGTGTGTTGATTTCACGCCCCATTTCTTGGCTGATGAAGCTAAGTGTACGCCCTTTTGAAACCACATTCGACACAAGTTGCTCCAAAAAATAGCTACAATGCTGTTCCAAACGGACCTTTTCCTCTGTGATGTCAATTTTTTCCAAGTAAAAAATGACTTCCTGCTCGAAGCGGTTCTCGTCAATATTTTCCTTGTTCATGAACTCTTCCAAGTTCTGGCGCATCCGATTGCGCAGCAGCAAGATGCGTTCTTGCTCAAAAGGGTCAACGAGCTGCAGTGCACTGCGAATATTGCTGACCCGCAGACGCATATCCTCTTCTATGACGGCACCTTCTGCTTTACGGAAATTATCAAAGTTAGCCAAGGCCTCCTCCAGCGTCTTTTCCACGACCTTCCATTCTTCCTCCTTCATCTCGCCTTCTTCGGTCATGATGACGTTTGGAATGCGGAGGATTGCGGCCATGAGACCGTCCTTTGGCATATCCATGGTATCGGCAATTGCAGAAAGTTCTTGGTAGTAGCGCTTGAAGAGTGGCACATTGAGGCCGAAGCCTTCATCACCCTGCATGGATTTCACCTCAATTGTCAGGTCAACTTTTCCCCGTTCTATCCGCTCGCTAATAAGGCGGCGAAAATGGTGTTCTTTCTCCCTGAAGTTTGCAGGGATTTTGATTCGCATGTCGGTGAACTTACTGTTGAGAGAACGCACCTCGGCAATGATGATCTTTGAGTCAAAAGTGTTGGAGGCCCGCCCGTAACCCGTCATTGATAACAACATACACTATTTTTAAGGATGAAACCGGCCACATGGTGAATGGAAAGGCTGGCAGTTCGCAAAGATAGGCATCCACCACCTAATAAATTAGAGCCATTCCTTAAGTTTGGAAAATTTGGCGGCAGCCTTGAACCTGAAGGCAAAATGACAAAATTGAACCACGCAAAAGGCAAAGGAGATTTGGCGCATACAGCAAAACGCCTACATGGGTCACATTTCAAGTTTACAAAAACACATAACCCATTGATAATTAGCGCAAAAAAAGCTGAATTTAAATTGAGTTTTATTTCCGCAAATCAAAAAAAAGTCGAAATTTGCGACCTCGTTTTGAGAAACCAGTAGTTTTTTTCATAACTCATTCTAAACCAGTTAAATAAGATGAGAAAAGCTGA
>CAYTZS010000149.1:0-13428 GCA_964442355.1 uncultured Saprospiraceae bacterium | reverse complement strand
TAAATTGATAGGTGTCAGCCATATCGTAATGATATTCTCCTTGCAATTGAATTTGCTGATTCATGGCCTGCTCCATTAATGCCCCGCCATTTTTGTGGTCATTTTTCCCAACTAAAAGTAGAAACCCCTTCAATAATTTGCACTTAGCAGAAATAGCATTCTTATCTCCTAATAGGTTGATGGAAAGCTCAGTGTAATAATTCACTGAGTCTCCATTGATGTACAAATATGGCTTGGCAAGTTCATACCAAACTTCTCCCATCTTTGGGTTCTTTCGGCCTAAAACTCGGGCATAGATAGTGCTTGCCGTTTTAATCATATCTGTTGATTCTTGAAACGAACCAAGGTTATTTTTACAGCGGCCCCCCACTAGCAATGCATCAGCGGTTCTAACATTTGTTTGGCCCATTTTTTTTGTAAATAGCGTTGCCGCAAGCTCCATTTTGGCTAATGCCTGGCTATACTCGCCCAAATCAAATAGCTGGCTTCCATCTACAAAAGCCTCGTTAGCTTTGGTTGTGTCAATTACTTGGGATTGACAAACGGGGGCCACTAAAAAGAGTAACAAAAATGTTGTTGAGTGTTGATAGAAACGATTTATAATCAGGGTTCTCAGGTGGAAGAAAAGGGTAGCAGAAGCCATAGAAAGCTATTTTGCTGAGTTAATCAAAGTTTCATTCAGGCTTTCGTCTCAGATATACTGCGATAAAGCTTACAGCATGTCTAAATTCCCTGCTCGGTTTGGATCCGGCATGGGGACTTTTGACATGCTCTTTGGCAAAGCAAGTGAAAAATACTTTCAAAATAGATAGACAACTAACCAAAAGATAAAATAAAATGTAGGTGCTATTCCTTGGCCTTCACCGGATTCCCCCGTGGTCTCCTACCATGCTGTGCTTCGTATGCAGCTATCGTTTCCTCCTCGATTTCTTCGGCCCGTTTCCTGCCTGGAATGCCAGTAAGCAGCACCTTGGCTAGAAAGCGTAGAAACCCAACCACTCTGTTAAATTCCCGCACCTGCCGGTTAGCACGAGGAGACGAGCCGTCCGAATAGAGCGGGTCTCCACTGATGCCATATTTGTAAACATCCTTTTCCGTCGTGTCGTAGATTTCGTAGAGGTGGTGCTCCTCTTGATTTTGGTGGGAATTGGCGTGCAGCTTCATGCGTGCTTGCCGTTGAGGAGGTCAGAAAGTGGCGGCATATCCTTCCAGCCTGAATGGTTGCTAAAGGTTTCGTAACTTACGGTAGGCAGGAAATCGTAATCGTTGGAGCCAGTTTTCAGTTGATGAGCTTTCTCGGCCAAGTAGAGCAGCGGTTCAAAGCTATGCGCAGTGGGCATGAGTGACGGATTTTTCAGCACCTTCTCGTAAAAGTCCATGCCATTGGCTACTGCGCAACAGCGGGCATAGAGAAACCCATCCACTGAAAAATGCTGCCCATCTGCGCCCCAGCCCAAGGGTTCGGCAAATACCTCGCCGTCGAGGGCATAAAGCTTTTCTGCTAGTATTTGGTCGAATTGAAAAATGTCGGTTTCTGAAAAATGACTCAAAGCCTCCAACGCCGGGGCTACTATGTCCGCACTGTTCTTGCGCCCCCAGTCCAACAAGGCGATGATTTTCCAGAACTGCTTCTCGTCCATTGCTGTACCTTCAGCAGGTACATCGGCTTCAATGCTGACCGTTGCAGTTGGGTATTTTGCTTGCAAATCCTTCACAATGACAGGATTGAGCGAACGCAATGGCATTTTAATGGCAGTATTCATTTCATTCCATTTTCAACAAAAGTAAGGTTTCTTGTCTTCAGTTTTAGCGTTTAGTATCATTTCTTTTCTGGTGTGAAATCAGTTCTTCAGGTTTCAACCAAATAATTGTCAAGCGACAATTTTAGTCGTTCTTGGATATCTCCCCTAAGCCCTTTAGGTTCTACCACCTTCACCGCTTCACCATACGAGAGTACCAACTGTTCTAACTCATAATTGGGAATGACTTCCAGTTGTACAACCAATCCATTCTCGTCATGGCTTATTTTTCGTTGCGACCCATGCAGCGGCTTGGTCAAAATATAAGGAGCCAAATTGGATGTAAAATGGAGCAGCACCTTTTTCAACCCACTATCTTTAGGTCGGGTGACGCCAATGATGTCTTCAAAATAATCGTCAAAATTAACAAGGGTTTGATTTTTGCAAATGCAGAAACACTGCACCGATGAGTTCGACTTTTGTCCTATCAAATAACCACCCTCCTTAACTCAACACACATGAAAGATTTCAGAAAGTACTATCAACAAGAGCTGATACAGCTCAAAAAAGAGTACAAAGACATTTCCCAAAATCCCGCATCGGTTCATGATTCCACTATGCCAAAAGGCATAGAAGTAGGTTCCAGAATCATTTGCACCCATAAAAACGGGAAACCCGAAAGAGGAAGAGTCTTCCATTATGAAACCGTTTATAAAATCCACATCTCATTTGAAGGGCGCACAAGCACTAAAATCGTCGAACTGAGGGAATTGGAAAACCTTTCAACTGGAATTGACGGCAACTTGGAGCGTCGGCAATTTCAAATAAACCTGCGAGTAAACGACATCTTAGAAGATTTGAAGAACGCCGAGGTTCCTGTCATTTTGCAAAACTACAAATCCAATTATATTCAAGTGGTTCAAATCGACAAGATTCAGGACAACTTTTTCCGTCAAGAGCAATTCGATTTCATCTCTTTTGTCCATTTTCAGGACAACAAATCCTATCGAATGAAGGTGCTGCGTGATGCCGTTAAAGACCTTGGTTATTATCACATCGAAATGGACGACGATAAAGCAATTGACACTATCCTCCGAAGCAGCGAAAGGGCCTTTCTCGAAGCCCGCCAAGCCATCCACATGGCAGATTAATTGTATCCTCCCCCATTTCCCTATCTTGCGCCCTCAACACTAAAACCAACCCATTTCATGATTACCGGACAACTCCGCAACGACATAGACCGCCTCTGGGAAACCTTCTGGACCGGCGGCATCTCCAACCCGCTCACGGTCATTGAGCAGATTACCTACCTGCTCTTCATCAAGCGGATGGACGACATCCAGATTCGCAAGGAAAACATGGCCAACCGACTCGGAACGGCCATCGAAGACCCCATTTTCACCCCAGCTGAAAAACCGCTGCGCTGGTCCAGCTTCAAGCAGGAGGAGCCGCAGGTGATGCTCGACAGATTCCGAAAGCCGCTGAGCAAGGAACTTGACTACACCGTCTTCGACAAAATGAAGACGATGGGCAATGCCGACAGCGCTTTCCGGGAGTTCATGAAGGGCGCAACGTTCATGATTGACAAGGCCCGGCTGCTCGACAAGGCCGTGCAGATGCTTGACGAAATAGACCGGGCCGACCAGGACACCAAGGGCGACCTTTACGAATACCTGCTCTCCAAAATCGCCACGGCGGGCCAAAACGGGCAGTTCCGAACGCCCCGCCACATCATCCGCATGATGGTGGACATGGTGCAGCCTACCCCCGACGATACCATCTGCGACCCCTCGGCGGGTACGATGGGCTTCCTCGTTGCCTGCATCGAGTACCTGCGGGAGCACCACAAGGACGAGTTTTTCAAACCGGAATTCAAGGCGCATTTCAACGAGCGTATGTTCACCGGGCTGGAGTTCGACCCCTCCATGATTCGCATCGGGGCCATGAACCTCATGCTGCACGGCCTCGAATCGCAGAACCTCCACCTCGAAGACTCGCTCTCCGAACAGGCGGGCGGCATCCGGGATGCCTACTCGCTCATACTCGCCAACCCGCCCTTCAAGGGCAGCCTCGACAAGGAAGCCGTGGACAGCTCCATCATCTCCGTGGTGGACTCCAAAAAAACGGAGCTGCTCTTCCTCGGCCTCATGCTCCGGATGCTCAAAATAGGCGGGCGCTGCGCCGTCATCGTACCGGACGGCGTGCTCTTCGGCAGCAGCACGGCGCACAAACAAATTCGCAAGGAAATCATCGAACACCACCAGCTACAGGGCGTGGTGAGCATGCCCGGCGGCGTGTTCAAGCCCTACGCCGGGGTCAGCACGGCCATCCTGTTTTTCACCAAAACCAATAGCGGCGGCACCGACCAAGTGTGGTTCTACGACATGAAGGCCGACGGCTACAGCCTCGACGACAAGCGCTCGCCCCTCGGCGATAAGCACGAGGAGAACAACATCCCCGACATCGTGGCCCGATGGCTGGCTTGGCAAAATGAGCTTTTGGGCACAGGAAGTTCTCCGGACGTTTCTGGAAACGCTCCGAACGCTTCAAGAAGCGTAACCCACGCTTCCAAAGACGTAAGTCACGCCTCTGGAGACGTAACGAACGCTTCGATAAACGTGAATCTCGCTTCTGGAAGCGTGACGAAAGTCTCCACAAGCGTAAGTTACGCTTCTGGAGACGTGGCGAACGCTTCGATAAACGTAAATCACGCTTCTGGAAGCGTAAATACCATCTCCAGCACCTCCGAGCGCAGCCGTAGCCGCACCGACCAGTCCTTCCTCGTGCCGGTGCAGGAGATTCGGGACAACGACTACGACCTGAGCATCAACCGCTACAAGCAGGTGGAATACAACGCCGTGGACTATGCCCCGCCCGCCGAGGTCATCGCCCATATCGAACAGCTCGATGAGAAAAGGAACGCCCTGCTCACGCAATTGAAAGGGCTATTGTTGAACAGTGAAATATTTGAGGGATGAGGAAGTGGGAAATGGTTGAATTGGACGTTGTAGCAGACTATGTAACAAAAGGTACGACACCAAGTACATTAGGCGATAGCTTTGAAGATGATGGAATACCATTTCTGAGAGCTCAAAATATCAACAATGATGAGTTAATATTAGATAAAGATTTGCTTTTTATAAATCATGAAACTGATGAAAAACTTAAACGCTCAAGAATTCTATCTAATGATGTCCTAATCACAATTGCTGGAACAATTGGAAGGACTGCCGTAGTGCCTCCAATGAATTCTCACCTAAATTGTAATCAGGCGGTTGCGATTATTAGACCTTCTAAAAATATTTTGCCAAAATATTTAAGATATGTTTTAACTACTCAACATATTTTAACTCAAATATCAGAGGTTAAGGTGACGGCAACCATATCTAATCTAAGTTTAACTCAGATTAAGAACCTTAAAATCCCGCTCCCGCCCCTCCCCATCCAGCAACAAATCGCTGAGGTGCTTGACACCGCCGATGCGCTCCGGCGCTGCACGCAGGAGCAGTTGGAAGCGCTGGATGAACTGGCGCAGGGGGTGTTTTTGGAGATGTTTGGGGACCCGGCGCTCAATCCAAAAGGATTTTCAGTTGAAGTCCTTGAAAACTTTTATATTAACCCAAAAGAAGGTACTAAGTGTGGCCCGTTTGGTAGCGCATTAAAGAAAAACGAGTATACAAAATCAGGAGTGGCAGTTTGGGTGATGGACAACATAACAACCAAGGGTGAATTTATTGAAAATGATAGCCTTTGGATTACATCTAAAAAGTATGAACAGTTAATTGGTTATAGCGTAAAGAACGGAGATATTATTATTTCAAGAGCAGGGACTGTCGGGAAAATGTGTGTAGTTAAATCATCTCAAGAAAAGTCAATAATTAGTTCAAACCTTATTCGGCTCCGATTCGATGAGAGCAAGCTTCTGCCGTTGTATTTTGTAAATTTGATGACACATTTCAGAGATAGGGTTGGCAGGCTTAAAAAAGGTAATGAAGATACGTTTACGCATATGAGCACAGCGGTTTTAGATAATCTTAAATTTCCTTACCCCCCACCTGAACTCCAAACCCAATTCGCCGCCATCATCGAGAACATCGAGGCGCAGAAGGCGGTGCTGCGGGAGGCGCTGGCGGAGAGCGAGGCGCTGTTTGGGGGGCTGTTGCAGCGGGTGTTTGGGTGATTTCGATTTACGATTGGGGGCAGCATAAGTAGCCATCCCCGGTTATCGTTTTTTTGTGGCCGAGTTCAAAATGTCACAGTTTTTGCCAGCAATTAATTGAAAGCCCTAAAAACGAGGTAGCCCCGCCCTTGTGTTTCCCTTTCGAATTTGTCATTCCGGTAGTTTCCCCAACTGCGCCTTTGCTGTGTCCCGCTGGATACAGGAAGGGGATGGCATCGCATGGTTTCACTTTTTAAACGCAACCAATGAAAAAAAATTTATCCTCGCTCGCACTGTTCCTGTGCATCTCCAACTTTGTTTTTAGCCAAGCCGACTTGGTGGTTTCAGCCTCCAGTTTCACTCCTAACAGCATCGCCAAAGGCGGCACCATGCAGGTGCAAGCCACGGTAAAGAACGTGGGCAATGCCACGGCTGCGGCGAATTTCATGTATGTCTATTTCACCCAAGACCAATCAGTGTCTGATGACGAAATCGTTAGCCGGGTTTCCATTCAGGAACTGGGGCCGGGCCAGAGCCAAGCAGTGGACTTCCGGTATCCGGTATCGCCGTTGTTGTTCGCTGGCAGCTACCATGTGGCCTTTAAGGTAGACCCTCTGGGGCAAATACCAGAGTCGAACGAAAACAACGCTTTCTGTGTCAAAAGCGGCAGCAATTGCTCGACGTTCAACCTCACCAACTCAGTAGTGGCTTCACAAAAATTTGCGTACCCGGTGCTGTTCGTGCATGGTTGGACGGGCAATAGCCATACGTGGACCGAGTTCAGCGTGGAGGCTGAGTTTCGTTATGGCTGGTCGTTTGGCGGTCGCCTGGACTACTGCCTCAACCCCGATGGCAATCAATACACGTCGGATGGCATCATCAAATCCTTTGTTAATACAGCCAATTTGAGCGAAGGGGATTATTACCTGATGAATTTTGATGTGGGCACAAATGGTGCGTTGTTCGTCAGCGACGATGGCATCCCTTTCAACGATGACTACAGCAACCAGTCGGCCATCGTGAAGCAGGGCTGGGCGGTGAGCGACGCAGTGAAAAAGATATTGGCGAAAACGGGTGCGGAGATGGTCATTTTAGTTGGCCACAGCATGGGCGGCCTAGCTTCCCGTGAGTACCTTCAAAACCCCGGAAATTGGCAGGCCGATGGTGAGCACCATGTGGCCAAGCTGCTCACAATTGGTACGCCGAATGGGGGTAGTAACATGACTGGGGCGGGATTGGGAATATTTGCAGGATATGATGAAAGCTCAGAGGCTGTGCGGGACTTGCGATATGAATCCGTCATTTTTGACGGGCAATATTTGGATGGGGGATTCGAGGACAATTTCTCCATTTTTTACAACAACGACGTGGATTGCAATGGTGCGGTGGGTGGTTTGATTACAGGGTTGAATGAAAAAACTGCCCCATCGGAAATCAGTTATTCTTGTATCGTCGGAGTTGGAAACAACCTGCCGGGGTTGGATGGGGACGGAATTGTGGCCGACGAGCGGGCAGATTTGAACAATTACCTGGTAGCGCAACCACCACTTGGCCAACTTGATGCGGAGCGGTTTGATGTGACCACTGCGCATACCGACATGCACAAAGAAAACCCAAATGCCATCGTGAGGGGTTTGGACGAAGCCGATGAATACTACCTTGCCTACCCGATTCCTTTCAATGCCTTCCAGTATGGCTGGTGTACCCAGCAAGCGCCCAATAGTCCTTATGAAGAGGACTATGACGATTACCGGCTGAGCATCCCCACGAATGGCCTGCTGGAAGTGAACGTGTATGATATTCCTGTCAATGAGTTCGGGGTGTTCTTGCTCAAGAGCAATTATGACCCGCTGAAGGAAGTGGTTTCCGAAGGAAAAAGCAATCTCAGTTTCTCCATACAGGTGGCCGCAGGCACCTACTACCTCGAAGCTGCCGGCATTCCAACGCCGAACAGTTGGAAGTTTCCCTATGCACTGGAGGTGAAGTTCACGCCTTCCAACCCGTCGGCGGTGGAGGATGCTGTGGCGGCCAATGGGCTGTCCCTGTTCCCCAACCCGACCAGTGGGGATTTCGAAGTCCAATGGAGCAGCTTGGAACTCGGCGAATATGAAATAGCTGTCGTGAACAGCATGGGGCAAGTGGTGCGGCGGTCTGTTCATCAAAAAACAGGGGAGTTAGGAGCGTTTTCCGTCAGCCTCGACGGATTGCCGAGCGGGGCTTATTTCGTGCAGCTGAATTCGGCGATGGAGCTGAGGGTGGGCATGGTTGTGAAGGAATAGATAAAAATGTATTGGATAATAAGTCTTTTCGAGTTTAACCTTAGCAATTTTCGCCTTCATTAAGTATTGAATGTTTCATACTCCAAAGTGATGTTATTTTCAATATTTAATGTCAAGGGCGCCAATATGAAAACTAATCTGTTATGGCACAGCTCCAGATTAATACCATCACGCCCCTGTACTGGGCAGCAAGCAGTGGCTTCATTCCAGGCCGAGATGCTATGGGCATTCAGAATAGTTCGGTTGTGGTGTATGCCTCCCTGCTGCCTGGCATTACCAATCTAACCGAGCGCATCCGCTACTATGGTTTTTACTGTTGGCTGCTGGCTCAATATGATGCCGGTGAGGGCAGCAAAGACAACTACCGGCAGCAGTTCGACTTTATCCGTCGTGCGGAGTTGCTGATAGCCTTTTACATGCAGCACGAAGTAGGCGGCTATAGTTCTATTCCTGGTGCCAATTTCGCCTTCGAATACTTGCCTACGCTGCTCAAAAACGGCAGCATAGACCTGGCCGCAGGTGCAGACAAAGGCAAGTCCATGCGCAATGCCAATGGCGAGGCCCGTTCCTACTGGAAATACGCATCCGGTGCCATGGGGCAGTATTACGCTGGCGCCTTGCTGGCCCTTTCGCTGGTTTCTTCTTATGTGAAAGAAAAATCGAACTATTTTGTGCTCACCGACCGTGGTCAAAAACTTGCCGATGCCTTTGGTCAATCGCTCGATGCCCAGTCAGTCAAAGTACTTTTGTCTATTGTTCGTTCCGGCACCCTGAAAGCGGCACAACTGGAACAATTGGCTGCTTTTGACATATCCAACATCCCTGTTGGCTCGGCTGAATGGCAGGCTTATCTTGAACTGCTCTTCCAGCCCGATAGCCCAACTCCCACGGGCAGCATGCGTTTGCAGACGCTGCGACAATACCTGCAAGTAGCCGGAATGGGCATTCCGTTCAGCCGATGGTTGTTGGGCGAGTATTATTTTCAAAACCCCAATACCGTGAAGTTTGCGCCGAGTTCAGCATCGTTGGGCTGGTATCTCTACTATGCACAGGAGCTCATTCATTTTGCCATCGAGATGATTTTTAACTCCTTGTTGTTACAGATGAAAAAAGACAGATATGTCAAGATTGACGAGTTTGTGGAATCGCAGGTTATGTTGCTGAATGATGAAATGAAAACTAGAGATGAAATTGAAAATGAGCAATTTCGAATATGGTTTACCACTGATTACAGTTTCAGTGCAATGGAATGGAGGGATGATTTAAGAAATGCTTATTTAGAACAACAATTTGCAGCTGTATTCTACCTTGCACTTTTAGTAATCGCTCAAACTTATCAGCAAGTTCAGCCCAGAATCCAAGCATTTAGAGAATATCTGAATGCAAATCATATAGCAGGAAAGCGGGGGAATATCCTAGAGATAGAGGAATATCTGATTTTGAATGGAGAGCGACCTGTTATTGACTTTTTCCGTCAGTTCGTCTTTCGCATCCTCAACGACCACCAAATGGTGGCATACGACAAAATGGGTAATGGCGAAGTGCAGGTACATAAATTCCTCATCGAACACAACCATCTCGTTCAAATCAATACCATCGAACCCCGCATGACTACACCTAGGCTGGGGTCGGTCAAAAACATACTCGAAGACTTAAGCCTCCTAGATACAGAAACCCATTTGCCGACTGAGGAGGGGTTGGCCTTACTTAACCGCTAAAACCAGCACCCATGCAGGAATTCAAATTATTTAAAGACTTATCTTCGAGGAGCAAATTTCACTCTTGTATCCTCAGTTCCTTTTCGTTCGACTATCATTTTTTCGATAGCCAAATTCGCCGGCAACTGCACAGTAAGGGCATTTACAATATCCTGCTGCTCTGCGATGCGCACCAGCTCGACGATAGTTTCGGCAAGCTATCCTTCGGTGCTCAGCACCTGCTCAATGACTATACCATCACACCCATTGTCAGCAAGAGCGTTTTTCATCCAAAAGTATCATTGTTTTTTGGTGAAAATGAGGTGATGATGCACCTTGGCTCTGGCAACCTGACAGCTGGCGGTTTGGGCAAAAATCATGAACTTTTTTCTACGCTATCTGCAAGTAGCTTGGATGACCCACAGTTTCCCATCATCAGGGCCGGAGCTGATTACCTCACTTCTTTCTTTCAGGGTAAAACCGGGTTTGTCCAGACACAACTTCAATGGATAAAGAACGAATGCAAGGTGCTCAATTCATTTGGAACGCCGTCATACGGCCTTACTGCTGAAGTGGGAGAGGATAGGCAGGTCAGCTACCTGTTCAATGGCCAGCAGACAATCTACCAGCAACTACTGGATAAAATTGGCGGGGAGCGTATGAAAAAAATAACCGTCGTCAGTCCATTTTACGATAACGACGGCACCCTGCTCAGTCGGCTAAAAGAGGATTTCACCGAGGCTCAAATTCACCTGTTCGTGCAACCCGGCAAGACGGTCTTGCCTACTGAATATGACTGGGAGGAGCGTTTTAAATTTTTCAATTTCGATACCAGTGAACGGGGCATTGAAATGTTCAATGATAGTCACCGTTTCAACCATAGTAAGTTGTTCATTTTTGAATCGGAATACGCTACTTGGTTCTTACAAGGAAGCCCGAATGCCACAGCGGCGGCCTTCGGCTTGAACCACCATTTCGTCAATGACGAATCGGCGTTGTTATACCGTTTTGAAAAATCCGCCATCATCCCCGACCTGGGCATTGCGGATGCAGCCGAAATTGACTGGCGGGAGGTGGGTAATTCTACCTTGTTTCCGGCACCGGAGTCCAACCAGGCCAGGCGAACCCACGCCCGCATCGAAATTACTGGGGCAGATAAAAACTATTCGGATTTGCATTTCACCCTTTCCAAGCCGCTGGCACTAGGACAAATTCCTGTTTTCCTTGACGCTTCTGGCAACAGGATAGAGGGTATTATGCCTGCATTGGAGGAAAAGAAAGACATCCGGATAAAATTGGCCAAATTCCCTGTGTTGAAAAGGGCCGTGGTGCTGTACATCGAAGCGGGTGGTGAGAAAATATCGAGGCTGGCCTTCATCAACGAAGTTGAATATTTATGGAAATGCAACCCTGACAAGGAAAATCGCAAAACCCAAAAACTGTTGGCCGACCTTCAATTGGGCAACATTACAGAATTTGACATGGTGGCCCACCTCACCACCATCATTAGGGAGCAAAGTAGCGATGAGAGCAACAGCAGAGCGCTTAGCCATCGCAGCCACTCATCTTCCTCTAATAAAGAATTGGATATCACCTACGAAGAAGCCAAAGCCTTGGCCGAGAGCGAGCCGGAGGAGGAACACATGTTTGCATCAGCCAAACATTTCATGGATGTTTTTGCCTTGATTTTAAAGCAGCTTAAACTCGGCCGGGATGACAAGGACATTGACCAGGAAGAGGAAGGCTCCAAAAGTGATGGAGGTGATTTTGAGACAACGGAAACCCGGATTTATCAAGAAGTTAAGATTTTTAAAAAAGAGGAAGATTTGGAGCGCACAAGGGTAAGATTAATCAACGGCTTCAAAAAATACTTGAAATACCTGGAACAGACAGTTCAACAAGAGGAGTATGAAATCACAAGTTCCGAGCTGTGTTATTTTTGGCTGTTATATGCCCAGTTGCTGCTGATTACCAATAAAAAATACTTTGTGAAACAAGAGGAAGGAGAGCCAATTGAAAGCGTAATAATCCCATTGGATGGTAAAACTAAAGACCATGACAGTTTTCATAGCATCTCATTGGGTATGATGGGGTATTTCCTGCTGCTGCTCAATAAATTTCCATTTAGAAAATACGCTGATGAGTACCAGGCCAACGAACTGACCCGGTATCGAGAGCAGTGCGCTGCCCTTATCTACCTGGGGCTGTTGTTTCACCAGCAGGTGCGGGAAGAAAGGACTGAGTGGTATGCTTTGCTTTGGAAAAATGCGGAATCCGTTTTGCCCAGGTTTGAGAAAAAAACAATTGTTGATTTTTATGATACTATCAAAGAAGAACTTAATTTTGACCAAACGCCGGATTCAACGACAATCAATGAATTATCAATTTCTTGCAAAAAGATAGAACAAGAGCTGTCGCTTGATATTTCAACCAGAAAATTCATAAAAATCAAAGAATTTGGTTTGTGCAAAATCGTAAAAAAAATTCCTAGAGATGCTCCAACCAAGAGTCTAAAGGTGTCATTTCCGGGGGTTGATTATGATGAGAACAAGGGAGATTTTCTTTATCATAGGATATATAATTTATCCCAAGAAAAGTTTTTCCCCTCCACCCATTCTAAATGAAAAACTCCAATTTCACCTTCCTCTATGCCCGTTGGCCCGAAATTTATGAAGCGGCTACGGAGGCCGAGCAGCAGGTCTTCACCAAGTCCGTCACTGCTGGCATGTACTGCCGCCAAGCGATGGAGCTCATGGTCAACTGGGTCTATGAATTCGATGTGGAGTACACCGTCCCCTACCAGAACACCATCGCCGCCAAACTGCGGGCCGATTGCTTTGTGAAGGACTTGAAACCCTCGATGGTACGGGAGCTGGAGTACATCCGCAAGGTGGGCAACAATGCCACGCACAGCCGCCGCATCACTTCCAACGAGGCATTGGCGAGCCTGAAATTCCTCTTCCACTTCTGCCAGTACGTTGCCCGCACCTACACGGACGACCCATGGCCCAAGGATTTTGACGAAAACCACATCCCCAAGGACGACCCCGTGAAGGTGGCCCTCCGGGAAATCGCCCGGCTGGAGGAAGCCCAAAGACAGCAGCAAGAACTTATTGCAACGCAGCTGAAACAGCTGGAGGCCAGCACTGCCGAACAGGCCGCCCATGCCGCCATGCAATCGGAACTGGCGGCCATAAAGGACAAGAACAAGCACATCCCAGTGCCGGAAGCGGGCATTTCGGAGGCCGAAACCCGCCACCTCTACATTGACGCCGACCTGAAATCAATGGGCTGGGAACTCGACGATACCCGTTCCACGGAATTCGAACTGGGCAACCTGCCCCGCCACATCAACCCCACTGGAAAGGGCTATGTGGACTACGTGCTCTGGGGCGACGACGGCCTACCGCTGGCCATCGTGGAGGCCAAGAAGACCTGCCGCAGCGCTGCCGAGGGCAAAGCGCAGGCAGTGGTCTATGCCGATTGCATGGAGCAGTTGCACGGACGGAGGCCTATCATTTTCTACACGAACGGCTTCGAGACCTGGCTTTGGG
>CAYTZS010000148.1:0-13471 GCA_964442355.1 uncultured Saprospiraceae bacterium | reverse complement strand
GTCGCCTGCTGCCGCATTGACGAACGTACCGTCAGCCAAGTTGTAAATCTGAGCGCCGTTGTCAATAAAGAAATTGTTGTTGAACGTGCCGCTGTTGTTGATTTCAAACTCGTTCAGGATGCTGCCCTGATTGTTGTTGTTGAACGTGCCGCTATTGTTCAGGCGGAAGTTGTTGGTGATATTGCCGCCGATGTTGTTGTTGAAAAGGCCATTGTTGACAATCGTACCATTGCTAGTGAGGACACCGTTGTTGTTGTAGGTGCCGTTGTTTGTCAGTGTGCCTTGGTTGTTGAGTGTTGCGCCTGCGGTGTGGGTTAGTGTTTTTCCGGCAGCGTTGTTGATGTTGGCGCCATTGAGGTTGGTCAAAGTTCCGCCGCTGAGGTTGAAAGTACCGTTGTTGTTGATGGCCGTGTTGTTGCCAATGTTGCCACCTGTAATGGCCAGAGTACCGTCGTTGTTGATAGTACCCAAGTTGCTGAAGCTGCCAGAGATGGTAACCGTTCCAGCGTTGTTGATGACTCCAGAACCTGTGCTGGAATAGTTGGCTGTACTGGTGAAGGTGCCACCAGCGACGATGTCGATGGAGCCACGCTGGTCCATCGTACCATTGTTGGTCAGTCTGCCAGTGCTGCTGATGTTGAAATCAGAGCCTGAGTAATTGTTCAAGGTGCCAGTGAGGGTCACCTGCGCATTTGCGTTGATGGTGCCGTAGCTGGTCAGCGTGAAGTTGATGGTCAGCGATGAGCCGATGTTTACCACAGCGCCGCCCGGAATGGTGCCGGGGTTGGCAGCACTAGGAAGTGCATTGCCCGTCCAGTTGCCTGGGTTGAAATAGTCGCTGTTGACGAATCCGCCGAAGGTGGTTTGGGCGGAAAGCAGGTTAGAAAAGAGCAGCGTCGCTGCGACGAAGAGGCATGACATGCCTGTCTTCAACGTGTAATTGTTGTACATACTTCCGTATTTTGGTTAATAATCGTAAGTGAAAATGCCAAGCAACGCAGGGGGAGTGCGATGCATTTATCTTGTCGAAATTGTCGAATCAGTCAAAATAGTGTGAAGTGAGAACAGGGCATTGCCCGAAGACCAGCATTCCGTGAAATCAAAAAAGTGAGGATGCAGACAGTTTGAGTCTGAATGAGCCAGTGATGATGTTAAGAGGGAAGATGTATGCTGTGCAAGAGTGAATGCAAATGTAGCCCTGTTAAATTTGTTTGAAAACAGTATGGTAAGCATATTATTGTAGGGTATGCCTAAAAAGCTGTTTTTCAGGGAGTTGCTTTACAAATATTTTTTTTAAGAAACCAAAATCTAGCTGGGTTTTTCCCGAAAATCTTCTGGATTTCGCACCCAGACATCGCGCTGTGGGAAGGGAATCTGGATGCCATTTTTGTCAAACAAGTCATTGATTTTGAAGCGAATATCGCTTTTTACAGCTTCAATGGTGAAGAACTCACGTGTGTAAAACTGTAGTTCCAGATCGAGCGCAGAGTCGCCAAAATTCCTGAATAAGACGGAAATAGCTGGGTCTTTCAGCACTTTTTCGTGCTCCATTGCTGCTTGCATGAGCAATTTTGATACAACTGATACATCCGAACCGTAAGCAACGCCCACCTTGATGTGGAACCGGGTGGGTTGGTCGTCGTGCGTCCAGTTTGTCACTTTGTTTACCACGAGGTTGGAGTTGGGAATGATAATACTCACCCGGTCACGGGTCTCCAGCTTGGAGGTGCGCAGGCCAATCTTGACGACCCTGGCCACTATGCCGTCAACTTCCAGAATATCGCCGACTTCCACAGTGCCTTCCACCAATATGATGATTCCTGAAATAATGTCTTTGAAGCTGTCCTGCAAGCCTAACCCGATGCCTACCAACAAGGCTGCAGAACTGGCCCAAATCATGGAGCTGATGCCAAACAATTCCAAAATGGCAAAGACCGCCAATACCCAAATGATGTAGCTCAAAAACTGCTTAAGCGCAATTTGACGACCGACATCCACTGATTTCCTCTGAAAATATCGGTCAAGCACGGTCCTTTTTATCAACCAAATAAGCAGTTTGGCTGTCATTAATATGACCAACGCAAAGAACAAATGCGACACCGTGAGCTTGAACGAACCGATGTTGAGGTGTAGGTTTAGAAATTCTTTGAAATCCATGTTGCAAAACCTTTTTTAGTGGTTCGTTGGGTCAGTTGAACGTTTTTCAGTCCGGCAAAACTGCATAACTTACATCGTTTTTCGAAATCCAACGCTCAGTAAAGGCGGTATGAAATTGTCCCGAAGCCTAATTTTTTAAATATTTAGCATGAAAAACTTAATTACTATTCTCGTCTGCGTTTCTTTTCCAACCTTGTTTTGGGCACAAACCGAACTCGGCGCCAATATTTCCTACGGCACTTTTCAACACCAGGGTAAGGGCTACGTGGAAGTTTACCTGCATGTTTTGGGAGCTACGACTGGCCGTGCTGTCGTCACGGACAGCACCAAGCATGCGCTGCTGGATGTGGTCATCCTCTTTAAAAAAGGAGCGGAAGTCGTCAAGTTCGACAAGTACCGCCTAAACGGCCCAGCATCCGTTCAGCCGATTGATTTTGTGGATGTCAAGCGCTACAACCTCGACAATGGAAATTACCAACTTGAAGTTTCGGTGCAGGACCAGACGAATCTAGGTGCAGCCAAAAAGTTCGAGACGGCCATGACCATGAGCTACCAGCCCAATGTGCTGGCCATTTCCGACATCCAATTGTTGTCTTCCATTAAAAACGCAGGGCCGGAATCCTCCTCAAACCCATTGACCAAGGGCAACTTCATTTTTGAGCCCATGCCCACCAACTTTTATGCGAAAAACGACGAGTTGCTGCTGTTCTACTTTGAAGTTTACAATGCCGATACGGCTATTGGAAGTGATTATGTGCAAACTATTTTCATTGACAATGCCGATACCAAGTCCAAGTTGGAGGCTATTTCCATCTCGCATAAGCGCAAGCAACCCGAACCTGTCACTGCCTCCGTCCAACGTGTGGACATCCAGCAACTGCCAACTGGCAACTACAACTTGGTGGTTGAGCTTAGGGACAAAGACCGCCAGTTGTTGGCACAGCGGGTCATGCCATTTCAGCGGAGCAATCCCTATCTCAACATCTCAAGGGAGGAAATTTCGTCGGGCAAACTATCCCTCCAAGACGAGTTTGTGGGCAAGCTCTCCGTTGAAGAGTTGATTTATTCACTGAAGGCAATTATGATGCAGGTGGACAAATCGGACGGTGAGCATTTAAAGCTGATAACATCCGAACGCAACGAAAACGCCATGCGACTTTATTTGATGAGCTATTGGGCCAAGGAAAGTCCCACCAATCCAGCAGTGGCATACGAAGCATACATGAAGGTAGCTAGGCAGGTTGACCAAAGCTTCGCCAATGGCTTTGGCTTCGGCTTTGAAACCGACAGGGGGTACACATTTCTGAAATATGGCCCTCCCAACAACACGGTTTTTGAGGAAAACGACCCTAGCGCTCCACCATACGAGATTTGGTTTTACAACCAGTTCCCGAAGACTTCCCAAAACAATGTCAAGTTCCTTTTCTACAACCCTTCGCTTGTTACCAATGGCCATGTGCTGCTGCATTCAACGGCTCGTGGAGAAACGAACAACCCCCGTTGGGAAGTGGAGCTGTACCGCGATGCTCCCAATGAAATGGAGGGCAGCAATTTCATTGACGGCACCACCATGCAGCGCAATACCGGAAGGCATGCCCGTCAGTTGTTCGATAGTTTTTAAAAGAACGGTATCGTTTTTGAAAATTATTTGTGTGCCTGATGCGCCGATTTGGGCAGAGAAATCAAAAATGCCTAATTTCGCATCAAATTCAGCCACAGAGGTGACGCATCAAGTAGAGCGCCACCTCTGTTGTTTTAAAAATCCAACCTGTTTTGTCTAAGAACCTAGTCATCATTCCTACCTACAACGAGCTGGAAAACATTGGCAAAATGCTCGATACCGTGCAGGCGCTCCCAATCCCATTCGATGTTTTGGTGGTAGATGATGGCTCACCGGATGGCACTGGCGCCGTGGTACGTGAGAAGTCCGCAGAGTACCAAAATCGCATTTTTCTGTTGCAGCGCAGTGGTAAACTTGGTCTTGGCACGGCGTATATCGAAGGGTTCAAGTATGGTTTGGAGAGGGGGTACGATTATATTTTCGAGATGGACTGTGACTTCTCACACAACCCCGCCGACCTCATCCGAATGGTGCAAGTGCTTGACAACGGGGTAGATATGGTCATCGGTTCCAGGTATGTGAAAGGGGGCAAATGCGTCAATTGGCCTGCTGACCGCCTGATACTTTCTTATGGTGCTTCTTTTTATGTGCGATTCATCACTTGGATGTGGGTAAAAGACCCCACAGCTGGCTTCGTTGGTTACCGCCGCAAGGTGCTGGAAACGATGGACCTCGATGCCATTCGTTTTATTGGGTACGCCTTCCAAATCGAAATGAAATTCACTGCTTGGCGCTTGGGATTCAAGTTGAAAGAAATCCCTATCACTTTTGTTGACCGCATCGAAGGTACGTCGAAAATGACGAAAGGAATCGTCAAGGAAGCCGTCATGGGCGTCATTCAGATGAAGTGGAAGAGCCTTTTCCGCTAACTGCTTCCTACTACTGCTTCCCATCCATTCCGTTTTTATTCTCACCAAACTGCTGTTGCAATAGCCGTTGCTTTATGCATCCGTGTGATTGTGAACTCCATTTCAGCCAACATTCCTTTTTGATGTGTGAAACCTTGACAGGGTTTTGAGGTCATTTTTCGACCTAAGTGTAAAAAAGTGGGAACGCTTTGCGCTTTTTGTTGGCTACTGGCAAGCGAGCAGCGAAAAATCAATTGAAAATAAAGTTGATATTTCACCAAATGGGTGAAGAATGGGGCATCAAATAAATGAAGCGCAGCTATTTTTTCAAAAAAATGGGTATGTGGAAAACTTTTTTCGCACTTCCGGTGGGAGAAAGTGGAAATTAATGGAGGAAAGTGAATACTTTTGGCCAAGAAATTGAATATCAAGGTAATGAACCAACTTCTTGGAGAATATGCTTGCAAGATAGACCCGAAAGGTCGCCTTCGCCTGCCAAGCGGCCTGCTTGAGCAACTGGCGTCCGACGAACGGGACAATTTTGTGGTCAACCGGGGGATGGAAAAATGCCTTGTCCTTTATCCCAAAAAAGTTTGGGACGAAAAATCTGCGCAAGTTAACCAAATCAACGAATTCGACACCAATGCCCGCCTTTTCAAGCGTGCATTCTACCGGGGTGCCACTCCGCTGAAGCGTGACAGTGCCGACCGCCTCAACTTTCCCAACCAACTGCTCGAATGGGCAGGAATCATGGAAGGCGATGGAGAGGTGATGCTGGCTGCCGTCAACGACAAGGTCGAAATCTGGGCGACTGCCGAGTACGAGAAACAGCTCAACGAAGAACTCGACATGGCACAACTTGCGCAAATTGTAATGGCAGACAAAGGGGTTGCAAAGCCTTTATAATTCGATTGTATGGCCTACCACATTCCCATTCTCGCCAAAGAAAGCATCGAAGCGCTTGCCATCAAAAAAGATGGTATTTACCTCGATGCGACCTTCGGCGGTGGTGGCCACAGTCGGTTGATTTTGAATGAGTTGGGTGAAAAAGGGCGTTTGTTCGCCTTCGACCAAGACGACGATTCGCTCCGCAATCTGATTGACGACGAGCGCTTCACGTTCAACCATCACAACTTCCGCTACGTCAAGCAGTTTTTGCGCTTGCACGGCGTGAAGCAGGTGGATGGCATCTTGGCCGACCTGGGGGTAAGCTCCCACCAACTCGATGAAGCCGAACGTGGCTTCTCGTTCCGTTTCGACGCCGACCTGGACATGCGGATGAACCGCTCCGAGGAGGTGACAGCGGCGACGGTTTTGAAAACTTATTCAGCAGAAGACCTGCAAACGGTTTTAGGCGAGTACGGTGAGGTGCGGAACGCAAAGTCGTTGGCGCAAAAAATCGTGCAGGAGCGGGAACACCGCCCCATCCGCACCATCGGCGACCTGCTTGGCATCGTCGAGCCGCTGGTCAGGGGGCACAAGCACCGCTACTTGGCGCAGGTCTTTCAGGCTCTGCGCATCGAGGTGAACGACGAGATGGGTGCTTTGAGGGAGTTCCTCGATGCCACGCTCGACATCCTCAAGCCCGGCGGCAGGCTCGTGGTCATCAGCTTCCACAGCCTCGAAGACCGGATGGTGAAAAACCTGCTGAAAACCGGCAACGTGGATGGCGAAGTAAAGAGCGACTTCTACGGCAAAATTGAAAGACCTTTTGAACAGATAAATAAAGGTGTAATCACTCCTTCGGAAGATGAAATGGCTAAAAACGGTAGGGCAAGGAGTGCTAAGATGAGAGTAGGGTTTAGAAAGTGATGAGTGATGAGCGAAAAGTGATGGGTCTTGGGCATAACAGCTCATAACTCAACATTCATAACTCATAACTCCGCAAAAGCAAGTATGATGGCACAACAAAAAAAATCACTCGGGAGCTATTTGGAGATAGGGAGCATTGGTGCATCCCTGGTCTTGAAGAACCTGCCTTTCGTGCTGTTCCTGAGTTTTCTCACCGTCATCTACATTGCCAACGCACACTATGCGGAAAAACAAGTCCGGCAAATTCAAACCTTACAGAACGAAGTAAAGGAGTTAAAGCGTCAGTATAATTCTTTGAAATCCGAGACCATGTTCAAGAGCCGTTTGGCTGAAGTCGGGGAGGACGTTGAGTCCCTCGGTCTTCGCAAAACCTCCGGCAGGGTGCATCGGATAGTAGTGGAAGATTAAACAAACAGGAATTGAGTGATGAGTTAGGAGTTATGAGTGATGAGTTGCCCTGTGCCGCTCATAGCTCATAGCTCATAGCTCATAACTTTCAGAGAAATGGCTTTCAACGTCAAAAACGAAGTCCTCATACGTGTTTACGTAGTGCTCGCAGCAATCGTGCTAGTAGCAGTGGCCATTGCCTTCCAAACCGTGAAAATCAACGTGGTGGAAGGTGAAAAATGGCGCAGCAAAGGCGAGGACCTCTACATAAAGGAAGTGCCGATGGAAGCCGAGCGTGGCAACATCCTCACAGAAGATGGCAGTATGCTCGCCACCTCCATGCCGTTCTTTGACATCTCATGGGACCCCAATTCCAACGCCATTGATACAGCGTTTTGGACCTCGAAATCATTCGACAGCTTGGCGTACTATTTGGCTACTTACGTGAATCCCAGCATGACACCCGGCGCCATGAAAGCCTATTTGTGGCAACAAAAAACCAGTGGCAAACGCTACGTGGAAATCAAGGAAGACGCCACATTGGAGCAAAAAGAGCGCATCACCAGCTTTCCGTTGTTCAACCTCGGACAGTTCAAGGGCGGCTTGATTGTGGTGCAGAAATACAACAGGGAGCGGCCTTTCCGCCTATTGGCCAATCGCACCATCGGCTACGTGCAGGGCGACTCCATCGAGGTCGGTATCGAAGGTGCTTTCAATGCTCAACTGCAAGGCGAAGCGGGCACGCAGCTTATGTATCGGGTCGGCGGCGGCATGTGGATTCCTTTGGAAAACCTCGCTAAAATTGAACCGAAACCAGGGCAAGACATCGTAACCACGCTCGATATCAACCTTCAAGACATTGCCGAAAGCGCCCTCGCCAAAGCAATGGTTAGGCACCAAGCTGAGAGCGGCGTAGCCATCTTGATGGACGTAAAAACCGGCGCAATCAAGGCAATGGCCAACCTCGGCTGGACGAAAGAAGGCCAGCTTTGGGAGACTTACAACCATGCCATCGGATCAGCCACAGAGCCTGGCTCGACCTTCAAGACGGCCTCTATGTTGGCCCTCCTCGAAGATGGCTACATTGACCTCGAAGACAGCATTGACATTGAGCAAGGTGTGACCATTTACCACGATGCGGAGCTAAAGGACGCCCACCCGCACACGCTAAATCGGGTGTCGGTGAAACAAGCATTCGGAATGTCCTCCAACGTGGGTATTTCCAGGCTGGTTTACAACAACTATGGTACAAAGAACAAGGCAGACCGCTACATCGAACGGCTGCGGGATTTTTACCTTGACCAACCAACTGGCATCGAAGTGGGTGGCGAAGTGGAGCCATTCATCAAGAAGGCATACAGCCAAGAAGACGGCTGGAGCGGCACGACGTTGCCTTGGATGTCCATCGGCTACGAGCTGACGATGACGCCTCTGCAACAACTGAGCTTTTACAACGCCATCGCAAACGACGGGGTGTACGTGAAGCCCTACCTCGTGAAGGAGATACAGCAGTACGGCGAAACGCTGAAGCGCTTCCCGGTCACGGAGGTCAAGGGGCGCATTGCCTCAAAAAAGGCCATTCGCCAAACACAAAAACTACTGGAAACTGTGGTGGACAGCACTTGGGGCACGGCTTACCTGCTGCGTGCCGAGTCGTACCGCTACGCTGGCAAAACTGGCACTGCACAGCTCAACTACCAGCGCTTGAACGAAAAGACAAAAGTGGGCGGCTACCAGGCCAGCTTCGCCGGGTACTTCCCCGCCGACAACCCTGTGTACTCTTGCATCGTGCTCATCAGCAAGCCAAAAGAGGCGGGCATTTACGGCGGTGCAGTAGCGCTCCCGGTTTTTAAGGAGATAGCCGACAAGGCCATCGCCACCCGGCTGGAGCTCTACCCCGTGCTGAACACGGGTGATGCAGTGGCCTTTACAAGCAAACAAATGCCGGACAAAGATGCTGGCTACCGTACTGATATTCAGTATATTATGAGCGAACTTGGCCTCGATTATTACAACAAGGCCGACGGCGACTGGGCGGTATTGCGCAGCGCCGAACCCGACTCGCTCAAATTGATGAAACGAATCGTCGAGGAGAAACAAGTGCCGAACGTTATCGGCATGGGACTCCGTGACGCCCTATTTATACTGGAAAACAAAGGTTTGAAAGTGCAGTTCGGCGGCGGCTATGGCAAGGTGGTGACGCAATCCATCACGCCGGGCACGAGGGTTGCGGGGCAGACGGTTTGGTTGAGGTTGGGGTAGAGAATAGATTTAAAGTCATCGAATTCGGTGACTTTAAAAATAAATAATTCAAGTTCTATTATGTCAGGAAATTATACACTTAAAGATTTTTTAACTTATTTTTTTGCTGGCTTTTTCGCCATGTTGTTAAGTGTAATTGCGTTCTTTGAAATATTGGTTTCTATGAATGAAGTTATAAGTAAAAATAAAGAGATTCTGATTTTTCTATCAATTCCATGTTGTTATATATTGGGACATATCGTTCATGGTTTGGATAGTTCTATTGGATACCGGATTAGTAAGAAGGTTATTAAATTGAGGAAAAAGAATCCGAACAAATTTTTTGCTTTTTTACATAAATTGTTGAGTTCACACAGACTGATAGGTATTCAAGCAAATATTTGGACAGATGACCATGACCTTATTATAAGGGAGATAATTAAACAAAGGGTAAATAAGCAACTTGAAGGGATTGAATATTGGAGTGTATTGAATGATATGTTTAAGGGGTTCATAGTAGTGTTAATCATCTTTATTGGTATTGCCATCTGGAAACAACAGTATTTGTTGATGTCAATTTATCTGGTTCTACTTTTGTTGTTTTGGGACAGAGCAAAATTGTTTGGATACTACTATATCAGGGGAATCAAAAATCGACATGAGATTTTTGGAGAAAAAGTTAATTAGAAATTGAATTTTGAAAACACTCACTAACATACTAACCACCAGCGAAATAAAATCCCTCCTCGGCTCAACGGACCAGGAGATAACCGCCTTGACATTGGACAGCCGCAAGGCAGCACCCGGCACCCTCTTCGTCGCCCTCCGGGGCACGGCGACCGACGGCCACGCCTACATTGGCAAGGCCATCGAAAACGGGGCGACGGCGGTGCTCTGCGAAGAACTGCCAGTAGAAAGGCACGACCACATAACCTACGTGCAGGTGTCGGACAGCGCCGAAGCTTTCGGAAGGATTGCCTCGGAATTTTACGACCGCCCAAGCGAAAAGCTTAAGCTCGTCGGCGTGACCGGAACCAACGGAAAGACGACCACGGCGACCTTGCTCTACGACCTTTTTACACAATTGGGCTATAAAGTTGGCCTGATTTCGACGATTGAAAATAAAGTGAACAAACGCAGTGTTGCATCCACACACACAACACCTGATGCTGGAGCCATCAATTTACTGATACAACAAATGGTGGAGGCAGGCTGCGATTACGCCTTTATGGAGGTCAGCTCCCATGCTGCCGTCCAGAGGCGAATCGCCGGTCTTTTTTTTGCTGGAGGCTTGTTTACAAACATTACGCACGACCACTTGGACTATCACGGCACCTTCAGGGCCTACATAGATGCCAAGAAATTGTTCTTTGACAATTTGCCCAAAAGCGCCTTCGCACTCGTCAACACCGATGATAAGCGAGGCGAGGTGATGCTGCAAAATACGAAGGCAAAGCACCACACGTTTGCGCTGCGCAAGGCGGCGGATTTTAAAGCAAGAATACTCGAAAACAGTCTGAGCGGCCTTCACCTCGACCTCGATGGGGCGGACTTCCACGCCCGCCTCATCGGTGAGTTCAATGCCTACAACTTGCTCGGCGTTTACGGGGCGGCGGTGCTTTTGGGTCAAAACAAAGCGGAGGTGCTGCAAGCACTGAGCGGTCTCCGTGCAGCCGATGGTCGCTTCGACCAAGTGGTGAGCAAGGAGCGCAACGTCATCGGCATCGTGGACTATGCCCACACGCCCGATGCGTTGGAGAAGGTGCTTTCGACCATTGACCGCTTGCGGAAGGGTGGGGGACGTATCATCACGGTCTGCGGCGCAGGCGGCGATCGTGACCGAACGAAACGCCCACTGATGGCCAAAGCCGCCTGTGATTACAGCGACCAGGTCATCTTGACCAGCGACAACCCCCGCTCCGAAGAGCCGGAGGCTATTCTGGCTGAGATGGAGGCGGGCATCCCCATCGTTGCGAAGCGCAAAACGTTGACCATCACCGACCGCAGGCAGGCCATCAAGGCCGCTTGCCAAATGGCTCAGTCGGGCGATGTGATTCTGGTAGCTGGCAAAGGCCATGAAAAGTACCAGGAAATCAAGGGCGTGAAGCACGATTTTGATGATAAAAAAGAGTTGAGCGAAGCGCTCGGCTTGGCTTGATAGGACGCAGATTGAACATGATTTGACATGATATACACTGATTTCTTTTGTGAAAAATCTGTGTAAATCAGTTCAATCAGTCAAATCAGCGTCCCATCAAGCCACGTAACACTAACGAACAACCACGAAAAGACGAGCGAAGACGGAACAATCGTAATTCGTAAATCGTCCTTTGTAAATTGAGATATGCTTTACCAACTTTTCCAATGGCTTGAGGACAAATACAACCTGCCGGGTGCGGGTTTGTGGGAATTTACGACGTTCCGGGCAGGTATGGGGATGCTTATCTCGCTGATAATCAGCATGTTGTTTGGTGGGCGCATCATCAATTTCTTGCGAAGCCTGCAAATTGGTGAGACCGTCCGTGACCTTGGTTTGGAAGGGCAGTTATCAAAAAAAGGGACGCCGACAATGGGCGGCGTCATCATCATCATGGGCATCGTCGTACCGGTGCTGCTTGTGGCGGACTTGAAAAATATTTACGTGCTCATCATGCTTTTGGTGACGACTTGGATGGCCATCATCGGCTTTTTGGACGACTACATCAAGGTCTTCAAAAAGAACAAAGAGGGCTTGAGTGCACGGGCAAAACTGATAGGGCAAGTGGTTTGTGGGTTGATTGTCGCCATAATGATGATTCAGAGCGACGAAATCAGCGTACGACTGGAAACGGAGGAGGCCAATAACCTCGGCTACGAGCAAGTGAGCGCTCCCTACGACGTGCGGGATGCCAAGGGCGACACCATCGAAGTGGCGCATTACAAGGCATACATCACGAACGTGCCGTTTTTCAAGGAGAACCAATTGGACTATCAAAAATGGTTGCCAAAACGCTGGCAATCAGGCAATTATGTCTGGCTGATTTTTGTGCCGTTGGTGATTCTCATCATCACCGCAGTATCGAACGCAGCCAACTTGACAGACGGCTTGGACGGCCTTGCGACGGGCGTCAGCAGCGTGGTAGCGACTTCGCTTGGGGTCTTTGCCTTTGTGAGTGGCAACGTGATTTTGGCCAATTATCTGAACGTGTTCTACCTGCCCGGTACTGGTGAGTTGGTGATTTTTGCCGCTTGTTTGCTGGGCGCTTGCACTGGGTTTTTGTGGTACAATTCTTACCCAGCGCAAGTCTTCATGGGCGACACGGGCAGCTTGACTTTGGGTGGCATCATCGCTACGATGGCTTTGTTGCTCCGCAAAGAACTCATCATCCCCATCATGTGTGGGGTGTTCCTTGCAGAAAACCTCTCGGTGATGATTCAGGTGGCCTACTTCAAGTACACCAAGCGGAAGTACGGGGAGGGTCGGAGGGTCTTCCTGATGTCGCCACTGCACCACCACTTCCAGAAGAAAGGAATGCCGGAGGCGAAGATTGTCACGAGGTTTTGGATTGTGAGCATTTTACTGGCGGTATTGACGATATTGACGTTGAAGGTGAGATAAGCAATGAAAATTATCAATCAAAATATCAACATAATCAAGGCATTGTGCCATGAGTACAAAGTCAAAGCAATGTATGTATTTGGGTCAGTTGCGACTGACAATTTCAATGAATCGAGCGATGTGGATTTGATAGTGAAATTTGATGAGGTAGAATTAGGCGACTACGCCGACAACTA
This sequence comes from uncultured Saprospiraceae bacterium, assembly GCA_964442355.1. Classification (GTDB taxonomy): domain Bacteria; phylum Bacteroidota; class Bacteroidia; order Chitinophagales; family Saprospiraceae; genus UBA6168. Next base: position 631 of record CAYTZS010000148.1, on the reverse strand, counting down.
CTTCGAATTGAAATACGAACTGGAAAAACTGCTCCAACGAGAAGTGGATTTGCTCGAAGAACAGGCCATTCGAAACTCGCATTTGAAGCAGCAAATTGATGCCACTAAAAAGCTTGTTTATGAAAGAAGAAGCTAAAACATGGCTCGAAGATATTGATAGGTCAATTGATGAGATTTACTTGTTCATGCCTGAAAAACGGGATTTTTTTGAGTTCAAAAAAGACTTGAAAACAAGAAAAGCAGTTGAACGGAATATCGAAATCATCGGAGAGGCGATGAGCCGGGTTTTGAAAGAAAACCCAGAAATTGAAATCACAAATTCGAGGAAAATCGTGGACACACGCAACCGCTTTATTCATGGTTACGACACGGTTTCCGATGAAATAATTTGGGGCATTGTGAACAAGTATCTGCCCATTTTGAAAGAAGAAGTCAAAAAGCTATTGGAAGATTGAAACACTGTTTTTGAACCAAAACTTACACGAACAAACGCATGAAAATAGCCATCCTCGGAGGCGGAGAAAGCGGCACTGGTGCGGCCCTGTTGGCCAAGCATCTCGGGCATGAGGTCTTCCTCTCGGACGGTGGCAGTTTGAAGGAAAATTACAAGGCAGAACTTCTGGATAAAGGC
>CAYTZS010000147.1:0-13680 GCA_964442355.1 uncultured Saprospiraceae bacterium | reverse complement strand
TCGATACCAATCAGACCAATAAAGTATCCCATTTCAAGAATCACATTTTGCCTAGCCTGCATAGTTCCATTTTCGAGTTTATCATCAGGGCTAAAAAGAGCTATTGCAAAACAAGCTCCTTTGCTTTCATCAAGCAGTTTCCCAATTATTGTACGGCCTCTATTGGGTTGTTCATGTAAAACTACATCGTCTAATTCAATTCTATTTACAAAGAGCTGAACTGCCCGTTTCAACTCTTCGTCATGCCCGTGAATAATGAAAACTTTATTCCCTATTTCATGCTCAAAATTTGTTAACCCCATTTCCTTGGATACCTTCTTACGTTGTTTTTCAATTATTTGAAGGTAATGCTTATGAACGTGCGACTCGAATGATCCCTGACAGTCATAAAGCGCCACTTTCAACTCCTCAAGAAAATTCAGCTTATCACTTCTCAATCCAACTTGCACATCGACAAACTTTTCCCTTTCATTGTAGTTAAATTCCTCAAGTTTTTCAAAAAATGATTTGTTGAAACAACTCTCATGTTTACATAACAATCCAGTGCTCTTGTAGGTGCCACACTCATCTTTGTGGATGAAAAAAGACTGCCCATCTTTGTATTTGTCAGGTGAAGGATCATCACTATAGATTTTCTCAGAAAATAGCTTTGCACTTAAAATTTTCTCCTTTATCATTTCATTTTTTGTTGTTGGGATATGATAGACCATAGTTGTTCTGAATTAAATTGCACTGCCATTGATTTCGAAGCTTGAGTACTTTGTGCAAAAGTAATCCTTTCGACACATTGCGCAACAAAATGTTTTAAAAATTCAGCCCTTTGTACGACCACCACAAACTCCTCGCACACCCCGCCATGCTCGTCATCCGTGACGCCATCCGGCGAGACCTCTGGCTGAAGCTGGCCGTTGGGGTAGTGCTGCTCGTGGCTGGATTGGGCTTGGCGGCGTTTTTCTACCAAAAATACAACTTGGTGGCTGTGCTCGGATTGGGCGTGGCGCTGCCCGGTGCCTGGTTCCTGCGGGAGTACGTGAGGCGGCCAAAGGTCGAGGACGACCCGCTGTGGCAAGTGTTGCATCGTGTGCCACGGCAGGTGGTCTGGGTGTACACGCAGGAGGAGCGGCTGATGCCTTTCGGGATGCTGCTCTCGGAGCGGGGTACCCTCTTCGTCATGCTCCTTGACGGCTCGGAACTGACGCTGGCACTACCCACTCGGAAGCTGAAATTGGCTTCGAAGTACCTCCAAAGATTGCTGCCACATGCCGCTGTTGGATTTTCAATGGAGCGTCGTCAGCAGTTCGAGCGAGACCCATCTTTGTTGGTGGCCCCCGAAACTTAAAACCTGAAAGCACCACCTGCCCATGCTTTTCAAACCCGTTGACATAGCTTCTCTTGTCTTTTTTCGAGTGGTTTTCGGCATCCTCGGCTTCGCCGATTTGATGGGGGTTTGGACGTACTACCACCTTTCAGAAGGCTATTTCAAACCGGAGAATTTCCAGTTCAAATACATCGGATTCGAATGGGTGAGGCCGTTGCCGGAACCGTTCATGTCCATCGTATTCTTGGGGCTGATGGCGGTGGCGCTGCTTATCGCAGTGGGTCGGTGGTATCGGGTCTGTACGGTGATTTTTGCTCTCGGATTCAGCTATGTTTTCTTGTTGGAAAAGGCGCTGTACCTCAATCACGGCTACCTGTTCATCTGGCTGAGTTTCCTCATGATTTTTCTGCCTGCCAACCTCCAGTGGTCGTGGGACGTGCTGCGCAACCCCACATTGCGGAGCAACCAAATACAAGCTTGGAGCCTTTGGATACTGCCGCTGATGATGGGTATCGTGTACGTGTATGGGGCCATTGCCAAGATGAACGCCGACTGGCTGCTTGATGCCAACCCACTCCATAGCTGGCTGCGGGCAAGGGATGAAATGCCGCTGCTGGGCTGGCTTTGGGCGAAGCGAGAGACTGCTTATGTGATGGCTTGGAGTGGTATGCTGCTCGACCTCACGGCGCCATTTTTTTTGCTGCTGCGCAAAACAAGGGTCTGGGCATTGGGCTTCATCCTGTTTTTCCACTTGACCAATACGCTGATTTTTCAAATCGGCATTTTCCCCTGGCTGTCAATTGCCTTGAGCTTGCTGTTTTTCCCTCCCGATTGGCCAAGGCAGGCCTGGGTGTTTGCGAAGCGAAAGATGAAATGGCTACAGCGGGTGGAGGATTGGTGGGATGGCAAGTTGACTGCCAGCGAAAACGTCGGCGGGGTCTTGATACACACCAGCATTACACCGAAATATCCAAGACGAGCAGTGAAGTTGGCTTTGATAGCGCTCGTCACGCTCCACCTGCTCCTGCCGCTCCGCCACTGGTGCTTCCCCGGCGATGTGGCTTGGTCGGAAGAAGGCCATCGTTTTTCGTGGCGCATGATGCTCCGCTCGAAGCGAGGGTACGGGCATTTTGAGGTGAAAAACCTTCAAACTGGGGAGGTGACAAAAGTAAAAGCCCAGGACTACCTCACCGACCGCCAACAGGAGAAATTGTTTACCCATCCCGATATGATATTGCAATTTGCCCACTACCTGCGTGACCTTTGGCATCGCCGTGGGGTGAGCGAGGTGGCGGTACATGCACACGTTCGGGCGAGTCTGAATGGTCGCAAAACGCAACCGTATATTGATGCGGATGTGGATTTGGCGCAAGTGGAGTGGGAGCCATTCAAAGCATCGGATTGGATTTTACCGATGGAGACAAGTTTTGACCAATGATTTGACCATAAAAAAAGCCGCAACCATCACTGGTCACGGCTTTTTAGCTCATGTATATGCTGTGGTGGAAATTATTTCTTGCCCACCAGCTCACCTGCAAGTTTTGCCCAATCGGATGGGTCACGGAACTTGCTCATGTTGTTGTCCTTGAGTATCTCTTTGTATCGTTCGATGCTGACAGCAGCCATATCCTTGTAAGTATAGATGCCTTCTTTGTTGAGCGCCTCTGCTACCCGCTGGCCAACGCCTTTAACTTGCGTAAGGTCGTCTGGCTTGGCAGGTGGGCCTTTTGGCTTGGCGGGCGCTTTGGGGGCAGCTTCTTTCACTGGTGCTGCAACTACAGCGGCAGCTTTGGCAGCCTTCGGGGAGAAGCCCGGTTGGCGACCACGCTTCCTCGGTGCAGCGGCTGGTTCTGCTGCTGCGGCTTTGGCAGCCTTTGGAGAAAAGCCCGGTTGGCGACCACGTTTCCTCGGTGCAGCGGCTGGCGTTGCTGCTGCCTTTTTCTCGGTCTTGGCAGGTGCTGGAAGATTCGCAATGGCAGCGGCACGGGCGGCCCACTGGGATGGGTCACGGAATTTGCTCATGCCATTGGCTTTCAGTAGCTCTTTGTAACGCTCAAAGCTTGTGGCAGCCATATCAGCAAAGGTCTTCACGCCGTTTGCTTTAAGCATGACGGAAATATTGTCACCAACACCTTTTACTTGCGTCAGGTCATCGCCGCCACTGCTTGCCGAAGCAGATTTGGGCTTTTTGTAACCTTCTTCATGATTGACAACGCCTTTTGCAGCTACTGGTGAGAAACCTGGCTTGCGGCCGGGTTTGCCTTTTGGAGCAGGTGCAGCCTTTTCGGCAGGAGCAGGTGCTGGCAAGTTGGCAATGGCAGCGGCACGGGCGGCCCACTGGGATGGGTCACGGAACTTACTCATGCCGTTGGCCTTCAACAGTTCCTTGTAGCGCTCAAAGCTCGTAGCAGCCATGTCTGCGAAGGTCTTCACGCCATTTGCTTTCAGCATGACGGAAATGTTGTCGCCCACACCTTTTACTTGCGTCAGGTCGTCTTCACCACCTTTCGATGGCGCTGTTTTGGCAGCTGGTGTTGCTGCTGCGGCCTTGGCGGCCTTCGGCGAAAAGCCTGGCTGGCGACCTCGCTTCCTTGGAGCAGCAGCTACTACTTCAACCGCTTTTTTTGTAACTACGGCGACTGGTGATTCGTCGGTTTGCTTTTCAGCAAAATCATTATATGCAGACTTCGCTTTTTTCTCTGCCTTCTCTGCTTCTCGCAAGGCTTTTTTAAAAGGCTTCAGGAGCGATTTTAGCTCTTTCACTTTTGCCTTATAATTTGCCTTGGCTTTTTTTCTGTTCTTTTTAGCGCTTTGATAGGCGCTTTTTAGCTTTTCCTCTTGTACGTCTGATGATGAATTTCTCATGTTACCACAAGTTTTTGCAGTTGGAACGGAATGCGGCTCCTACTGTATTGATTAAGATGATAAAAGTTAGCAATTAATAGGATGTCGTGGTTCATAGTTAATCATTCCACAATGGCTATGAATGTTGTTCATCCTTTTGTTTTGATTATTCAAGTTCAATAATGCTCAATTGGTGTGATGGTATTATTTCTCTCCAGTTTAGGCAATAACCCCAAGGATTTAGGAATTGTTTAGATTGGCTTTAAAAGGAATATTTCTTCAATGGAAGGATTATCTTCAACGATAGCAAGCGTCTAATGTTCGAGCCAATGGTTTGAAACTACTACTGTTCTTTAAAATTAAGGCGCACAAATTTAGTAACATTTCAGAACAAAGCCACAATTTTATAACTAATTTATAGTTTGTCTCTAAAATATCCTTTTGTGAGGTTTGGTCTTCAATCATTCAAAATTTAGTAGTCCCAAACAACGCTTTCATCCCTGCATGTCCAATCGTATGTCCCTAAGCTTGTTATATTTGCCATAAATTATTACCATTGATGAACCTACGACTGAATTTCACTTATTGCCTGCTTACAGTTGCGTTCCTTCTGTCCAAAACCACCCGTGCCCAGCAGATTCGATATGACCGCGTTGATTTTCTGGACAATCCTGCCTGGGAAAGTGTGTTGGATAAGGCCCAGCGCACTGAAAAAATTATTTTTTTGGACGGCTATACCTCATGGTGCGCACCCTGCAAAAAGATGGACAAGGAAGTGTTTACACGTCCCGAAGTAGCCAATTATTTCAACCAGAAATTCATCAATGTCAAGTACGACATGGAAAGTTCTGAAGGCGATGCATTGAAAGAAAAATATGGCGTAAAGGTGTTTCCAACTTACCTTTTTATCATGCCAGATGGCCGTGAAATTCACCGAATAGTAGGTGCCCATACGGCTGGAAACGACTTTTATGATTGGTCGAAAATGGCCGTGACGCCTGGCCAGAGCTACGTAGAACTCGAAGAGCGCTTTAAAAACGGAGAACGAAATCCTGCTATGATGTTCGATTATATGCGGGCACTTCGCATGGCTGGTGAACAGCAAAAAGAAACTAAAATCACACAGGATTACTTGGCCCTCATGACCAAAGACCACTTCATGGACAAGTCATATTGGGCTGCGGTTAAGCTATTTTTAAACAACCCAACTTCAAGGGAGTTCCGAATAATCATGGACAACCGAGAAGAAATTGGAGAGGCAGTAGGGTTGGTAGAGGTGGACAGCAAAATATACGAGACAATAGACAAGCAGATTAAATCCAACATCAGCTTTGTTCCTTATGAAGGGCACCCTTTTGACAAAGATGCCGAATCAGCATTAATAGAGATGCTGCAAAAATCAGCGATACCGAATCGCAACGAACTGCTTGCAAGGGCCAAAGCAGCACAGCATATCCGCAATGGCGACATTTACGAACTGGCATATATGGTGGATGCAGTGCTCGATTTCCGTATCATGGAATCGTATAGAGACCTCAATGCTAATCTTGATTATTATGCCATTGCCGTCTCCAAAGTAGCTTTGGATGACATGTTGCTACGCAAGGCATTAGTATGGTCGGAGTATGCTTGCGCAAATGAATCCAAGCCCTCTGAACGGGCCGTTTACCTAAGAACCAAAGCCATGTTATTGGAAAAACTGGGCAGAAATAAAGAGGCGGAACTGGCCAGAAAAGAAGCTGCTACCGCAGAAAAAACTTAATATCGCAAGAAGTCACCGCCAATTACAACTTTTTCTTACTGCTCCAATTCGTTGATTTTCAAGCGATAAGCGTGGACGGGCGTCTCTTCGTACAGTTCTTTAAATAGCGCCAGCGCCTTTGATTTATGGGCTGCGCCATCCTCTATCTTGCTATATTCAAATTGAACCAATGCCTCGTCTCTCCTGCCCCGTTTTAATGCGAGCAAAGCATCGAATACATTTTTTGCCTCTTCAATATTGTTGTCAATAACGGCAAGTTTTCCAGCCATCAAGCGTACCTCAAACAACAGGTCGGGGTGCTTGATGTCAGCGGCAATGCTCGTCGCCTCACGGAGGTGTACCAGCACATCTTCCAAGTTGCCCTTGGCCAACAGCACGTTGGACTTTTCGACCAAGCTAAAGCCCAACACCAACTTGTTGCCAATGCCCCGAGTCGTCTCGATGGAGCGGTCGTAAAAACTCAGGGAAGTCTCCAGCTCATTCCTGTAATAATAAATATCGCCCAACGTGTTCAGCGACTTGGCCATGCCCTTCCGGTAGCCGAGTTCTTCGGCAAGTTTCAGGTTGCGTTGCATGTAACCAATTGCCTCGTCGAACTTGCCCATGACGCTGTACAAATCGCCCAAAAGGCCCAGCGCAATGCAAATGCCCTGTTTGTCGCCAAGCTCCTCGGTGAGTGCAAGGTCACGCTCGAAGTGCTGTTCAGCCAAGTCGAAACGCCCCTTGCGCTGCCACACCGTGCCGATGCAGCCGATGGCGATGGAGGTCAATTGCTTGTTGCCCAGTTCCTCAGCTAGGTCGAGGCCACGCTGGTAGCAGTCGAGCGCAAGGTCGTACTCGCCTTTTTCAAAATGCACAATGCCCAGGTTGGTCAGCAGCGTGGCCATGCCTTGGCGGTCGTTCACTTTTTGACAGGCTTCGAGCTGGCTCTGCTGCCAACGGATGCCGTCATCGTACTTCCCAAGGTTCATGTAGGTGAGCCCTAGCGTTGCCACGATTTGCGCCAGCGATGAAGTGTGCTTGTACAGTTGCGCCAGTTGGATGCTTTTGATAAAATAAAGCTTGGCATCTTCATATTTGCCCTGCCGAAAATACAATGTGCCGAGGTGGCCGTACACTTTGGAGGTGCCCCGGTTGTCGTGGCTGGAGCCAAAGAAGGCTGCCGCAGTTTCCAAGTAGCCGTCGGCTTCATCGTAGCGACCCTTGAGCATGAGCAGGTATCCAAGTGCATCGTTGGCCCTGCCGAGCAGCTTGTCGTCGTTTACAACATTGGCAAGTTCGAGCGACTGACGGGCAAGTGTTTCTGCTTCCTCCCAGCGGCCTACCAGCTCCAGGATACTTGCTTTTTTCAGGAGGGTCTTCGTCTTTTCCAGATTGTTGTCCTGCTTTTCGAGGATGATAATCAGCTTGTCGTAAAAATGGAGCGCCTGCTGGTTTTGGTAGTATTCTTTGGCATAATCGGCAGCTTTTTGCAGGTATTCCCGCAGCTTTACCTCGTCTTCGGCCTGCTCGTAGTGGAACACAAGGTCCACGTAGCGCTGCTCCAAGTTGTGTTCGTAGAGTTTTTCTATCGCTTCCGCAATGAGGTGGTGCAGCTCCTTGAGGCGAGTTTTGAGTTGCATATCGTACACAGCCTCCCGCAGCAGCGAGTGCTTGAAAATGTACCGCAGCTCGTTCATGGCTTGCCAGATTTGCGCCCGCTCCGCCGTTTTTACCTGTTCCTTCAGCACGGCAGTGCTGTTGCCGTTGTGCTGCGCAAGCTCTTCGTTGGCCATCATCACCTCGTTGAGCACGGGCAGCTCGAACTCTCGCCCGATGACCGCCGCCGCCTTGATGGTCTCCTTCACCAACCCGCTTAGTCGGTCAATCCTGGCCGTGAGCACTGACTGGATGCTATCGCTGACCCGCACGTTCACGTCTTTCACCATCCAGCCGTTGGGCCGCTCCACGAGCTGGCCGCTTTCGAGAAAATATTCCAGCATCTGCTCGGCATAAAACGGATTGCCGTTGGAGGTGCGCAGCAGCAGCTCAAGCAGTTCGAAGCTGATTTTGCCCTTGAGTCGTTGGCTGGCGAAGTTGTGCATCGCTTCACCGTCGAGGATGTTTAGGTCAATTTCGAGCTGTGGCAAGCCAGTTTTGCCCAAAACAGTTTCACTGAAAAGCTTGGGCTTGTTGCCGTCGTCGTCGTAGCGGGAGGTCACGAGCACGAAAACGGGCATGTGCCGGATGCGGCCGATTAGCTCATTGAGAAACTCCAACGAGTTGTCATCGAACCAATGCCCGTCCTCCAACTCCAGCACGACGGGGCCGAGCAATGCTTCCGCCTGAACCAGTGCAGCCAGTGCGGCCAAGATGTTTTGGTAGCGGCCTCGTGCGTCGAGGTCGTCCCAAAGGGAGTCGGCAGTTTTGAGGCCGGTGAGTGCAGCGAGAACGGGCTTTGTCCGCACGATTTCTCGCTTGATGCTCTCCGACTCGGGGTCGGTGATGTTTACTAGCTCGCCCAGCAGCGCCTTGAACTCGTGTTCAAAACTTTCTAGGTTTGCCTCCGGCGTATTGGTGGGCTTTTGCCCAAAATAATTTTTCAGTAGATAAATAAACGGGTTGAACGGCTTGCGCAAAATTTGGTCGCTCTGGCAAACCATCCAGTAAAGTCCCCGGCGCTTGCGAAGTCGGCTGCGCAGCTCGTAAGAAAGCCTCGACTTTCCGATTCCAGGCTCGCCATAAACGTATGCCACTGCTGGCTCCGACGCTTCAAAAGCCTTGATGGCAAAGGTTTCGAGCTTGTCCAGTTCCTGCTCCCGACCCACCATCGCACCATCGAAGGGGCGGTGCTGCTCCTGGTTGCGGCCCGTGAGGCGGTAGGTGGGAATGAGGTTGTGCAAACCCTTGTAGCTGATGTCGCCCGTGTGCTGGAAGCGGTAGTTGCGGTTCTTGTGTACGGCTTCGTCCACCAACACCTCGCCCCAGGTGGCACTCATCATCAGGCGGGCAGCGATGTTCACCCGGTGGCCTACGGCGGCGTACTGGCTGCGTTCCACCCCGCCGATGACACCTGCGTAGGCGATACCCTCGGCGATGCCGACCTTGAATTGCAGGCCGTTGTTGATTTGGAGGGGCAGCAGCTCGTCTTGGAGGGCGAGCACAAACTCAAGGGCACGCTCCACGTTGTTTTCGTAGGAAACTGGCGCCCCGAAAAACGCCACGATGACGCCCCCTTTGTCGCTGAAATCTATCTCCTTGAAATAGCCGGAGAAGTTGTTGATTTGGTTGAGCACCTCCGTTGCGAAGCTGTTCAGTGCCTCAAAACCTTTCAACCCCTCGAAGGAGATGAAGACGGAGACGACGGTGCGGAACTCGCCCCGCTGGTTGGCTTCGAGGAGGGCTTTTGGCAAAAATTGTGAGAGCAATTCCGGCTTCATCGTTGGCAGGCTCGGCAAGGCGGGCAGTACCAGTTCTCCGACGTCCGGTTTTTCATCCACCACAAAAAAGCCGTCTGTGGCGCAGGGTGTCAGGGGTAGTTTCCGGTTTGGCGAAGCCGCAAGAAGCTCCAGCCGGAATGCTTCGTCAATGATGATTTGCTGCTGGGTGGCCTGCATCTGGCCCTTGGCGCAGCCCTCGATGGCCGGGCCCCGGAAGAAATAAGACTTGTGCGCATCACCGACGATGCCCCATTCCACCTCACCGAAAGAAAGGCCTGTTTTTATGCCAATCCTGAATTCGCTGAAACTGGTGGAGGCAGCTTCGAGGAGTTCGAACTGCCGTTGCGCAAGCGCCAGCAGCTTGGTGGCGTCGCAATCGCACTGCCCAATGGGGAAAATGCCCGTGTAGGCGTCACCAGCGAAGTACGGGATGAAGCCGCCCTGGGCGTAAACTTCCCGTACCATCGGACTAAAAATGGCGTTGAGGATATTGGAAAGTCGTTCTGCGCCAGTGTTGCCAGCTTTGAGCAATGTTTCGGTGAGGCGGGTAAACCCGGACATGTCCACAAACACGGTGTAGGCACGAAATGTACCGTGGCGGTTGCCAGCCAAAAGCTGCTCCTGTATGAAATGTGGAAGTAAGTTGTTCACCTAGCGGCCTAATGTTTTGCTATTGCTCACCGAGATTTGCCAGCGGCGCAAATTAACGCTTTAAATGCGAATTGAAGTTTCTCGAATTAATTTTTGTCAAAGGTAACTATGCTGTCGCTGGGGTTGCTCGAAGTTTCACTCCTTTTGATTATTATAACAAATAACCCTTTGCGCAGCAACTATTTGACATGAATACCTATCAATGGTAAAGGTTGGCAACAAGAACTGTGTTTGAGTGGAAAGTATTGGCAAGACATGCGAAAAATTCGAGTTGACTTGACTTTGACGACATTTTTCAGCTTAACCAAAACTATTTTTGCCCGTACCAATTCTTGAAAGTCGCACCTGATTGTTTTACACCAACTTTGATTACATGAAACTCCTGTTCACTATACTGCTGGCTGCTTTTTTTGTGCTTTGCAGCCATGCCCAACCACCCGAAATCACGAAAAAACATGCCTCGGCCACCCGCATCACGCAGGGTATAAAAATTGACGGCGAACTTGACGAAGTCGCTTGGACCGCTGCCACTCCTGCTGGCGATTTCATCCAAAACACGCCAATCCCCGGCAAACCCGCCACCGTGCGTTCTGAGGTGCGGGTACTTTACGACAACACGGCCATGTACATCGGTGCAAAACTGCACGATGCCCGCCCCGACAGCATCTTGCGGGAAATGACCGAACGGGACAACATCGGCAACACGGACTGGTTCGCCGTCATTATTGACGCCTACCGGGACGGGAACAATGGCGTGGGCTTTGGGGTGACGGCATCCGGCATCCAGTACGACACGAAGTTCTCGGCAGCGGCAGGCGGTGGTGGCTTCGGCGGTGTGCTGTACTCTGGCGAGTCGTCGTGGGATGCCGTGTGGGACAGCGAGGCCAAATTCACTGACGACGGCTGGGTGGTGGAGATGAAAATCCCGTACTCGGCCATCCGTTTTCCGAATGCCGAGCAGCAGGTTTGGAACGTGAACTTTGTGCGGGAGGTGCGGCGCAAACGGGAGATTTCGTACTGGAACGAGGTGAATCCCAATATTTCCGGCTACCTGAACCAGTCCGGCTCGATTGGTGGCATCGCCAATATCGAGTCGCCGGTGCGGCTTTCGGCCACGCCCTATTTTTCGGTGTATGCCGAAAATTATTTTGACAAAAACAACAGCCCGAAAAGCACTTGGGGCCGCAGCATCAACGGCGGCATGGACATCAAGTACGGCATCAACGACGCCTTCACGCTCGATGCGACGCTCATCCCCGACTTCGGGCAGGTGCGCTCGGACAACCGGGTGCTCAACCTCTCGCCGTTCGAGGTCAGGTTCGATGAAAACCGCCAGTTTTTTACCGAAGGCACCGAGCTGTTCAACAAGGGCGGGCTGTTTTACTCACGCAGGGTTGGGGGCAGGCCGTTGCATTTTTTTGATGTTTACGGCAAATTGGACGACAATGAAGAAGTGTCGGAAAACCCAGCCGAGTCTCAGCTTATCAACGCCACGAAGGTCTCTGGCCGCACGAACGGGGGCTTGGGCATCGGGGTGTTCAACGCCATTTCTGCGGAAACGCACGCTACCGTCCAGAACATCGAGACGGGAGACAAGCGGCAGGTGCTGACCAGCCCGCTCACGAACTACAACATCGCCGTGCTCGACCAAAACTTGCCGAACAACTCGTTCGTGACGCTCATCAACACGAACGTGCTTCGCCGGGGTGACGACTACGAGGCCAACGTGACGGGCACGACGTTTTCGTTTCGGAACAAGGCCCAATCCTACACCTTCAACGGGCGGGCGGTGGTCAACCAGAAATACTTCCCTGACTCGACCGACTTGGGGCACTCCTATTCTGGTTTTTTTGGCAAAACAAGCGGGAAAATCCAATGGCAGTTGGGCTACAGCGTGGACAGCTACGACTTCGACCCCAACGACCTTGGCTTCCTTTTCAGCCCCAATGAAAAAACGGTGACGGGCGAGTGGAGCTACAACAAGATTGAGCCGTTCGGCAATTTCATTGAGGCGCACCTGACCGCCAACGGCATTTACGGCAGGCTCCAAAAACCGGATGTTTTTGCCGACTTCGGGATGGGACTGGATGGCTGGATGATGACGAAAAACCGGGTGGCTTTTGGCATGTTCACTTGGCTGGAGCCAGTAGAAACGTTCGACTATTTCGAACCTCGAACCAGGGATTACAGCAGGTACTACCGGTTTCCTACCAACCGGAATGTCGGTGGATTTCTCTCAACCGACTATCGGAAGCAGTTTGCGCTGGACGTGAACTGGAACTACCGCAAGTTTGATGAGGCAGGTCGCCACCGCATCAATTTTACCGTTTCGCCTCGTTACCGGGCGAGCGATAGACTCTCGTTTTATTTGGAAACGGGCAGCTACAACTTCAAAAATGATGTGGGGTTCGTGACAAAACGTGACAACGGCGAAATCATTTTTGGCCGCCGGGATAACATCACAGTGGAGAACATCTTCAACACCACATATATCTTTACCAACAAAATGTCGCTATCGTTCCGCTTGCGGCACTACTGGTCAAAGGCTGAATACAGTGGGTTGCACCTCTTGCAACCCGATGGTCGATTGGGCGAAACGGACTACGCCGAATTTCACGACGACAGCTTCAACGCTTTCACGATTGATGCTGTGTACCGCTGGCGCTTTGCGCCGGGCAGCGATATTTTCATCGTTTGGAAAAACAACACGGAGAATTTCAGCGAGGTGAGGGACGAGATTCAGTACTCCTACCTGAGCGGGGTGGAGCGGCTCAAAGATTTTCCGCAGCGCAACAGCCTGTCTTTGCGGGTGATTTACTTTTTGGACTATTTGAATTTGAAACGGAAGTGATTTGAGCGAAAACTACAGCTGCCACGGCACAAACTGCAATGCTAGCACTAGCACTACCATCAAGAAATGGATGGCCTCGGCCCATTGTGGGCGGAGCGCTGTGAAACTCAAGCCCAAAAAGATACCAAGCGTAGGCGTCAATAGCAAGAAGTGTTCTAGGGTGACGTTGGCTTGAAATGGCACTGATACTGCTGCAGCAATCAGTACCCAGTACAGGATGTTGACTTTTTTCTGAGCTTGGATGTTCTTTTTGGCGAGGTAAAACCCATTATTGGCTACCACGAAAATTACGGCCACCACAAATATTGCCAGTTTGACCCAAGTGTCCCAAGTGAACACCGTGTGTCCAAAGCTGAAAAAGTCGAGGTTGCGGCTGATTTGGTTTTCCCAGAAAAAGTCGAATCTGTCAAACCAGAAAAAGTAGAGCCCAACTAGCAGATATGGTAAAAGTAGTCCCACCAATATCATCAGTAGTTCTTGCAAGTTGAACGCACGTAGGATGCTCAAGCCAGCCAACAAAACAATCAAAAAGAACACGAACGGGTAGTAGAACAGACTTGCCACGCCCATCCACAGTCCAGCGTTGAATATCTTGTCTGCACAGGCTGGGTTCTTGTAAGTTTCAAAGATTTGATACAGTGCTATCAAACAAAAGGTATTGCCGATGAGGACGGGCGAGAGGTAAAGGAAATCGGGGATTGCACAACAGCACCAAACGTAGAACAGGCCTGGAAAGAGGTTGACTTCGTTGGATAGTCGGTGATTGATGGCTATCAAGTTGACCAAATAGCCTTGTACCATCAGCAGCAACATTGCAATGATGTGTGCTACCGTA